>CAMWIM010000008.1 GCA_947174335.1 uncultured Porphyromonadaceae bacterium | reverse complement strand
GTATCTCTTACTAAGAGAGAGGCATTTTAATAATAAATTTTTCAACAATGAAAGTGTTATCTAATAGCATGAATCAGAAGTGAAAAACTCGTTATTTGAAATCCTTAAGCTGATGGTTGCTCGTCAGAATTTTCCAATCGCAAACCAATAATAAACATTTTATAAAACCAATCCACATTTCTACTTTATGAGAAAGTTACCATGTTTACTATTGGCTTCTTTTGCAATGCTGGGAACATCGTTCGCGGCTTATGCAGTCGAATCGCCAATACCGCAAAGCGTTAACGCTTCTGCAAAACAACAAATCACAGGTACCGTGTATGATTCAGACGGTGAACCTGTTGTGGGTGCATCTGTCCTTGTGGTAGGCACGCAAACCGGAACTATGACTGACATTGACGGTCATTTCAAGATTGCAGCTGCCAAAGGTAGTGAACTCCGAATCTCTTACATCGGTCACAACCCTGTAACCGTCAAGGTTGGTGACAAAAAAGACATCGAAGTCAAACTTGAATCTAACGCAAACCAGCTCGGTGAGGTTGAGATCACCGCAGAGTTCGGTATGAAACGTGTTGCCCGTGCAGTCGGTTCATCGGTGCAAAACGTTAAAGCTAAAGATATTATTGAGTCAGGCCGTGACAACTTCATCACTGCCCTTCAGGGTCGTGTGTCAGGTATGACTGTAACATCAACCAATGGTGCGCCGGGTGCGTCAACAACCGTAACACTTCGTTCGGCTACCTCAATTTCAGGTAACAACCAGCCGCTTTACGTTGTCGACGGTATCCCGATGAACAACTCGACATTTGACCCCTCATCGTTTGCGGGTCCTGCCGATGCGATCACAAGCCGCGACCTCGACTTCTCGTCTCGTGGTAATGACTTCAACCCCGAAGACATCGAGTCAATGACCGTGCTTAAAGGTGCAGCCGCTGCCGCTCTTTATGGTTCTGACGCATCTAACGGTGCGATTATCATCACCACAAAGAAAGGTAATGCAACAAACGGTAAAGGCCGTGTATCATACAGCAATGCTTTCTCTTGGAGCAAAGCATACGGCTGGCCCGAAATGCAGGATGTTTACGGTCCCGGTGCTTACGGTTCAACTCACTGGTACTACAGTGCCAAATATGGTACAAAATATCCCGAAGGTACTCAGCTTTATGACAACGTGTCAGCTATTCTTCAAACCGGTCACTCTATGAAACACAACGTTTCGGTAGAGACAGGTAATGATAAGGCAACCCTCCGTGCCGGTGCTTCATTCCTCGATCAAACCGGTGTTATCAAAACAACCGACTATGACCGTACCAACCTTTCACTTTCAGGAAAAGCTGAAATCACAAAATGGTTGAAATTTGAAGCATCTATGCAGTACACCCACACTACCAACAACAAGGTAGCCAAAGGTACTAACGGTCCGGTTCGTATGGCAACACGCTGGCCTATGACTGACGATATGTCAGTTTGGATGGATCCCGACGGTTCACACATGAGATTCCCTTCAACCTATACCGATACCGACATTCTCAACCCGCTCTTCGGTATGTATAAGAACCTCAACTATGACGAGAGTGACCGTTTCCTCTCAAATGCCGCTCTTACTGTCAATCTACCCTACAATATCTTTGTACGTGCTCAGGTAGGTTGGGACGTTGGTGCTCAATCATTTGAAACTTCACGTCACCCCTATTATTCATCTAATCAGGAAGGTGTCGGTTCTTATAACCTTGCTAAATCAAACTTCAATGACCCCACTCTCAACCTTATTGCCGGATATGGTGGCTCATTCTTCGAAGATAAATTCACTGTTAACGCACAGGTTGGTTATCACCAAGTAGAAAATGGTGTAAGCCGTCTGTCAACCAACGGTTCAAACTTCTCTGTTGTAGACTTCCAGTCAATCAACAACTGTGACCCCGCAACCGTTACATCAGTAAAACGTTCGACCAAACGTCGCGTACAGGCTATCTCGGCTCAGGCAGAGCTCGGTTATGCAAATCAGGTGTTCTTGACTCTTCGTGCCCGTAACGACTGGTCTTCAACACTTCCTAAAAACAACAACTCATATTTCTATCCTGCAGCTGAACTTTCTTGGGTTCCGACTGACCTCAGTTTCTTCAAAAACCAGGATGTACTCAGCTACTTCAAACTTCGCGGTTCAATAGCTCAGGTAGGTAAAGACGCTTCACCCCTTTCAATCTATCCCGAACTTGAAGTAACCGAAGACCCGGGTGGTGGTTACCGCTACGGTTTCACCGGTCCTAACCTCAATCTCAAACCCGAGATGACAACCTCTTATGAGTTCGGTTTTGAAACCCGTCTCTTCCACGACCGTCTCGCTGCCGACTTCACTTACTTCCGCACTCACTGTGCCGACCAGATCGTTAACGGTTTCCGTCTTTCATACGCAACAGGTTTCGTACTCAACAACCTCAACGTCGGTACATTCAACACATGGGGTTGGGAAGCTCACATCGACGGTGACATCATCACCGGTCCCGGCTATCGCTGGAACGTTGGTGTTAACCTCTCAGCTACCGATTCTAAAGTTGTTTACCTCCCCGAAAACGTATCGGAATATTACAACGCTTATACTTGGGTATCAGGTAACATCCGTAACGGTATCATGGTTGGCGAACCTATCACATCTCTCACAGGTCGCAGCTATGAACGTAACGAAGCAGGAGATATCCTCATCAGCCCGACAACCGGTCTTCCTCTCGTAGATGCTGACTGGAGCATTATCGGTAACCGTGAACCCAAACTCAAATTAGGTATCACGACATCTGTAAACTGGAAAGGTTTCTATCTTAATGCAATGTTCTCGGGTCGTATCGGCGCTACTGTTGTAAACGGTACAAAACGTGACCTTCTCGGTAACGGTATGAGTATGGAATCAGTTCATCTCCGTGAAGACGGTTCATTTGTATTTGACGGCGTTCTAAAAGACGGACTTCAGGATACTGATCATCCGACCAAGAGCACTATCGCTGTTAACATGAGTAACTACGGTTCATCAATCTATACAGGTGTTGATGATAACTGGGTAGAAAAGAATGTAAACTATCTTCGTATGCAGGAACTTCGCCTCTCTTACACTGTTCCGAGCAAGACACTCAAGAAATTCCTCAACGGCTTTGTAAGCAATGCGATGATCTATGTATCGGGTAACGACCTCTTTACTTGGACCAACTATTCAGGTATCGACGCTGTAGGTAACGCCCTCAGTGCAGCCGGTGGTGGTACAGGCGGTGAAGGCTTCGATGTTTGGGGTATTCCCAATCCGCGTACATACTCGTTTGGTATAAGCCTCACATTCAATTAATCATTTCACACATTCAAAGATTGAAAACAATGAATAAATCACTTATAACTGCATTGGCACTTTCAGCTGCGGTCACTTTCACAAGCTGTGAAGACTATCTGGATGTGAATACCAATATAGACGCGCCCGCCGAGATTGAGGCATATCTCTATCTCGCAGGTATCACTCAGGTTTACAATGAGGTTTATTTTGACCTTCGTGCCGCTACACCTCTCTGTCAGATGTTCGGTACAACCGGTTATACATCATTTGCAGGCCACTCTTACAGCTCAGGTTCTGATGCCGGCGGTCAGATTTGGCGTATGGTTTACTGGACTCACGGTATGAACCTCGAAAATCTTATTAACCAGTCGGTTGAGGCAGAAAACTGGACTCTTGCCGGTATGGGTATGGCAATGAAAGCTTTTGACTGGGATATGCTCACCAAATATCATGGTGAATGTCCGATGAAAGAAGCTTATATTCCGGGACAGCTTTCTCACTCTTATGACTCTCAGGAAGAGATCATGGCTCAGGCTCGCGCATGGGCATATCAGGCTATCGAATATCTTGAAAAAGAAGATAACACAGCTTATGGTAAGAAATTGTCGGATAATGACTTTATCTATCATGGAGATCCCGAAAAATGGAAAAAATTTGCATATTCAGTGATCGTTCGTGACCTTGCGGCTCTTACCAATAAACGTGACTTTACTTCAAAGTATGCTCAGGAACTTATCGATTGCTATGCAAAAGCTATCAATTCATCGGCTGACGATGCTACAGTAGAAGTTCCGGGTCCCGGTGCAAACGCCCCCTATTCAGACTATAACAACTTCTGGGGAACACAGCGCGCAAACCTTAGCCGTACATATTTCCAGCATGATTATGCCGTTCAGGTAATGACAGGTGCTGTCCGCAAATATGATGAAGTCTCAGGAGACCTTATCCCTGTTGAAAATAACGTATGCTTCCCATACGAATTGATGGATGAACAGATTGTCTGTGATACTCTCTACAACCTTCCCGGTCACTTTGATCCACGTATGGCTGTTAAGTTGTCTACTAAAGACGATAACAAGTTCACCAATATGGAAAATGCCGATTCTATCAAGGCTCGTCGTTACTATGGCGGTACATTTACAGCCGTAGGCGGTCCTATCGGCAATGCTCCTTCGGTTTATGGTCGTGAAGCTGTCGGTTCAACTACATACGACGGTAACGGTCGCTGGATTTTCCGTGACAATGCTCCTTACATCCTCATGACAGCTGCTGAAATTCACTTCTGCGCTGCCGAGGCATATTTCAAGATGGGTCGCAAGGGTGATGCCCTCGATTCATTCAAGAAAGGTATTGCTGAAGACATGGTATTCACAGCCCGTTATATCACACCAGGTAAAGAGGGTAGTATCGCGGGCGGTGACAAGATTACTGCCAAAATGTTCAACGAGCTTGCCGATGATTATCTTGCAGGACCGTTTGTTAACCTGACTCAGGATAAACTTTCGTTGTCTCACATCATGATGCAGAAATTTGTCGCTCTCTATCCTTGGGGTGCAATGGAAGCATGGGTTGACCAGCGTAAATATATGTATGACATCGCTTATGAAGGTGATTATCCCTACAATGGCAATGGCTGGCAAACTACTGTCCTCTATCAGAAATGGGATACTGACCCGACTAAGGTCTTCAAAGGTTACTATCTCGCCCCTGCCAACGTACAGCTTCGTAAGGGTACTTACGGAACCAACACCAATAACGGTTCTCCCTGCTTCCGTATTCGTCCCCGATATAATTCAGAGTATATGTGGAATGTACCTTCGCTTGAAAAAATCAAACCTATCAGCGGTACAAGCCCCTATTACCACACTTCAATTCCTTGGTTCGCATATCCCGGTGACATGCCTGAATCAATCAATTAATAAGTCTATTAACTGATAAAGAATATATTCAATATGAAGATATTAAAATACATCCCACTGTTCATGGCAGTCGCTGGCATTTTCTCTTCATGTGAAAAACATGAGATTGAATTCCCGATGGACAATGTGAATAGCATGACCCAGGTCCAAATTCACTACTTTGTTCCTGTTTCAACAGCTACAGCCAATAACATCTACAAGATTGAACTCGGTGATCAGGTATATGTTCAGCCAAACAATGCTTCAATCATGTCAACCTATAACGGTCAGCCCAGCGGTTCGGTAGGTCTTTTCTACACTGTTACTGAAGATGAACCCGTGCTCCGTTACTATCTCGGTCCCGATCATAAACTTGCTTATGACCGTAAACTTAAATTAATTCACGGCAGAAAGCAAAACGTTATTGTCTATGACTTTGACAAAGATCCTCTTATAATTGATACCGGTTATGGTGAAAATGGTTTCACATTTGATGTGACACCTTCTTACTACACTGACTCAATCGGCTATGTACGTTTCTATAACCTCATGTATGAAACCGAAGGTGTTCCCTATCAGGGTAAAATTCAATATCAGGCTCATTACAAATCAAGATGGCTTGATAATGACTGGACCGAATGGGAAAATGTAGGCGAACCTATTGCGTTTGGCGAATGTACATCATGGGCTCCTGTTAAAATTGACCAACCCCAGGGTGCCGCTTATGGTCAAACATATGTTTACTACCGTATTCTTGATGAAGACGGCAATGAACTTCAGGTTATGGGTCAGAATGGTAAATATTCTAATTACAGCGACTATTGGACCTTGTATGTAGGTCGCCGTTATCAGCACTTCCTCCGTGGATTCCGCTCTGACAAGACAATCCGTGCCGGAGTAAGCGTATGGACTCAGCTCTAATCAGAAGTTAGTTAGAAATCCATAAATATAAAAATGGGCATGTCAGAAATGACATACCCATTTTTTTATTTGTTTATTAAGAGGTGATTAGCGGATGCGGTCGCTCTCGCGAAGAATTTTTTGATCTTTGTTAATTCCGCGATAAGCCAGAAGGGTAAAGATAAATGAGCCTAAAAGGAGTAGGGCTCCACCGGTCCATGAAATCATTCCTGCTTCGCTGCTGAAAATAAGGATGAAGACTGTTGCTTCAGTTGCGATGATAAGGAACATCGAGAGCAGGGCTATTGTTTTCTGGCGTTTCAGGTCTTTGAAAAGGAAGATAGAAATGAAAAGTAGAAGAGTGATGAGAATGCCGACGATTAGCATGACGGGATTGTCTTTGGGATAGACATTCATCAGTGTTTCTTCAACTTTTACCGAGCCGATGCTCGATACGCAGAAAAATCCTGAGAGAACGGTTGCAATCAGAAGATAGAGCGATTGTATTCGTTGAATAATCATAAGCGTTTCAATTTTTAGAGTTAAACATTCGCAAATTTAACTAAATATTCCGAGATAATATCAACAAATAGATAATATAGTTAAATTATAGGGATAAGAAAGAGCCGTCACGACTTGTCGTTAAGTCGAAACAGCTCTTTTATAGGGGCCACATCAAAGGACGCGATGAAACTCCGAATAGACAGGATTTGAGATCCTGATGTCCTTTGTAATCCGTCCGGGTTTACCCCTCCTAAAAGGAGGATGCCACTCTCAAAAGAGAGTTGAGGCCCGCCATTGGACAACAGGATTGTCTCGGTATTTCATAATAATTTGAAGAGTTTCCCAATCAACTTTGATGTGGTGTTTTTTCAATCGGGCAGGCTCTCTTGCCTTTGTTTATATAACGCAAATTTAAAACAAATAGTTTGTTTCTACAAATATTTTTGAGCATACGTTAAAAAATTTACATGATGATGTAACTTTTTTTAATCCTATAACGTCTAAGAGATAAAATAATTTAACTATAAAACTAATGTTTTTGTAAGGTTATATGTGTACCTTTGTACGCAATACCCATTATAACAATAGAAAATTAAATATCATCACATTAAATATATCAGTTGTTTTATGGAAATGATAAAACTACGCGACATAAACAAAACCTATCCCGGAGCAGTACCGTTGCACGTTCTCAAGGGTATCAATCTTGATATTGCCAAAGGGGAGCTGGTCTCTATTATGGGTGCTTCGGGTTCGGGCAAATCCACATTATTAAATATACTCGGTATTCTTGACAATTATGATACCGGCGAATATATTCTCAATGGTCAGCTCATTAAAAATTTGAGCGAGAATCGAGCTGCCGAACTCCGCAACCGATTGATTGGATTTGTTTTTCAGTCGTTTAACTTGATCAGTTATAAAAATGCGATTGAAAATGTCGCACTACCGTTGTTCTATCAAGGGGTGTCGCGAAAGAAACGCAATATTTTGGCGATGGAGCAGCTTGACCGCATGGGACTCGCCGATCGTGCTCACCACTTGCCGGGTGAATTGTCAGGCGGTCAAAAGCAGCGTGTGGCAATCGCACGTTCGCTGATTACAAATCCATCGGTCATTCTTGCCGACGAGCCGACAGGTGCGCTCGACAGTCACACATCTGCCGACGTGATGAAAATTTTCAGAGAGCTTAATGCCGATGCTGGAATGACTATCGTTATCGTAACTCACGACCCGAAAGTCGGTGAACAAACCAACAGAATAATCCGTATTAGCGACGGCTTGATTGTCAATTGATTGGCTATGTTTGACTTAATTTCAGAAATAGGGCAGACCCTCAGCAACAACAAACTGCGAACGGCATTGACCGGCTTTGCGGTGGCCTGGGGCATTTTTATGCTTATCGTGCTGCTTGGAATGTCGCGAGGCGTGGTAAACTCGTTTAATGACAGTCGCATGAGTCAGGGAACCAACACTATAAGTGTTTGGGGAGGTATGACTTCTCAGCCTTATAACGGATATAAAGACGGTCGCTACATTGGTCTTAAACAAGATGATATGTCAGTAATAAAGACGAAGAATCGAGGCGATGTTGCTGACGTGACAGGCAGTTTATCATCTAATGCGAATATTTCTACTCCACATGATTATATTACAACAGGATATAATGGCGTTTATCCGTCAGAACTACCGTCACGCGGAGATAAAATTACCGAAGGACGCAATATTAACGATGCTGATATCAGTCAGTCGCGCAAGGTGGTTATTCTGACCGAAAAAAATGCGGCTATTCTTTTCCCAGGAACGAAGCCTTCAGACGTTATCGGTCAGCGGGTATTGCTTAATGGACTGTCATTTATTGTTATCGGGCTGATTAACCCAGAGTTCGGACAGTCAACCTATATCCCGTTCACAACAGCCCGCATGATGGCGAGCGGATCTGACTATATCGACGAAATTAAAGTTCAGGTCGGAAATATCTCGACTCTTGAAGAGGGTGAGCAAGTTGAGCAGGGTGTCAGAAACACTCTGAGCGGTATCCATAATTTCAGCCCTGATGACAAAAAGGCTGTCTGGATATGGAACCGTTTTACCCAGCACATGACAATGGACCGTGCATTATCAATATTGGATATTGTGGTTTGGTTGATTGGTATATTCACAATGTTGTCGGGGATAATCGGCGTAAGCAACATCATGTTTGTATCGGTCAAGGAACGCACACACGAAATTGGAATACGCCGTGCAATCGGTGCAAAACCGAGAAATATTTTGGTACAGATATTGACCGAGAGTGTGGCTATAACAACGTTGTTCGGCTATATCGGTGTATTTCTTGGAATACTTGTTACTCAGGGGCTTGCAATGGCTTTTAATGGGACAGAATTTATCAAGGACCCGACGGTCGATATTTCTATCGCAGTTAAGGTAACGTGTGTGTTGATAGTTGCAGGATGTCTTGCCGGACTGTTCCCTGCGCTCAAAGCCCTGAAAGTAAAACCGGTCGAAGCCTTGCGCGACGAGTAAATCAATAATGGCTATATGAAGATAACTGTTTTTGACATAGATAATTGGAAAGAGATTGGCGCAACGCTCGCCCGAAACAAAACGCGTACGTTTTTGACTGCGTTCGGTATATTTTGGGGTACAGCCATGCTTGCGATGCTTATGGGTGGCGCCAAGGGGCTTGAAGATATAATCGGTCGAAATTTCGCCGGATTTGCAACTAATAGTGCCTTGATGTTTGGCGGTCGCACAACGATGGCATATAAGGGCTTTAATAAAGGAACCTCATGGGAATTGACAACCGATGACGTTGAATATATAAAGCGAAATATTCCTGAAATAGAAGCTATTACAGGCGTTGTAAACCGTTCGGTAACTGCGAGCTATGAAAAATTAAGCACGACAACCACTGCTACAGGTGTTGATGAATATTTCCCAAAAGTATTTTTGCCGATAATTTATGAAGGACGATTTATCAATGCCGCAGATACTGAAAACGGACGAAAGACATGTGTAATTGGGAAGAAAGTTGCCGACGAATTGTTTGGAAATGAGTCGCCTATCGGTAAGAGTATTGCTCTCGGAGGAATATATTATCAGATAGTCGGCGTTGCCGGACAAACTTCTGAAATTACAATCGGCTCAAAAATCGATGAGTCGGTCTTACTGCCGTTAACAACGATGAGACGTGCGTTTAATATGGGTAATACTATGGGCGGTGTGATGTTTGTCGCCCGTGACGGGGTTACACCCGAATCGTTGCGTCCCCGCATTGACCGAATCTTAGGTGCTCATCACCCTATACATCCTGACGATCATAACGCATTATTCTTTTTTGATGTGTCCTCGCGATTTAAAATGGTCGATAATCTTTTTATGGGCATTTCATTGTTGGCTATGTTTGTCGGAGCCGGAACGTTGCTTGCCGGTATAATCGGTGTCGGGAATATCATGTGGGTAATCGTGAAAGAGCGCACACAAGAAATTGGCATCAGACGTGCGATCGGAGCAAAACCGTCAGACATTATCACTCAGGTGCTGTCTGAGGGTGTTATGTTGACCGTCATAGCCGGAATTGCCGGGATATGTTTTGCAACGATAGTTTTGGCTATAGCTCAGACTTTAACGGCTGACCCCGTATCGGTGCCGCGTTTTCAACTCAGTTTCAGTAGTGCGATGTCGATTATGATAACCTTTATTGTGCTCGGAACTCTTGCCGGACTTGTTCCGTCAATAAAAGCGATGCGCATCAAGCCGATTGAGGCGATGAATGATAAATAAAAATCAAGTTTGAATAATAATAAATATCACAATATCAGCGATGAAAAAGTTCTTTAAAATCTTTCTATGGATTCTTGTTGCCGTAATTTTTGTCGGTACGTTTGTCTATCTGTTTTTAAATTCGTCAAAGAAGGAAGCGGTCTATGAACTCGTATCGCCCGTCACAGGCGATATCGAGCGTACAACTGTGCTTAACGGTAAAATTGAGCCTCGTGATGAAATTGAAATCAAGCCGCAGGTTTCAGGTATTATCTCAGAAATCAATGTCGAACCCGGTGATTTGGTAAAAGAGGGTGATGTAATTGCAAAAATCAAAATCATACCTGATGAGGCACAACTCGCTTCAGCCCGTAACCGTGTGAGAGTAGCACAACTCGATCTTGCTGAAAAGAAACTTGAATATGAACGTACGAAAGAACTTTACGATCGTAAATATGAGAGCCGTGAACGTTATGAGCAGGATTTGAATACATATAACAAGGCTAAGGAAGAAGAGAAAGCAGCACTCGATGCGCTGGCAATTATTCGAGAGGGTGTTTCTCCCGAAAATGCTCAGTCGAGTAATACGCTTGTCCGTGCAACCATTACCGGACTTGTGCTTGAAGTTCCTGTTAAGGTCGGAAGCTCTGTAATTCAAGCCAACACATTCAATGACGGAACAACAATTGCCAAGGTTGCCGATATGAACAACTTGATTTTCAAGGGTAAGATTGATGAGACCGAAGTTGATATGCTAACCGAAGGAATGCCGATGTATATTTCAATCGGTGCTATCTCAGAGTCGAGGCTTGATGCGGTAATCGAGAAAATTGCACCAATCGCAACTGACGATAATGGCACCAACACTTTTGAAATTAAGGCTGCAATTGCTGTCGATTCAACAATGAATCTACGTGCCGGATACAGTGCCAATGCCCGTGTTGTTCTTGCCCGTGTGGCAAACGCTCTCAATGTCCCCGAGCGCGTAATCGAATTTTCGGGAGATTCAACATTTGTGTATGTTCTGAAAACAGACCATCCAAAACAGCAGTTTGACCGTGTTGCAATCAAGACCGGACTCAGTGACGGCGTTAATGCTCAGGTTGTCAGCGGTGATATTACCACTGAGTCAAAACTGCGTGGAAGTGAACAGAAATAATACTGTTAAAAATAATAGCAGATGAAAAAAATATTGATAATATCGCTGACCGGTGTAGTGGCGATGTCGCTCACAGCTCAAACCAAGTGGAGCCTCGATAGCTGTATCAATTATGCAATAGAGCATAATCTGACTGTCAAGGCTCGTGAAATAGATCGGGTTTCGGGCGAATATGATATCACAGAAGCAAAGGATCGTTTTCTCCCCAGTTTGAATGCGTCGGCAGGTCAATCTTTTAACTTCGGGCGTGGTCTAACGTCAGAAAATACATATGCCAACCGCAATACAAGTAATTTTCAGTGGGGGGTAAATATGAGTTTACCACTGTTTCAAGGACTTTCGGCAACACGTCAGCTTAAGTATGCACGTGTAAATTATCGTTCGTTATTGCTCCAGATCGAAAGTGTTAAAGATGATATAACCCTTAATGTTATCTCTCAATATCTTCAGGTACTTGCCTACAGCGAAATGTTGAAAAACGCTCAGGAACAGGTTGAACTTAGTGATTATGAGCTGAAACGTCAGGAAGCTCTTGCCGAAGCAGGCAAGATTGCTGAAATTGATGTGCTTCAGGCGCGTAGTCAGCTTGCTAATGACCGTCAGACACTTACCGATACAGAAAATAATCTGGCAATTGCACGTCTTGATCTTGCACAGATGCTCAATTTACCGTCACCCGAAAACTTTGATATTGAACCAATTCAAACGGTTGATCCGGTAATCATGTCACCCAATGACGTTTATATGAGTGCCCTCGCTTCTAATAATTCGATAAAAAGTGCAAAAAATGATATTGAAGTAGCTCAGGTTGGTGTTGAGTTGGCTAAAAGCGGATACATACCTCGTTTATCATTTAATGCCGGACTTGGAAGCAGTTATTATAACATTTCGGGAGTTGAAAATCCGTCATTTTCCCGACAGATGCGTGACAACTTTACCAAGACATTAGGTTTCTCTTTGTCAGTACCCATTTTTGATGCGTTCTCAACACGAAACAGTGTTCGTAAAGCGCGCGTGCGTGAACTTTCAGCGGCTTTGCAACTTGAAAATAGAACCACCGCACTTTATCAGGAAATTCAACAGGCTTATTATCGCGCGACCGGAGCCCGTCAAAAATATCTGACCGGTATCGAGACCGAGTCAATCGCAAAAGAGGCTTTAGAAGCAATAAAAGGAAAATATGAGATGGGGCGTTCGACTCCAACTGAGTTTGAACAGGCAAAAGTTCAATATCAGCAGGCTTCAATTAACAGAATTCAATCTCATTATGAGTATATCTTGCGTACTCGCATCCTTGATTTCTATGGTTCAAACCGCCGTTTGACCGAGCAATAAAATCACAATTCTATAAATATAAATAAATGAAAAAGTCTTTTCCCTATATTGCGCCGGCTGCCGAGTCTCAACTCGTTTACACTGATGGCGAGATTATGGAGGCTGCTGTGACAGCTTTTAAAAATCATGACTATGTCAGGTCGATTCAACTTTTAATTGATGCACTTGATGGCGATTTCCGTGAACGTTATGGTAATAAAGCTGGGACATCATTCACTATCCCTCATGGTTCGATTGTTGTAAATATCACAATTGAACCTACTATACTTCGCATCTCTGCTGACTTTCTGAGGCTACCTGAAAAAGGTCGTGTAGCTATGTTGCGTAAGATTGCCGAAATGAATACTGAGAATTTAATGCTCGCTCGTTTTGTTAAAAATGGTGATGTCTTGAAAATGGAATATTCATGTCCGATTACCGATACACATCCTCATAAAATTCACGCAGTAATTCATAATATTTGTGCAGTTGGAGATAAATATGATGATGAATTATGCGCTTGTTTTGGTGCATCACGTTGTTACACTCCGAAGATTACACAATATACGCCTGCTCAAGTCGATGATGTTTATAACGGACTCCACACGGTCGGTACTCTCGCACTCAATGCGGCATCGGAATACTGTTCTCAACGAGGCTTTGTCTATGCCTGGACAATTTTATGCGGAGCAATATATCAGTTTAGCTTCTTTGCTAATCCGCAAGGTCAACTGATAAATGAAATAGATAAAGCTATTGAGTCTATGAATGAGGAGCGTCCGATAGAAGAACTTGTTGCTCGTGGAGTAAGTTATCTCAATAAACTGATGGATATCTCGAAGGAGGATCTTGCTAAAGACCTTTATAGTGTTGAGATGATGGTATCATTAAAGAGTTTTGCATCTTTACAAAGCGTTCAGGAAGATTTTGAAGATCTCTATGAAGATACAACCGAAGCAATGCAAAAACGTGATTATGATCAAGTGTATGTTAGAATATTCTATAGCTTTTATAGACTTGTGGTAGATAATAATATTCCGTTGTTACTTGAATATCATGTTATAATGGCACTGCGTAATAGTGCAAATCTTGCTATCAAAGACGCCGCTGAAATTCTTCACCGAGCTCTCGGTAAACTAATTGACGGAGAGATTGAGCCTGAAGAAGATGAAGCCGAGAACGCAGATGAAGATTCTGACGAAAATGAAAGCGAAGAAGATTTGACTGAGATTCAGGTAAATGTTGCAGCTGCTCATCAGAAGATTGCAGAAGCAATGAGCGGAAAAGAAATAGTAGAGATTCAGAAACAAATGGATGAGGCTCTAAAAGCAGGTAATGTCCCGGAATATATGCGCCTTGCAACCGAACTGCAGTTGATTATGATTAAGAATATGGGCTCGTAAACAGTTCGCTCATTTAATACTCAAAATTTAATTTTACTCAACAATTCGATTTACGATATGAACTCAGAACTCAATAAACTAATATATAAGGTTACTCATGCCGATGGTTCAGGAAGTTGTTTCTATCTGAAACCATACAATATTTTCGTTACGAATTATCATGTTGTTGCGGGATATCGCACTGTTGCTATTCAAGATGTTGACCGCAATCCGTTTGAAGCACGTGTTGTAGTGGTTAACCCTGAGCTTGATTTGGCTCTGCTTGCTGTTGATGCTGATTTTAGCCATCTTCCGGATTTACCTGTTTCAGAAGAAAACGAGCCGGTAATTGGTTCAAAAGTACATGTAGCCGGATATCCTTTTGGAATGCCATTTACTATTACAGAGGGTTCAATTTCTTCGCCACGTCAACTTATAGATGGTAAATATTTTATACAGGTTGACGCTCCAATAAATCCTGGCAACTCGGGCGGTCCAATTATTAATGATAAAGGCGAGGTGATTGGTGTCACTGTTAGTAAGTTTGCTTCATCATCAGCCGATAATATGGGCTTCGGAGTTCGTAATGAGTCACTCCGTCAGTTGCTTGAAGTTACCAAGTATCTTGACCGTACACAATTTCATGTGCAATGCTCAAGTTGTGATGAACTTATTGCCGGTGATGAGGAATATTGTCCATCGTGTGGTGCTCATATTGACGAGAGTGTTCTTGCTATCCATGAAATATCACCTCTCGGTCAATTCTGCGAAACTGCAATAGCTCGTATGGGTATTAATCCTGTACTTGCACGTTGTGGTCATAACTCTTGGGTGTTCCATCGGGGTAGTTCTGAAATAAGACTTTTTGTATATGATAGGAATTATCTGTTTGCAGTTTCTCCAATAAATTTGTTGCCTAAGAAAAATGTCGAGAAAGTGCTTGACTTTATGCTCGATACTGACTTTTATCCCTATAAAATGGGTATTGATGGCCGTCAGATATATCTTTGCTACCGCATTCATTTGGCTGATTTAACTGATGAATCATCTGAACGTATTCTGAACAACATTGTAGGTCTTGCTCAAACGGCTGACGAACTTGATAATTACCTCGTTGATGAATTTGGATGTGAATTTTCACTCTATTCAAAAAACTGATAAATTTATACTAATACATACCGCCCTCTTGTTCAATCAGGAGGGCTGTCCCCGTTATATCCTGTCTTGATATAATGAATGTGTTAAAAAAGATGAATCAGTGTACCAATTTGGTTACCATTTATTATATTTGCAAAAAATAATAATTAATGGATATGGAAATTGTAAGCGCAAGAGATTTTAGAGCAAACCAGACGAATATTTTGACTAAAGCTCTAAGAGGGGAGTCAGTATTACTTTCCTCAAGGATGGGTATGTTCAAGATTGTTCCTGTAACTGAAGAAGACACCTTGACAACTCGTATATGTAAAGGTTTGGAGCAAGTTAAGAAGATAGAGGAGGGCAAACTTCCACGTCGAACTATAAACGATTTGCTCAATGAGCTTTGAAATAATAATCACCCCAGATTTCGAAAAAGCGTTCAAGGCTCTTGCTAAAAGACACAGATCGTTAAAACAAGATATTCTTGATTTTACAAAGTCGTTGCAAGAAAATCCTTTTCAGGGAGATGAACTAACCCCTGGTATTCGTAAGATTCGCATGGCTATAAAATCAAAGGGTCGTGGCAAATCAGGAGGAGCAAGGGTAATAACATATACTGTTTTTGCCACGGAGATTGAAGGAATAATCTATCTTATAGACATCTATGATAAGGCTGATTATTCAACTGTAGATGTAGCTGTGATACAACAGATGATAAAGAATATGAGTAATCAGGAATGACGAATATTTCTATAAAACAAGAGGTGGGCTGAAAAGTCCACCTCTTGTCATTTTATGTAAGGATGTTTATTCTTCGTGTTCCATTAGAAAGCGTTCGGCATCGATGGCGGCACGACAGCCTGAACCTGCGGCTGAAATACCTTGACGATAGCGTGGGTCGGCAACGTCGCCGGCTGCAAAAATTCCGGGGATGTTTGTAGCGGTTGTGTTGTTGTGAGTAATAATGAATCCGGCTTCGTCAAGTTCAATGTATGGTTTGAAAACCTCGGTATTTGGTTTGTGTCCGATAGCGAGGAAAAATCCATCGATTGCTATATCAAACACTTGCTCGTTTTCAGTACCTTTGTTTTCAACGATTTTTGCACCTTCAACAGCGTCTTCGCCAAAGAGTCCGACAGTGTTACAGTTGAAGAGAACTGTGATATTTTCTTTCTCAAGAACACGTTTCTGCATGATTTTAGATGCACGAAGTGCCGGTTTGCGAACGATGAGGTAAACTTTGTTGGCTATTCCGCTGAGGTAGAGTGCTTCTTCACAGGCAGTGTCACCACCACCGACAACAGCAACTGTGCGTTTGCGGTAGAAAAATCCGTCACAGGTAGCGCAGGCTGAAACACCCATTCCTTTGTATTTGTCTTCGTCGGGAAGTCCAAGATATTTGGCAGTAGCTCCTGTGGCGATGATTACGGTATCAGCCTCAACAGTGTCTCCGTTTTCGAGTTCGGCGATAAACGGACGTTTTTCAAAGTTGACTTTGACAACCATGCCTGTGCGAATGTCAGCGTTAAATCTTATCGCCTGTTTGCGAAGGTCGTCCATCAATTCAGGACCGGTAATACCTTTGGGATAGCCGGGAAAGTTTTCAACCTCGGTTGTAGTAGTCAACTGACCGCCGGGTTGCATTCCTTGGTAAAGAATAGGGTCGAGGTTAGCGCGCGAAGCATAGATGGCTGCGGTATATCCGGCAGGTCCTGATCCGATAATTAGACATTTAGTTTTGTGTTGAGCCATGAAAGTTAGGTATTTATAGTTTATGAATTATCTTAAATCATTAACAATGGCGTTAGGAAATTGTTTTGGATCAAACGTGAAATCCTTGTCGTTGAGTTTTTTACCGGCAACGACTTTTTTAAGATCAACTTTTACAATACGGTTATTGAGAGTCAAAACTATCTGGGAAGGATATCCTGTAGCCGACGAAATTGTAATAACTGCCTTTTGAATATCGGCACCACGTTGTTTGACGGGAGTCATTTCAATGACTTTGTCGGGTGATGATTTTATTAGTTGTGTTTTATAAGCTGACAACGACTGGTCAATCATAACGAGGGGATTAATTTCGGCGAGCTCGCTTTGGTCGGGCTCCGAGATATTGACTTCGCGGGTTGAAACCGAATGACTCCAGAGAGTTTTGCCGTCATACCAAGTCGATCCAATCGGAGTTGTCAATGCAAAGCGATTTCCCGACAACGTTAGATGTCCGGTATTTGTACGTCCGTCAGCCGAAATTGAAAGTGTTGCCGTGATTGATGGCGCAGCCTTAAGACGCTGTGATGAAGTGCGAAGTATTGCAGCCGCATCGTGTTGAGCAAAGCAATCAAAGGCTAACAATCCGATAATGGCTATCAGAATCGTAACAAATATTCTATGTTTTACATTAAATGACATAATTATCTTTGTTCAAGAAATTGTTCAACTTCCATCGAGCTCATCAACACGTTGCGAGGTTTACCCCCGAGTGAAGGTCCGACGATTCCGGCAGCCTCCAACTGGTCCATAATTTTGCCGGCACGCGCAAACCCGATTGAGTAACGGCGTTGAAGCGATGTTGTTGAAGCTTGGTTGCTCATTGAAATGTAACGTGCAATTTCATCAAAGAGAGGGTCGCGGTCGGTAAGTGCTCCGGCGTTTCCACCATTACCACCTGCACCTTCGGGTATATATTCGGGTAGAGGATAGGCGTTCAAGAAGCTGGGCTGGCGTGAGATAAAACGGCAAACCGATTCAACTTCGGGAGTATCAATGAACGCACACTGAACGCGTTCAATCGAGCCGTTTGCCCAAATCAACATATCCCCACGACCTATGAGCTGATTTGCACCCGGGCGGTCAAGAATTGTCTGACTGTCAACACCCGAGGCAACTTTAAAGGCAATACGTCCCGGAAAGTTGGCTTTGATTGTACCGTTTACAATCTTGGTTGACGGACGCTGGGTTGCGAGAATCATGTGCATACCGACGGCACGAGCTTTTTGACCGATACGTGCAATCGGGGTTTCAATATCTTTTCCGGCGGTCATAAGCAAGTCTCCATATTCGTCAACAATAATGACGATATAGGGGAGGAAGCGGTGACCGTCAGCTTCATCAATCTCTCGATTTATGAATTTGTTGTTATATTCAACGATGTTACGACATCCGGCTGACATTAGCAAGCGGTAGCGGTTGTCCATTTCAACACAGAGAGAGTTTAGCGTATTGACAACTTTGTCGCTTTCAGTGATTACAGGCGATTCCTCGTCGGGAAGTTTTGCCAAATAGTGACGTTCAAGACAGTTGTAAAGGCTGAACTCAACCATTTTTGGGTCAACGAGTACAAACTTGAGTGTAGCAGGATGTTTTTTATAGAGAAGCGATGCAATAATTGTATTAAGACCGACCGATTTTCCTTGACCTGTCGCACCGGCAACAAGAAGGTGTGGCATTTTTGCAAGGTCGGTGATGTAAACTTTATTGCTGATGGTTGTACCCATCGCAATCGGCAACTCATATTTAGATTCCTGGAAATCTTTAGAAGATAAAATTGAACGTATTGAAACAACTTGAGGATTTTTGTTAGGTACTTCAATACCGATAGAACTTTTACCGGGAATAGGCGCGATGATACGGATACCTTTAGCTGCCAAAGTCATCATCAGGTCATCGCCAAGGCGTTTAATGGTTTGAACGCGAGTGCCTTCAACCGGGGTGATTTCAAATAGAGTAATTGTCGCACCAACAGTTGCTTCAACTTTAGAAATCTTGATTCCGTAGGTATCGAGCGCATGGATGATCTCATCTTTTTGCTCGTTACTTTCCTGATCAACTTCGAGATTATCGCGGGTGTCTTCATATTCTCGAAGAATATCAATAGGCGGTAGCTTAAATTCAGGTAATTCAGATGTCGGGTCAAACGGCTTTCTGTTTATTGAATCAGCAGTTTCAATTTCTTGGGTTACATTTTCAATAAATACCGGTTCTTCAGATTGAGGTTGATATTCAACCTGAGGAACTGTATTTTCGTCAGATTGTTTACCAGTGTCAACAACCGGAATTTCAGCTAACTTTTCTTCAGTGTTAAACTGTTGGGGTGCAGCAGATTCTCCGGGTTGGTCTTGACCTTGTTCTACAGTTTGTTGAGTTTGAACCGGGACGGGATCGGTAGTCGCGTAAACGTCGTTAAGCGTCTTACCACCGGCATAGGGTCTGATAGGCTGACGTTCAGTAATATCCGGGTCAATTATTTCAGGTTTTTCGGCTTCAAAAGGATCTTGACTGTCGGTGTGGTCTTCTTCATTGGCATTTTCAAAACCAACGACAGGGTCTTCGGGATGGCTTATGATAACCACGTCTTCTATGTCTTGATTTAAAATGTCATTAGTTGAATTTTCACGAACTTTTGCATCGGCTTCTTCGCGCGCTTTGCGGGCAGCTTCAACTTTTGCCTTGTGTTCAGCAACACGGCGGCGATAAGCCATATAAAGTGTTATGAGTTCGTTCAGATATATGAAAACGATACATCCAACGAGGAATATGCTAACGAAAACTGCACCAATCCAGCCGGTACGCTGAATCAGCAATGTGTTAATCCACCGCCCATGCTGACCACCATATAAGAACGAGTTTTCAAGCGGATAAGTTAACAGTCCGGCTACCAAAGAGATAGTTATGGCTATAAGCAGGCACTTGAATGTCAGAGACCAAAAGTTGATTTTTCTGACACGTAGAAGTGCGAGTCCGATTATAGTCATATAAAAGATGATAACTCCGGCTCCAAGTCCAAGAGAATTTGTCAATACCACTTGACTTAGGACGGCTCCTGTCGGTCCACCAATATTTTCTGTGCCACCATTTGCAGCCAATTGCTCGATAGAGTGCGATGTGATTGCGCTTTGGTCGTGACGTCCGGTGACAAAATAAGATAGAGATGCAATCAGCACGTAAGCCGAAAACAAAATCAAACCGATACCGATTGCGCCATGTGTACGACGGTCGGTGACAAAATTTGCAATGCTCTTAAAGAAGCCGGGTCCATCATCTTCGGTCTTCGGTTTCTTAACTTTTTGTCTTGGGACAGTGCGTTTAGTATCTTGTTGAGAATCAGGGTTGCGATGAACACGAGGCGTGTCAGATCTAAGATATGAATCTAAATCTTGAACAGGCTCGGGTGAACGTCCACGGCCACCCATACGCTCGGGATGGGTGTAAATATCGTCAGAATCAACTACTGATGGGTCGTATTCGTTGGGATTATATGAACTCATGCAAGGGAATGTGTCAAATAAAAAGTGTATTTTGCATTTTAATTGCAAAGATACGAATAAAAGCTGATATTTTTTCGATACACCTTGCTAATAAGAGTGAAAAATTAACAGCGAATTTCAGAGTTTATTTTTCAGTGTAATTTGTGAGGAATGCCTTAACCGTACCGACGGGCAGTTTACCCTCCATTTTCAGAGGCATACGATTTGAATCGGTAGAAATCCATGCATAGAGGTCATCGCTTGTTTTTACTTTCCCATTTTTCTCTGATGTAAATGTAAATGTTATGGCATAGCAATCGTGGCTTGCGTCATCGAGCAAAATAGATTCCTGACCGTGATATGTAATGTGCAGAATTTCTTTTTTACTTCCCGAAAAAATATTCATAGTGACTGATTCGCCGGGTTTCATCGCACTATAGTCGATGTAGCGCATATAATAGAAAGCAGATAGCATATCAACAGTATAACCCTCGGCTGAAAGCATTTTTTGACTGTGAATAATGGGCTGACTCGCTTTTTTTTGTTTGTAACGGTCACAGTTAGCGGTTACGGTGTTTCCCGAACGCTGATATGTTATAATGTCGTGTTTAAATTCACCACCTTCATGAGATATTTTTTCGTAATATGTCGGTTTGAGACCGTCAATCACCACACGGCCGATGAGGGTGTCGCGAACAGTATAAAACTTATCAGCCCATTTGGCTGATTTCCCGACAAGTATGGAAGAAAACGTGCCGTCGTTACCAAGTTTTGTGTCAAGGGTAACATGACCGGCTTTTTTATTAATGAGCCCCCATTTAAACATAATGTCGTATGATAACGACTCGTTGCGGGGTTTATCGGCATTAGCTGTTAAAAACAGCATTGAGAGCATAAGTGACAGTATAATCTTTGTTTTCATACTAATATGACAACTTTAAGGGGTAAATGGTTTAATAAAAAATAAAATTTAGTGAACAAAATTATTTCTTCTGTTGTTTTTAACTTAGAAATGTTATGACTAATTGTGCCGTAAGATGTTCTAAAGATTGAATTTTAAGCCAATGTAGATTATATATCTAAAGGACCGATCATGAATAAATCAGGGAATAATAACGAATTAAAGGGTATCAGAGGTTCTATACTCACATTCAAGGGGAATCCATTTAAAGAGTCTCCTGAAAGGTGCTGTGATTTTATTAAGGACGGATTGATTGTTATAGCCGACGGACAAATTACAGATGTCGGTGAATATCAGATTGTAAAAGATCGGAATAAAACATTGGATAAAATCGATGTTTATCAAGATTCGGTAATCATGCCCGGTTTTATTGATTGTCATACTCATTATGTTCAATCTTCAATAATCGGCTCTTTTGGAGATAAATTAATAGACTGGCTAAACCAATATACATTCCCGGTTGAATCTACATTTAAAGATAAACATGTAGCTGAAACCGCAGCGAAAGTATTCTTCCGTCAGATACTAAGTCACGGAACGACAACAGCCAATGTATTTGCAACAACTTTTGAAGAAAGTGTTGATGCTTTTTTTGAAGAGTCAATGCGATATAACACACGAATGATTTCGGGAAAAGTACTTCAAAATAGGAATGTTACGCGGTCATTGTGCGATAAATCGGCTGAGGAATCGGTTGAAATTACAGAACAACTTTTGAAGAAGTGGCATGGAAAAGGACGTCAGTTATATGCTGTTATTCCACGATTTGCACCGACATCAACCCCACGTCAGCTAAGACTTGCCGGTGAACTTTATCAAAAATATATTGACTGCGGTGTTTATCTTCACAGCCATCTTGACGAGTCGGTAGAGGAGATTAAATGGGTCTCTGAACTTTTCCCATACATTCAGAATTATGCAGAAGTCTATGATTGTTTCGGGATGCTTGACCGATTGACTGTTATGGCTCATTGTTGTGTGGTTAACGAGTATGAATGGCAATTGTTGTACGAGAAGAATTGTGCGGCTATTCATTGTCCATCGTCAAATTTGTTTTTGGGTGGTGGACAGTTTAAATATTGGGAAGCAATTAAACAACCCCGCTCTGTAAAAGTCGGTATGGGAACCGATGTGGGAGGTGGAACCGGATTTTCTATTATTCGCGAGCTTGCCGATGCATACAAAGTCGCAATGATTGGTTCTCACAATCTTGATGCCATACACAGTTTATATATGGCTACCCGCGGGGGAGCCGAAGCATTGAATCTGGACGATAAAATAGGTTCAATCAAGCCAGGCTATGAAGCCGATTTGGCAGTTATAAATCTTACTCCTGACAGCTTTACTTCTTGGCGATTGAACAACACTTCCGATATTTTTGAAAAACTTTTCGCACTCATTTCACTGTCGCCCGATAATCTTGTGAGTGCAACCTATGTGGCAGGTCATAAGGTGTTTGATCGAGCTGATACCTCTCAATTCTGTTATTCGCCTGACTGTTCCGATTAGTGGCTGTGACCACGTTTTGGAAAAAGTTTTTTGATGCGTAAAAGATGGTGGGATACATTCTCTCCACCGATTACCGTGCATACAGCTACCAAGATAAGAATCAATCCGATAATATCAGATACAGATAGACGTTCGCCAAAAACAAGGACGCCGAATACAAGTGCAGTGACAGGTTCAAACACTCCGAGAATTGCAGTTGCTGTTGAGCCGATTGTCTGGATTGACATTGTAGTGAGTATCAAAGATACAACAGTGGGTAGTAGAGCCAATGCAATTGTAATTATCCAAAGTAACGGAGATGATGGTATATCGAGATTACCTTCAATCAATGCTGATGCGCCAAAAATCAACCAACCCGATGCAATGACATAAAATGTTAGGACTATCGTTGGAATTTGGCGTATAACCGGAAAGTTTACGCACACAATATAAATGGCATAGGATAGGGATGATGACATAACTAACAGTGTCCCGGCGGCTGAAAGTGTTGAGCCTGATGAATCTCCGCTGTAAAGCATATAGATACCGCCGCAAGCCATTATAAGACAAAGGATAGTCTGAAACGTTAACTTCTCATGAAAGAAAAATGTCATAATCAGTGCAACCATCAACGGATAAACAAAAAGCAAAGAAGATGCAATGCCTGCATCCATATATCGGTAGCTCAAAAAGAGGGCGAGTGATGAGTAGCCCATCAAAAGTCCAAGTGCTATTAACGGGAATATAAGTCGACGACCAATTTTCAAGCTTTGGCCGCGCATCCTTACCATTATGGCAAGAATTGGCAATGCCAGGAGGTATCGCCAGAACAAAACCGAATTTGTTGTCATTCCGGCTGTATATAGCGGGAGGGTGAACAACGGATTCATTCCGTAGAACGCCGCTGAAAATAGTCCGTAAATCGAGCCTTTGATTTTGCTATTCATTGCCGAGTTGATATTGACTGATTTGATATGATATAAAAGTTAAGAGGGTGTGCCAACAGATTGACACACCAACTCTTAATTAATATGGAAAAGAATATTAAAGGGCGATGAGTTCTTTAATTTTTTCTTCGATAGCAGCTTTAGACTGAGCTCCTACCAAGCGGATGTCGGTTTTTTTGCCGTCTTTGTAGAAAAGGAGAGCAGGGATTGACATGATACGGTTGGCTGAAGCGAAGTCATTTTCTTCGTCACAGTTGTATTTGCCAATAAGAACCTGACCTTCATACTCGGCAGCGAGTTCATCAATGATAGGTGCAATTGCTTTGCAAGGACCACACCAAGTAGCCCAGAAGTCAATGATAATAGGTTTACCGGTTGCAATTTCTTTTTCGACGTTTTCGTCAGTAAATGTAAATGCCATAATTTTTTAGATTTAAAAGTATATAAATTAGTTGTTTTCAAAACGATATTTCAAGTTTAGATCATCAAGCATATCGGTCAAATCGCGTGTCAAAGGAATGCGAATCGACGAGTCGAGTTTAATTGTACGGTTTAGTGTTCCGTCATATAAGTTGAATGTCAAGGCTCCGGTGTTATCACCCGGCTGATTGGCTTTGTCAACCAAGAGATCTATCATCGCAGTTGATAGAGATCCGGTGTCGATGTCTATGGTAATGCCTTTGAGAAGCTTACCTTTGAGTTTTGAGAGGAGGTCGATTGTGTTGATAGACGTTCTGATTTCGCCTTCGCGATAGCGGTTTTCAGAGAACGACATCTCAACAAATACCGCTGTTCCCGGTTCTCCAAAGTTCATATATTTATAATAGTCATCGTCAAAGAATTTGACCTCGTACGTACCGGTATAGTCTTCGATTTTAAGAATACCCATTTTGCCACCACGACGGGTGTCTCGTTTCTGGAAGTCAACTACAAGTCCACCGATTGCACATTTTGTGCCGGGTTTCTTTTCGGCCTTTTCAAAGTCGGCAATAGTCATACAACCAAAATTCAGTTCCATATAATATGGATCGAGAGGGTGGGCTGATAAGTAAAGACCGACTAATTCTCGTTCGCGCTCAAGCTTGTAAGCATTGTTCCACTCGACAGCCGGTTTGCATTGAGGACGTCCGGCTGTATTTATGGTCGGGTCATCATCTCCAAAGAGAGATGCCTCATTGTTGTTGGCTTCTTGCTGGAATAACTGACCGTAGCGAAGAAGTTGCTCGGCAAAAGTCTCGTCACGATTATTTTTTGAAAAGTAATCTTCGCGTTTGAAGTCTTTGAAACAATCAAATGCACCTGAATAGGCGAGTGCCTCAAATGTCTTACGGTTGACAGCTCCGTAGGGGACACGTTCGACGAAATCATAAATTGATTCAAATGGTCCTCCCTTTTTGCGGGTCTCGATAATCTGTTGCACAACGTTATCGCCAACACCTTTGATTGCTGATAATCCGAAACGTATGTCTCCTTCTTTGTTGACACCAAAATTGCTGACCGATTCGTTAACGTCGGGACATTTTACGGTTATGCCCATTGATTTACACTCGTTCATAAAGCCGGTGATCTTAGTGATGTCCGAACGGTTTCGGCTAAGAACCGCAGCCATATATTCAGCAGGGTAATTGGCTTTAAGATAGGCTGTTTGGAATGCAACCCAACTATAACAGGTCGCATGACTCTTATTGAAAGCGTATGATGCGAATTTTTCCCAGTCAGCCCATATTTTTTCAAGAACTTCGGGCTTGTGTCCGTTTGCTTGTCCGCCTTCAAGAAATTTACCTTTCAAGTGGTTCATCTTGTCGATGAGTTTTTTACCCATTGCTTTACGAAGGGTATCACTTTCACCACGGGTAAAGTTGGCAAGAAGTCGTGAAAGCAGCATGACCTGTTCTTGGTAAACGGTGACTCCATAAGTGTCTTTAAGATATTTCTCCATAACGGGAATATCGTAGACAATTGGTGAACGTCCATGCTTGCGGGCAATAAAATCAGGGATGTAATCCATTGGTCCCGGACGATAGAGTGCGTTCATGGCGATGAGGTCTTCAAACGTTGAAGGTTGAAGTTCTCTCAAATATTTTTGCATACCGGCTGATTCAAACTGGAATGTACCGGTTGTACGCCCTTCGCAGTATAGCTGATATGTTTTCGGGTCGTCAATGGGGACATTGTCTATATCGATGTCGATGCCTCGGGTTTCTTTGATATTCTTAACGGCTTCTTTGATGATGGACAGCGTTTTAAGTCCGAGGAAGTCCATTTTGATAAGACCTGTTTCCTCGATAACTCGACCTTCATATTGGGTTACGAGCTGACGACCCTCGGGTCCCGGAATAGTTTTGTCGACAACGGTAGAAACCGGCACCCAATCGGTAATCGGATCACGGCAAATGATTACACCACAAGCGTGTACGCCGGTGTTGCGGACATTACCTTCAAGTTGGCGTGCATATTTGAGCGTCTCAACAATTAAGGGGTTGGTGCTGTGTAGCTCGGTTTTAAACTCGTCAAGCAGCTCGTAACAATTTGAAAGTGTCGTTTTTGCTTCTTTACCGTCAACCATTGGCATGTGTTGAGGAATGAGTTTGGCAAGTCGGTCACTCTCGGGAAGTGGCAAGTTTTCAACACGAGCCACATCTTTAATAGCCGATTTTGCTGCCATTGTGCCGTAAGTGATGATATGTGCAACGTTTTCCTCACCATATTTTTGGGTGACGTAACGAAGCACATCGGCGCGACCGTCATCGTCAAAGTCGATGTCAATATCGGGGAGTGAGATACGGTCAGGGTTAAGGAAACGCTCAAAAAGGAGGTCATATTTTACCGGGTCAATCTGAGTGATTCCAAGGCAATAAGCGACACATGATCCGGCTGCTGAACCACGACCCGGTCCAACGCTGACATCCAAATCACGTCGAGCAACTGTAATGAAGTCTTGCACAATTAAGAAGTAGCCGGGGAAACCCATTGTCTTCATAATGTGCAGCTCAAAGTTAATGCGCTCGTCAATTTCTTTGGGGAGGGGAGTTCCGTAGCGTTTGGCAGCTCCATCGTATGCGAGTTTGCGCAGATAATCTGCCTCAAATTTGATGCGGTATAGTTTTTCGTAGCCACCGAGCTTTTTGATCTTGGCTTCGGCGTCTTCTTGCGACAACACAACGTTGCCGTTTTCGTCGCGAGTGAACTCGTCAAAGAGATCTTTTTCGGTCAAACGGCTGCGATATTCTTCTTCGGTGCCAAATTCTTCGGGGATGGCGAAGTTTGGCATAATAGGACCGTGGTCAATCGAGTAAGTTTCAACTTTGTCGAGGATTTCAACTGTATTTGCCAATGATTCAGGAATATCGCCAAAGAGATTGTTCATCTCCTCGGTAGTTTTCATCCATTCCTGTTTGGTGTAAAGCATACGGTCAGCATCGGTCACAGTCTTACCGGTCGAAAGGCAAATCAAGCGATCGTGAGCTTCGGCATCTTCTTCGTTTACAAAGTGAACGTCGTTTGAGCAAATCACCTTAACGTCGTTGGCGCGTGCAAGTTCTATGAGTTTTTCGTTGACCTCACATTGTAAGGGATAAACTTCGTGGTTGGCACGAGGAGTTGACGCTTTATGGCGTTGAAGTTCAATGTAATAGTCTTCGCCAAATGTATTTTTATACCATTTGATGCGGCGGTCGGCTTCTTCGAGATTGCCTGCCAATATCAATTTGGGTATTTCACCGCCAAGACATGCTGAACAAACAATCAGACCTTCAGCGTGCGCTTCGAGTTCGGCATGGTCGGTTCGTGGATGATAGTAATATCCGTCCACCCATGCTTTTGAAACAAGTTTGATGAGGTTTTTATAGCCCGTTTGATTTTTGGCGAGTACGATGAGGTGACGACCCTTGTCGTTTTTCTCTAAATGGCTTGACTCAGAGACATACATCTCGCAACCGAAAATCGGTTTGAAAAACTTCTTCTCGGTTTGAGCAATTTTCTCTTTGATTTCTGCCGCTTCGGGAGATTCCTGGTCGGGGAGAGCTTCAAGCTCTTTTTTCAAATCTTTGATTGCGCCCTTTGTCTTGCCGTTGATTTTTTCAACATAATTGAAAAATTCCTTGATGCCGAACATATTACCGTGATCGGTCACGGCAATACCGGGCATACCGTCGGCTACAGCTTTGTCAACCAATGCTTTGATAGAAGCCTGACCGTCGAGCAGCGAGTATTGAGTGTGTACGTGCAGATGGACAAAGGGGGTCATTTATATTTAGGTTTATTCAAGTTTGATTTTCGATTTCAAAATTAAAAAAAAAGTTTGAAACAGAAGTTATACTCCTGTCAAAAGTTATTTACAATTTTATGAAATGTAGATAAGTTATTTGAGGAACGATTCGACGGTCTTTGGATTAACCCCTAATTCAATGGCTCGCTGACCGTCTAATTTAGACTGTTTTGTTTGATAGCGTTGCTTGTTCAGCATTGCTCGGTAAAGATATAACATGCCGTCATTGGGGTCGAGAGCGAGTCCGTCGGCAATATCTTCGGCGGCTTCACCAAGATTTCCGGTCATTAGGTTACAAAGTGCACGTGATGCGATATAGTCTGATGATTTTTCTTTAGCAATCAAGCGGTTAAGATAAGGTATCGCTTTGCTGTATTGTTGTTGTATTACAAGAAGACGAGCACGAGCAAGTTGGGTATTTTCGCCCTCGGGGTCTAGCTTTTCAAGCGTCGCAAAGTCTTCTTCAGCTTGTTTAATCAATCCGCCTGATAATTCAATCATACCACGATAGAAATATGGGTCGGGTTGGTCGGGCGAAATTTCAATGACTAAGTTATAGTCTTCAAGAGCTTCAGCCGCCAATCCGTTGACAAGTCGTACTCTTGCGCGGTTGTTGAGAATTGTGGTGGAGCGTGGAGCTATGGAGTGCGCACGGTCAAGAGTTATGAGTGCGAGTGAATCCTGCCCCATATAAAAACGAACCATCCCAAGATTTGACATTAGAAGAATGTTACCCGGGTTTTCGGGCTGCAAATCCATGGCTTCGGTATATAGTTTCTCGGCTCGTGCAAAATCGCCTGCCTTGAGTGCGGCATCGGCGTCATCAACTATACGAAGGTAAATGCCTTCGTTTGCAATGTCGGCTTTGATAGTTAATGTAGTTAGAAGTGTCAGAAGAGAAAGTGCAAATTTCATAATCGTATGGATTTCAATCGTTTGAACCGTGTTGTTCGAGATAGGTTTCGCACGCTAATGCGAGTTCGTCATACCATTCTTTGCCAAAATAATCGGTTAACGGACCTTCAAGAAAACGGTATAGTCTGATATTGTTAGCTCTGCCAAGAGCTTCGGCGCAACGACATATTTTCCAGCGATGATAATTTACAGCAGTGAATGAAGGATATTTTGTCAATCTGACGGGGTACAGACTGCATGAAGCAGGTTTCTTAAAGTCAACACGTCCTTCACGATATGCTTTTTCGATTGCGCAAAGACACATGCCACCTTCGCCGTAGGTAGTGAAAACGCAGTTTTTGCCGTCGATAATTGAGGTGACAAGGTCGCCCTCTTCATCTATGTAGGCAACTCCGTTTTCTTCTATTTCACGTTTAGCGGCAGGCAAAAGGTCGTCCCATATCTCGGGAAGAAGTTTTTCGATTTTAGCCTGTTCTTCTTCGGTAATCGGTGCACCGGCATCGCCTTCGATGCAACATTGACCAAGACATTTTTTGAGGTCGCAGCAAAAAAAGCGTTCGGCAAGGTCGAGCGAAACGAGAGTATCTTTGATTTCAAGCATAATTTCTTCAGTTGATTCAGTTTCCATTATATATAAATGAGTGGTGTCCGATTATACGCGGGTAACGCACGGTCGGGGATGTATAGTAGAGCAGAAGGTCATAATGCAACGGTGTTTCGTTAAAGTTGCCTTCTATTGAGTCGGGTTTTAGGGAATTACCAACTAAATATTGGTAGTTATATACGCCTTGTTTTAGGTTGGAGATCGCTTTATATTTGTTTGATATTGAATCAAATGTCATTGGTAATACGCCCCCCGGAAGATAGCGCGTGAACTCGCCGCGGATTGCAACCGGTGTGGTTGGCATAAACGGAATATCGAGTGTAAAAACGACGTCGCAGTAGTCGGCGTTAGTTTCAGGTATACCGATATGTGAATCAATAATAAAGCCTCCGTGAAGGGTTCCATCGGTTTGATATTGAGAGTCAACTCGCGGGATATCTTTTTCAATTAAAAAGCGATGATTACCGTCGGGAGTCTGTTGAATTATTGATATTCCGTGTCCTGGATAATAAGAGTCGGTTATGTCAAATCTTCGCCAGATGTTGCCATTATTAAATATGAGTTCAGGTTGATGTTCAAAAATTACCTGATTACCGTCAAGGCGTGTTGGATGAATATTTGACGAAACAGGTTGACCGTCAATGAATACTGCAAGGAAGATGTTATCTGAATTAAGGTTGTTGATCGACTTGTCGATATTGCATTGTAGCGAAAGCTGACGTTGTCCATGATTGAAACTTTGGTCAGTAGCCGATGACAATGCCGGGAAAAACGTAGCGTTTGACTCCGATACATAAAACGGCAGACTCAAAATCGTGTCAGACATTTGGTCGTCATCAACAAAATCAAGACGGTAGTTCCCGCTGATTGTCGGGAGCAGGTTCTCGTTTGACAATATGAATTGATAATGAGTATAGGTCGTTACTGTTGACTGGGAATTTTCAATATTTGAGACGTCAGCCCGGTTGAATGACTGGAGAAATTCAATTTCGGTCATGCGCGATGGCTTGAGATCAAGCGTGAGAGGGGTGATTGATGCTCTTATGTAGCGCATATCCGGTTCAAGAAGATCAAAGCTGACAATCACCGAATCATGGCTATTTGCGTGTAATATAACCGGATATGTTGTTTTGCCATTAACCGAAGTGATGATGGTTTTAGGCATAGCCGTTTGAGCCATTCCAAGATGAACGACAGTTAGCAGTGTTACTATGGTTACAATCAGTTTGTCGAACATTGGTCTAACTACCATTCAATCGGCGTTTTACCGATCGATGTAAGATATTGATTGGCTTTTGAAAAGTGGCGGCAACCGATAAATCCGCGATAGGCAGATAACGGCGATGGATGAACCGAAGTTAAAACAAGGTGTTTGGTCTCGTCGATCAATCGTTTTTTTGAGATTGCATAGTTCCCCCAAAGTAAAAAGACTATACCTTGGTATTTTGATGAAAGGCGAGAAATTACACAGTCGGTAAAAGTTTCCCATCCTTGTCCTTGATGAGATGCTGCGCGATGTGCCTCGACAGTCAGTGTGGCATTGAGTAGGAGTACGCCTTGTGCCGCCCAGCGCGATAAATCGCCCGATTGTGGCATCGGTTTACCCATATCATCGCTAATTTCTTTGAAAATATTAATAAGCGAGGGTGGAAGAGGTATGCCGGGTGCAACAGAAAAGCACAAACCGTTGGCTTGTCCCGGTCCGTGATAAGGATCCTGTCCTATGATGACAACTTTGACCTTGTCGGCAGGGCAAGAGTCAAACGCTGCAAATATTTTAGATGCAGGTGGAAAAATTGTTTTTGTGGCATATTCATGTTTTACAAAATCAACAAGATTAGCGAAATAAGGTAAATCCCATTGGTCTTTTAACAGAGAATTCCACGATTGTTCTATCTTGACGTGCATTGTACAATATTCAAATGATTCTTGCAAAACTACAAAAAAAAAATTAATTTTGCACGTCGAAAACGAGCTTATAACATTTTTTATTAACTCGCGACTTGCACCCGTAGTTCAATGGATAGAATGAGTGATTCCGGTTCTCTTGATAGGGGTTCGATTCCCCTCGGGTGTACCATGAGACAATCCGTTTCTTAAATTAAAGAAGCGGATTGTCTTATTAATAAGAAAATTTTAACTCAAAAGATATAGAAATTGTACTTTTTGACGCCATTTTATTTGGAAATTAATTGCTTGTTTGTTATATTTGCAGAAATTAAAAGCTAAAATAATATGTGGTTCTTGAAGATTATAGCATGCGCAATAGCGATTATTCCTTTTCTGATTGGTCTATTTATTATCGTGGGGCTTGGTATTGGTGGCCTTAATGATAAATGGTATAAATAAACTATTGTACCACTCTACGGCTCAGTCTTTCAAACCTTTTTTGCTGTTCCTCGCGCGATAGTTTTGGCGCGTTGTCGGTTGACTTTCGCTGTCCCACGGCATCGGCAATAATTGTTTCGGCGTGAGTACATAATGAATTACAGATACAATTAAATAATAAAGGCTACTTCGTTGATTAGCGAGGTAGCCCTTGTTGTTTTATGATTTTATAATTTGTTTACTTTTTGCGGGGACGCGCACAGGTTGAGCGTGATTTGATGAGGTATTCAATCAGGGCACTGTTTGTGCAGATGATTTGATTGAGGAACTCGTTGTATTTCTTGAAGTCGTCAATATTGCGGGTGGCGACGTCCGATTCTTCAGCAGCACGGATAACCGCGGGGGCAACAACTGTTAACAGTCGATGGTCAAATGGCTTGGGAAGAATATAATCAGGACCAAATTTGAGGTCGGGTGCATCGTAAGCCTGAGCTATCTTTTCCGGTACGGGTTCGTGAGCGAGTGATGCTATCGCTTTTGCGGCGGCAACTTTCATCGTTTCGTTAATTGTGGTGGCACCGCAGTCGAGAGCTCCGCGGAAAATGTAGGGGAAGCCGAGCACATTATTGATTTGGTTGGGATAATCGCTTCGACCTGTAGCAAAAATCATGTCGGGACGAGTTTCAACAGCGAGTTCGTATGCGATTTCTGGTGCGGGGTTAGCGAGTGCAAACACGATTGGACGCGGTGCCATTGTTTTTATCATTTCGGGTGTGAGTACGTCGGCAACCGAAAGTCCGAGGAACACATCAGCGTCAACCAATGCTTCGGCGAGTGTGTGAATGTCACGATCTGTCGCAAAAAGTGCTTTTGAAGAAGTTAGTTTAGGATTGTCTTTTCTCACAACACCTTTACTATCGCACATTACAATGTTCTCGCGTTTAACTCCCAACTCGCAATAGAGCTTTGTACAAGCTATTGCAGCGGCACCGGCACCATTGACAACGAGCTTTATTTCTGAAATTGATTTGTTTTGAAGTTCAAGGGCGTTCAGGAGTGCGGCGGCTGAAATGATTGCAGTGCCGTGCTGGTCGTCGTGCATGACCGGGATGTCGAGCTTTTCACGCAAACCGTCTTCGATTTCAAAACATTCAGGTGCTTTGATGTCTTCGAGATTTATACCCCCGAATGTCGGAGCGAGACGAGCAACAGTTTTGATAAATTCCTGAGGGTCGCTTTCGTCAATCTCAATATCAAAAGCATCAAGACCGGCAAATATCTTGAACAAGAGCGCCTTACCTTCCATTACGGGTTTTCCTGCGAGTGCGCCGATGTTACCGAGTCCAAGTACAGCTGTGCCATTTGATATTACAGCAACGAGGTTACCGCGGTTTGTGTAGGCAAATGCTTTAGATGCATCATCCTTGATTTCAAGACAGGGATATGCCACCCCGGGTGAGTAGGCGAGTGAAAGGTCGACCGGAGTTTCGTAGGGCTTAGTCGGAACTACTTCTATTTTACCCGGACGGGGATATCTGTGATAGTTTAGGGCATCTTGTTTGAGAGAGTCCTGCTTTGTATTGTTGCTCATTATTATAGGATTATAGATTATACTTTAATTGCAGTATTATTTGTTGTTATAAGCTAAAGCGCAGATGTTAAAATACCATTTTACCGCGCGACGAATCTTTGTCATAATATAATGAATTTAGTTGAATATTTAGTTTTGAAAATATAACATAAATAAGGTAATAAAAGTTTATATGAACAAAATTGTATTATGAGTTGTTTTATTATAAACATTTCACGTTTAATTTTAAAATTTCAATAACTATGGATAATAAACTTAAAGGTACAAAAACCGAAGAAAACCTTCGTATTGCATTTGCCGGTGAATCACAGGCTTATTCAAAATATCAGTTCTATGCAAAAAAAGCCCGTAAAGACGGTTATCAGCAAATTGGCGATATTTTTGATGAAACAGCCCGCAACGAACATACCCATGCTAAAATTTGGTTTAAACTGCTTCATGACGGTGATGTACCCGATACTCTCGATAACCTCGCTGATGCGGCTGCAGGTGAAAACTTTGAATGGACCGATATGTACGAGGAATTTGCAAAAGTAGCTCGTGAAGAAGGGCTTAACGAAATCGCAGATTTGTTTGACAGAGTTGGCGCAATCGAAAAAACTCATGAAGAACGTTATCGCAAACTTATCGGTAACATCGAAGAAGGAATTGTGTTCTCTCGTGATGACGACCGTATCTGGCAATGTATGGAGTGCGGTAATATTGTTATCGGTAAAAAAGCACCTGAAATTTGCCCTGTATGCAAACATCCTCAGGCATACTTCCAAATTGAAGCTCACAATTATTGATATTGTATTAAATTTTCATACCTTTGCAAAGATATCGAACCGATCGCCGGTTTGGTATCTTTGTTTCTTTTTATAAATCATTTTAAAATGAACACGTTCTTAAATATTATTTGGTTTGTTTTTGGTGGCGTATTGATTGCGATAGAGTATGCTGTCTCAAGTGTTACCATGATGTTGACCATAATCGGTATTCCATTTGGTTTGCAGACTCTTAAACTTGCGATGCTTGCTTTATGGCCGTTTGGGACAGATATTGTTGACGATGGATGGCCATCGGGATGTCTTGCCGGATTTATGAATGTAATTTGGTGGTTTGTCGGTGGAATTCCAATCGCACTCACTCATCTTGGATTGGGTTTGTTGTTTTGCATAACAATTATCGGAATTCCGTTCGGACTTCAACATTTCAAATTGATGAAACTTGCACTGTTACCATTTGGGAATAGTGTTAAGATGTAATAAGTCGATCGATTGAGGTAAATATTTATGTAAAAATTATTACCTTTGTGACCGATTTAGAACTAAACTCTAAATCTGTATAATAAATCAATCGACAACGTGACCGTTGGCTTGAGAGAAGTAACGGTTGTTTTATCACTTTAATGAAAGAGAATAAAATCGCAGAACAAGTACCTGTAAAATTGGGATTTATAGGTCTGACGGCACTCGTGTTCGGAATGGTCGTAGGTGCCGGTATATTCAATATTCCGCAAAATATGGCTCACGAAGCCGGGCTTGGTGCAGTCATCGCATCCTGGCTGATTACAGCCGTCGGAATATTATTGTTAGTCGCTACATTCAAGATACTCGCCGACCGACATCCCGAATACGATTCCGGAATTTATCAGTATGCCCGTGACGGATATGGCCGTTATGTAGGTTTCAATGTTGCGTTGGGTTATTGGTTTTGTACTTGCTTTGCCAATATAGCGTATGCCGTAATGCTCAACGATACGTTCGGAACATTCTTCCCCGAACTGTTGAATCACGGATGGACAACAATCATATTCGGTTCTGTCCTTATATGGTTAATCTATTTTATCGTGATACTCGGAATGAGAACTGCACGAGCATTGACTATTGCGCTTTCCCTCATAAAAATACTGGCAATTTTGCTTATCGTTGTTTTACTTGTGATAAACACAAAAATCGGGATGTTCAGCTATGACTTTTGGGGACGATTGAATGATCTCGGTGGTTTTGTCGGTCAAGTTAAAAGTACGATGCTTGTTACTTTATGGTGCTTTATCGGTATTGAAGGTGCGGTGATGATGTCAGGACGAGCTCGTCGTAGCAAGGATATAGGTCGGGCGGGTGTCACCGGATTTCTTGCTTCGTGGTCATTGTATGTAATGATTTCGGTATTTTGCTTTGGTGTGATGTCTCAACCGGAATTGGCAAGTCTTGAAGACCCCTCGGTTGCATACGTTCTTCGTAATATATGTGGTGATTGGGCATACTATATCGTAATTGCATCAGTCGTGATTTGCTTGCTTGGAGGATGGGTGGCTTGGAGTCTTGTATGTGGAGAAGTGCCCTATACCGCAGCAAAAGTGGGCATCTTCCCAAAGAAGTTTTTAAAGCTGAATAGCCGTGAAATGCCTGCTTACGGTCTTTTCATTTCGAGTATCATCATGCAGTTGTTCTTGTTGTTGGTGACAATGGACGAAGATGTTTATCTCGCGGCAATCAGCATTACCGGTATGATGATTTTACCTGCCTATCTTGTGAGCGGAATGTTCCTTTGGAAAATATCATTACGCCCCGGTGGACTTTGTACAAATGACCGAAAGAATATTTTAAAGTGTCGCACCATTGCGATTTTTTGCACACTGTTTTGTGGGTGGATGATTTATGCCGGCGGACTTGATTTATTTATGAAAACATCTTTATTTTACCTTGCCGGATTTATATTTTACTTTCAGGCATGGCGTGACCATCGCAGTGAAAACATCCCGTTGTTTACCGCATACGAACGTGTCGGTTTCATTGCCATTATAATTTTGGCAATAATTTCCCTATTTATTTGGTAATATCTCAACGATAACCGGACGATGATCCGAGGCAATTCTGTCATCAATGACTTCTGCACGAGTCACGTTAAAATTGTGACCTTTTGAAATCATTATATAATCAATGCGTTCGGTAGGATTGTTAGCCGGGAAAGTCGGTGTGTTATCAGGACTTACAATAGTGAAATCGTTTTGTAGGGCTTTGATTACGGGAGAATCGGGGAGTGAATTAAGGTCACCCATTAAAATTACAGGTTTAGAACCGAGCGACGGCAAAATCTCATGTATAATTTTGACAGATTCGAGGGCATCTTCGGGTGTAAGCGACAGGTGAGTGTTGATGATTATATATTTATCAAATTCGGCAATCACCATAGTCCTTTTTTCTTCCCTGCCGGGTAATGTAATACGCTTAACCTTATTGGGTTTTGTTTTAGACAATAATCCAATGCCATAGATTCCGCCATCCCATGGAATTGCCGGTGCAAAAGTCGGTTCCATGCCGGCTTTTTGAGCAATATCGCCAAGAACAAACATATTACCGCTTCGGTTTGTCATGCTGTCAACTTCCTGAATACCTACAAAATCAGGCTTTTCACTTGATATCACGTCGGCGATGCGAGCATGATCGCGGTTTTTATCGAGACCAATTCCGTTATGAACGTTATAGGTCATTATTTTTACGGCTTGTGCTGAAATAGTGACAGGGAAACAAGCAATGATTGTGAGTATTCCACTCAATATGAAATTTTTCATGGGGATAAATATTTATTTTAGACGGAAATAGTAGCCGAGGGTAACTGTAATCGCCATACCGCGCGATGCACTGAACACATCTTTTTTTGCTGCTCCGAAAATATTACCGAGCCCAAAATAATAGCGAGCCTCAAGTGTAATCGAGTTTCGACGACCAATCAATGGCTCCAGGCCAAATGACGCACAAATGCCATAGTCAAAACGGTTCTTGATTTCCATTGACATCTGTTCTGTCATGCGTCTGCTTGATGGGAAACCCTCGACTTTTAAAGGATTTTTATAGTCAAAATTGCTATCGATTGAACTTGAAATCATGTAACATATTTGAGGACCCAAGTTGAAGAAGAATTGAAAATTCCGTGGTCCGAAAAATATGTGGGTCATGATTGGCAATTCAAGATATGTAAGTGCACGTGAGTATTTGAGGGGAGTACCTTCAAAGTTTTCACACCAACCGCGGCGTGTTAAATTAATTTCACCCATCAGCCCGACATGTCGTTCCTCGGCATAACGTGCTGCTATACCAAAGGTGTAGTCATTCAACATCTTTTGTTTTACCGATGGTGAAAATGTTGTGCGTGACATCGCCATACCACCATGCAAACCGACATGAACATGCGATATATAGTGGCTTTGTGAGAACGCTTTGTGAGGTGCGAAAAACGCAAGAACCGAAATTAATATTGCGACAAAATATTTCATTTTAAAGTTGTACTTTTGTCGTTGATCTTCGAGGTCCGAAAGTTATAAAATAGAGATTGAGGTTGACTAAACCTTTCACCCCGGCAGGCTGGCAAAGGTCAAATCCGCTCTGCACACCATCGTATGCCATAGAGCTTTCGCTGAAATTTCCCTCATTGTTCCGGAGCGACTTGATAAGGAATATTGCTGTATCATATCCTAAAAGTCCCTGAGAGGGAACCGCCTCAAGCATATCTATGCCAAATTGATCATTGTACTCCGATGCAATTTTATCGGCAAGAGGGGAGTCGGTCGAAGTGAAGAATCGACTGTAAATTGTAGTGTTGAGGGCGTGGAGATAGTCGAGACGCTCGTTGCGGAACATAACCCATTCAGGATAACCGAATAATGCAAATTTATCGGGACTTGTCATTTTTTTTCTAAATGAGTTCAGGGCAGGAGCGAACTTAGTAAATTCACTTGCATTTCCGCTTGCCGGAATAAAAACGTATGACTTTTCAAGGCTTAACTCATCCAAATTTTCGCTTGTAAGAGAATTCTCAAAAGTCAAGTCGATAGGTATGATGCCTTTTTTCTTAAGTTCTGATTTCAGTTTGTTGACAAACTCAATTTTATCGTTATTACCTTCGGCGCGAGACAGGAAAACCGGAGTTTTATCTTTGTATTTTTCAATAAAGCCTTTGATTGCTTTATCATACATATAGTCGTGTGGAATGTTTGCCTGAATTATTGACGGTATATACTTGTAGGAGTCATCTTTAACAGCAAACATATTCAAGACATAACCATTATTTGAAGCTGCAAATCGACCGATGCGCGATAAAGCAGTCTGATCATCGGGGCCGATAAAAATGTTGATAGAGTCGCTCGACACATGGTTGAGAATGCGAGTTACAGAATCGAGTGATGCGCTTGTGTCATAGGCATAAATTTTTATCGGTTGACCTGATTGGCTAAGTTCTTTTGTTGCAAGCAGGAAACCGCGATAAAATTCGGTAAACAGTTTGGCACTTTTTGATTCCTCCTCTTCGTTCAGCATGAATGGGAACATGATACCGATTGAAAGAGATGTTATTTTATCAATAGTATCAAAGGCTATTTCTTCGTTGGCTGTATTCTGAGGTATATCATCAATGACAACAGTCTGAGATTGTTGAACAGGTATGGATTGTTGCGTAATCGACTGCTGTTGTACGGATTGTGGGGTGGCAATAGCATCTTGAGGCTCGTCAAGAGAAATTATAGGCGGGAGTAAAATACGTTCACCTGCCTGATATTTGTGAGGGTTCAGTTTGGGATTCATTGCCAAAATATCCTGAACTGTAATGTCGTTTTCGCGTGCTATTTTTGAGAGTGTCTCACCTTTAGCAATGGTGTACGTGCGAATCTGGGTGAGCGATTCGTCAGGCTCCTGTGCCGGAACGTTGTCAATATCTTCTTCATCATCAATCTGAGTCGGTTGGGCTGATGTGACAGGTTTTGGTTCATTTACAATCTCACCTGCCGGCTGAAGTGGTATTATGAGAGTGGAATTATGGATTGATTGAGTGGCTTGAGGGTTAAATGCGATTAATCGTTCAACCGGTATGTCAAATCTTTTGGCGAGACCATAGACGGTTTCGTCTTTACTTGGAGTATAGGTGGTTGTGTAATATCCGTTGTTTACTTTGGCATCAATTGTAACCGGGAAGGTCAGCATCATTCCCGATTGGAATCCATCTTTTGCCTGAGGATTATATTTTGCAATGTCCGAGACCTTAATGCCGAGTTTTTCTGCAAGACTGTAAGGACGGTCTTTTTTGTCAACTCTGTAATAGTAGAAAGCCTTACCGTTGATATGTTTGACCGGAAGATCGAGCGCACAGACCTGCATGAATGTAGTCATCGCAATTCCACAGGTCATTAATATTTTAGAAATAGCTTTTAACATTACTATCGGATAGATTTGATGATGTTATATCTTTCAAATTGCAAAGGTAGCAAGAATTTCTATAAAAATACTCTTAAATATTCTAAATATGTATATTCAATTAAATTTAATCCAAAATTTTGGTTATTGCTATTGTGTGAATGAAAAAAAACGTGTAACTTTGCCGAGTAAAAATAAAGTAACGACGCTTGGCGATTTAGTGTAGAGGCCTAGCACGCCGCCCTCTCACGGCGGAAACTCGGGTTCGAATCCCGAATTCGCTACTTTGAATTTTGATGCTGTGTCAAATTGATTGACGCAGCATTTTTTATTTGATGTTTTTTTATTTCGACATTTTATCTTAACTTTGCAAATACTAATCACAACATTGCAAAACCCATTACAAGCCCGATAATGAGTACTCCATTCATCTCAATCATCACCGTGACTTATAACGCGGCTGCGACAGTAAAACCGACACTTGAAAGTATAAAAAAACAGACTTTTACCGACTATGAGTTTATTCTCATGGATGGTGCTTCGACCGACAATACTCTTGATGTCGTTAATCAAGCCGATATTAAAGGCGCTCGTATTTCCAGCAGTCCCGATAACGGGTTGTATTATGCAATGAATAAGGGACTTGGCGAGGCTACCGGCGATTATGTTATGTTCTTGAACGCAGGTGATTCATTCCACTCAGAAAACTCACTGAAGGAAATTTTTGATGCTGCCAATCGTGAAGATACTCCGGGAGTAGTTTATGGACAAACCGATATAGTTGATGTGTCGCGCAAAAAGATTGCCGACCGCCACCTTATTGCTCCTGAAAACTTGACACTTGATTCGTTCCGTGAAGGTATGGTGGTATGTCATCAGGCTTTTATTGCTCTTCGTCGCATAGCTCCACTATTTAATACCAGTTACCGTTATTCTGCCGACTTTGATTGGTGTGTGCAATGTCTTCAACATGCTCGTCGTGTGGCATATACGGGTACAACATTGATCGATTATCTTTCAGAAGGAATATCTACTGCTAACCGTCGCCGGTCGTTGATTGAGCGTTTCAAAATAATGAGCTATTACTACGGCTTTTTCCCAACACTTAAACGACATTTTAGATTCGTTAAGCGTTTCGTGAAATATCAAAAAGCATTGAAACAATGAAATACTATATAGCTCGTGATAAAAAGCCGGTCGGACCATTGGAACTCGATGAACTACGTCATTATTCGATTGGTGCCGATACATTGATTTGGACTCCGGGAAATACCGATTGGAAGGAAGCTCGAAATTTTCCCGAGGTTATGGCTGTTGTTAGCGAGAACGTTACGCCTCCGCCATTTTCTGCTTCGAAATTAAGTCGCACGATTGCAGACACTGAGGTTTATGGGGCATGCGCTATGTCAGACGAATATGGCCCGGACGGACGTTATCAACCTTTGCGTCCTAACAATTATCTTGCCGAGGCAATTGTTTTGACTATATTGTGCTGTAACATTTTGGGTGTCATATCAATTATTTATGCGCTTAAAGTAAATAAATTATATGATGAGCGTCATTTTGAAGAAGCGCGCCGGGCATCGATAAATGCCCGAAATTGGTTCTTTGTGACATTGGTAAGTGGTGTAATGTCATGGATAATATTTTTTTTTCATGTTAAAATTTAAGATGAAACGATATATATTAAACACCTCATTTCACATGGAAGCTTCAATCACAGATGAGTTCCTTGAGTGGGTGAAAAATGACTATATAAAACAGGCATTGACCTGCTCTTATTTTACTAATCCTGTAGTAGCTCGTATTCTCACTGAGACCGAGCCGGGAGTAGTTGGTTATGCTGTTCATCTTGAGACTGATAATCTTAAATCTGCCACTTGCTGGCATGATAGGGAAGCGTCTGATCTCAAGGCTGTATTAAGCCGACGTTTTGGACAACGTATTGTCTTTTTCTCAACATTTATGGAGGTGGTTGAATGAAAGCTCCGTTAAAGGAATGGGACCGAATAATCATCGGTATTGACCCGGGAACAAATGTGATGGGCTATGGTATTCTCGGAGTCAAAGGTAAGAAGCCGTTTATGATTGCGATGGGAGTAATCAGACTCTCAAAAATGGAAGATCATTATATGCGCCTGCGTCGAATTTATGACCGTGTGCAAGGTCTTGTTGAACAGTATCTTCCGGATGAAATGGCGATTGAGGCTCCGTTCTTTGGCAAGAATGTTCAGTCGATGCTTAAACTTGGTCGTGCTCAGGGGGTTGCAATTGCAGCTGCATTGTCGCGTGATGTCCCTATCGTAGAGTATGAACCTCGTAAAATCAAAATGGCAATAACCGGTAATGGTGCTGCTTCAAAAGAACAGGTATGTGAAATGTTGAAACGAATACTCTCAATTCCTGCCGACTCAATTTTACCCGAACTTGACGCGACTGATGCACTTGGAGCCGCTTTATGTCATTTTTACGAGTCATCACGTCCTGCGGCATCTGTTGGAGCATGTAAATCGTGGAAGGAGTTTATTGCCCGAAATCCCGGTAAAGTAAAATAAGTCATTGCTTTTATATTAAAATATAAAGAAAAATTTTGTAGGGTGAAATTTAATAGCTAATTTTGCATCGTTATTTGGTACGCTTTATGCGTTCAAAAGGGAATCAGGTGAAAAGCCTGGACAGTCCCGCTGCGGTAAGTTTCATAAACGGAACCGACATTCGTAGCCACTGTGGCTTAAGAAAAGTCATGGGAAGGCGTCGGAAAAATTCCGAAACGAGTCCGAAGACCTGCCAAATGCCTAACATATTATTCACCAAAAATGATTCTTACGAGGATGAGGAGGCATTTTAATTTTTTTAGATTTAGACTATCTTATATCGTTTTCTTTGCAATATTGTCAATGAACGTACCGGCATTTGGTATAACTGCTATGAAGATTGATACTCTTGTTCACAGTCTCCGTGAGGTCACGGTCAATGAAAAGGGTAATCGCACGATGAAATCAACTTCGCCGACATATTCGGTTGATTTCACTAAATTTGAATCGATGGGCGTCACCGGTGTTGCCGATGCGCTTAACCGATTGCCCGGTGTTACGCTTAAAGATTATGGTGGTGCCGGTGGATTGAAAACGGTATCGGTTCGCGGATTTGGCGCTACTCATACAAATGTTCTCTATGACGGGGTTGCATTATCAGATTGTCAGAACGGCGAGGTTGACCTCTCTCGGTATTCACTTGATAACATTTCATCAATCAATTTGACTGTAGGTGACAATGATGACATATTCATCCCGGCGCGTTCGGCATCGCTCTCGGCAACATTGTCTTTGTCTACCCGCTCATTTATTCAGGATATCGATTCAATATTTCTGACCGCAAGATTCAAATATGGCTCATTTATCACAGTAAGCCCTTATGTAAAAATCGGTCGTTCATATAGCAACGGTAACAGTTTTGATATTTCAGGGGAATATCTTTATGGGAAGAACAACTACCCTTTTACAATTGTTAATGGGAAGGAAATTACCCATCCTCGTCGTAACAATAGCCAAATGAATTCGGGGCATGTTGAAACAAATGCTTCGTTTAAACTCGGCGCTCGTACAACGCTCAACGGAAAGATTTATTACTACGACAATAATCGTCATCTGCCCGGACCTGTCATCTTGTATAATGAAGATAATAACGAACGTCTTCATGACCGAAACTTTTTTGGACATGCCAATTTGAGATCGTCTGTTTCATCGACTGTATCAGTTCTTGCAAATGCAAAATTTAATTGGGCTGAATCGCTTTATTCCGATCGAAACGGTAAATATCTCAACGGTCTGCTTCAACAAAACTATTACCAAAGAGAATGTTATGTTTCGGGTGCCGTATTATGGGTGCCTGTGACATCATGGTCGCTCGTATATAGCGGTGATTATATTTACAATAATCTTACCAGTAATTTGTCGACCGATGTACGTCCATATCGAAACTCTGTTTTACAATCTATAACAGCTCGATACAGGGTATCTCGTTTGATCGTGACTGCTCGCGGATTACTTTCAATTTATAGAAACGGAGCAAAATCGGGTGAAAGTGCCGATAATGAATCAAAACTATCTCCATCGGTCAGTGCTTCATACTCATTGCTTGATGATAAGTCGCTCACTTTCAGAGCTTCATATAAGAATATTTTCAGAATGCCAACTTTCAACGAGTTGTATTTTGAACATGTCGGAACTTTGACGCTCAAGCCAGAGTCGACTGACCAGTTTAACGTTGGTGTAACATATATGTTGCCAAGTAATGGTTTTATTTCTTCGTTATATGTAACTGCCGATGGGTATTATAATAATGTTAAGGATAAAATCGTTGCAACTCCCGTCAATCTGCACATGTGGCGAATGTTAAACTTTGGTAAAGTCAGAACGACCGGACTTGATTTGACACTTGCTTCTGTGTTTAATGTCTCACGCGGCTGGCAGCTCCTTGCCGACGGAAACTATAGTTTCCAAAAGTCAATCTCGCTCCAAGACAAAACAATGTCTGATTATAAGAAACAGCTTGCATATACCCCCGTTCACTCGGGTAGTGCATCTGTCGCTTGCGAAAATCCGTTTGTAAATCTTGTTATACACATGACCGGTGCGGGCGAGCGTTTTTCTACTAACAATCATGTTAAAGGATCATCTCTTGGCGGATATGTTGAAGCGGGTGTTGCTATTTATCGAACAATCCCGACACGAAAACATAATTTAGAGTTGAGACTCGATTTGATGAATATGTTTAACAAGCAGTATGAAATAATTGCGCGTTACCCTATGCCGGGTCGTGCTTGGCAAGCAACTATAAAATTTACGCTATAAATTCACACAAAAAGAACAAATTAAAATTTTCCAAGATGAAAAAATCGTTTTATTATTTTCTTTTTGCAGCAGCAACGGTTTCGTTCTACTCGTGCAGTAGTAATGATGAACCAATACCTGACCCGGATCCGGATCCTGTAGAATCGGTCGACACTTCAAGTTTCTTTATTCTCGGTCGTGGATCTTCTTATGCCGGTATAGATGGCTCGTTATCGTACTATGACTATTCATCTGAAGACTATGTTATGGTGAAAGAATCTTTAACTGTATTTAAGGATTCAAATGAACGATCACTCGGCTTAAGCCCTAACGACATGGCTTTGTATGGTGGCAAACTTTATATCATTACCTATGAATCGGCTACAATGGAGATTGTTGATATTAACACAATGAAGTCGGTAAAACAATATGAGTTTGGTGTAAATCCTCACTCAGGATCTAAAAGTATGCCCCGTCATATAGAAATTAGTGGTGGAAAAGCATATATTACAACTTATGATGGATATCTTGCCCGATATGATTGTGCCACTGATGTAGTAGACGGATTTACTGCTTATCTTGGACCTAACCCCGAAGGTGTTGCTATTGCAGGTGACAATATTTATGTAGCTATTTCCGGCGGAATGAACAGTGTTCAAGGTTTGCCATATGATGAAAGAGTCGCTATTATCAATAAGTCAACCTTTGATATTAAAGGTTATATCACTGTAGGAACTAATCCAACGGATATTGTAACAAATGGTACTGACGTGTTTGTAACCTGTATGGGCGACTATACTCCCAATGGTGTTAAGCCGATGATTTGGCGTATTTATGGGGAAAAATCACAGGGTTATGTTCCCGGAACATTAATGGCTATCAAAGATCGACAGCTTTATGTAATCAACGCTCCGTGGGATTCTCCTGACCCGATCTCATATAAATGTTATATGATCGATAATAGTGATGATAATTACGACTTCATTGAAAAAGGTGAAGGAGTTGATTATCCCAGTGCTTTAGCTGTTGACCGGATGACCGGCAATATCATAATAGGTTCAGCGACTATGGATGGTCAATATCCATCATGGTCAAAGAATGGATATTATAAAATGTTTACAAGCGACGGTAAAAAAGTACTCCGAGGTGAAACCGGAATTGACCCTGCTGTTGCAATATTTGTTCCAAAATCTGAATAATCAGTTTTTTATCTCAAAATATAAATCAGTTCCCGATGTCTCGGGCGAGAAAAAATGTCGGGACATGCTTTTAAAAGAAAATTATAACACGCTATAAATTCACACAAAAATCCAACATTCAATCTTAACTAAAAATGAAAAAGATTTTTTATTATCTGCTTATTGCTGTTGCCTCTGTAGGTTTTGTTTCTTGTAGCAACAACGATCCTGATCCAGAACCCGAACCCGGTCCCGGACCTAATAAACCTGATGTCCCGGCTGATTTTATCAATAGTTTCTTTGTATTGAACAGAGGTTCTAATGCAGAAAATGGTCAAAAAGAAGGTACTCTCTCATATTATACCTATTCTCCTTTAGAAGGTAAATTGTTGAGTAGTGCTTTGACTTCGTTCAAAGATGTTAACGACCAGTGGCTTGGTATTAACCCAAACGCTATGGCTGTTTACGATAAATATCTTTGGGTTGTTATCAATGAATCAAACCGAATTGAAGTTATTGATACCGATACCAGAAAATCGGTTAAACAAATTTCATTCAATGACCAAAAATTTGCATATCCCCGTCAAATTTTCATTGATGCAGATAAGGCATATATCACGTTTAGTGGCGATGCTGCGGGTCAGGACGCCGGTGGTTATATCGCCCAATATGATTGTAAGACTTACGAAATGCTTCAATATCTCCCCGTTGGAAGCACTGCTAACAAGCCTGATGGTATCGTTGTTGTCGGCGAGTATATATATTGTGCCGATAATTTTGGTGTCAAAACTGATGACAGCTATGAAAACGGTAATCAAGTCGTAAGATGGTTGAAGAACAGTGACTGGATGAATAAAGCTGAAAGTAATCTTGAATCACTGCCACTTAAAGATGGTGTAACTCCAACTGATATTGTAACTAATGGTACAGAAATTTTTGTACGTTGTTCTGGTATTGATGGTCAAGGCATTAGAAAGAAGCCATCAATGATTTACAAAATAAATAACTATGATACCAAGCCTTTCTGTGAAGGTACATTGATGAAAGTTGATAAAAATAATCTCTATGTTATCAATGCTCCCGAAAACGGTCTTCAAAAAAATATTACCTACAAATGTTACTCAGTTGTTGATAACAATCTTGTATCAGATTTGCTCGAACCGGGTGAAGGGGTGGATTTCCCAAAATCTCTCGCTGTCGATGATGTAACCGGTGATATCATCATTGGCTCAGCAACTATGGTAAATGGTTACGAGTCTAAGACTGCAAATGGATACTTTAAACTTTATTCGTCTAAAGGCAAATTTATTCTTAAAGGTGAAACCGGTATCGATCCCTTCGATATTCTCTTTCTCCCTAAAAAATAATGGCTAAAAAGTTTTTTCTTTCATATTCTGTATCGTGTCTGGTGGCACTGCTTTTGCTTCCCGCTTGTGGAGGGGCGGGCGGTGCCACCGCCGTTATAGATGGCGGCGATACGATTCCTATGGATTATGCCAAGCGTTTGACGATTGTCGATTATCCTGATTATACCTATGTTTCGATTCAGAATCCGTGGGATACGACAAAAACACTTCATAGCTATCTGCTCGTGCCTGATTCAACACTATTACCCGAAGGATTACCAAGTGGAACAGTTATACGCACTCCTCTGAAACGTTCAATTGTTCACTCGTCAATTCACTGTCGGTTGATTGAAGAATTGGGCGCAGGAACTGCTATTAAGGGTGTTTGTGATGCGCAATATATGATAGTTCCTGAGATTAAGGACGGTATAAAGTCGGGCACAATAACAGATTGTGGCATTAATACGTCTCCCGACATAGAGAAAGTAGTCGAGCTTAATCCTGACGCAATACTATTGTCTCCTTATCAGGACTCGGGGGCTTATGGGAAACTGGCAACATTGCCGATTCCCATTGTGGAGTGTGCCGATTATATGGAAATTTCGCCTCTCGCCCGCGCTGAATGGATAAAATTTTTCGGGCGTCTCTATGGCCAGGAGTCAAAAGCTGATTCGATTTTTGAGGCTGTAAAGATTTCATATAATTCTTTAAAAGAAAAAACGAAAGATATTGCTTCTCGACCTGAAGTCCTGCTTGATCGGTTATACGGTCGTCAATGGTTTGTTCCGGTTGCTGAATCAACAATTGCCACTCTGATTCGTGATGCAGGCGGTTTAAACCCGTTTGACAATATTGAGTCGTCGGGGAGTGTCGCACTCTCTGCCGAACAGGTATTGGTTGAAGCCGGAGACGCTCCGGTCTGGATTGTCAGGTATATTATGCCAAACCCGATGACACTACAAGGTTTAAAATCTGAAAATAAAATTTATTCTCAGTTTGATGCCTATAAATCGGGGAATGTATATGGGTGTAATACGTCAGAGATTCTTCTGTTTGAAGATTCGTCTTTCCATCCCGAACGTGCATTGTCAGATTTAATCAATATCATTCATCCTGAATTAAGTAATTCAACTTCAACACAATATTTCTTTACAAAATTAGATGAAAAATAATCAGTCAAAATATATTTTTTGGTTCGGGTTGCTATCGTTATTAACGATTGCAATGTTCTTTGCAAATATATATTTGGGGTCAGTTCCTATTAAGGCTTGTGATGTTTCATCTTTGTTATTTGGTGATGGTAGTGGAGTTGCTAATTCATACCGTTTTATTGTGATGGAAAGCCGTTTGCCGATGTCAATAACAGCTTTACTTGGCGGGGCTGCTTTGGCTGCATCAGGTTTGCTATTGCAAACAACATTCCGTAATCCGCTTGCCGGACCTTCGATTCTTGGAATCAATTCCGGCGCAAGTTTGGGTGTTGCCTTCGTAATGTTGCTTGCCGGTGGAACTTTAAGTGTCGGTTTGACAAGTGTCTCGGGTAGCATGGCTGTTATAGCCGGGGCATTAATTGGAAGTGGCTTGATTATGGGAATCTTACTGTTGTTTTCGGCTTGGCTTAAGAACTCATTGACAGTTTTGATTTCTGGAATGATGGTTGGTTATCTGGCATCATCAATTATAATGTTGTTAAACTATACTGCCTCGGCTGAAGGTCTGCAGTCATACGTCCTTTGGGGAATGGGCAACTTTAATAGTGTGACCAATGAACGGCTCCCGGTGTTTGTTGGAGTCATCGTCATTGGTCTGGTTCTTTCGGTTTTACTCGTTAAACCTTTAAATTTGTTTTTATTAGGCGATAATTATGCACGCAATCTCGGCGTTAATATAAATCGTCTAAGAAACCTGCTATTACTTGCTACCGGAATTTTGTCGGCAGGAGTGACTGCTTATTGTGGACCAATAGCATTTATCGGACTTGCTGTTCCTCACATTGCCCGTATGATTTTTCAAACTGATGATCATCGTGTTTTAATGCCCGGCTCTATAATTATCGGAGCATCTGTAGCGTTGGTTTGCAATATTATATGTACGGTGCCGGAAAACGTTTATCTGCCATTAAACGGAGTCACTCCGTTGGTTGGTGTGCCGGTGATTCTATATGTAATTATAAAACGAAAAATATCATAAGATAAAAGGTCTCTATAATAAAACAGCGCATATCAGTTGTATTTGGTATGCGCTGTTTTATTTATTCCTTGTCCCGTGTTATTTATGACTGAGCGTAAAATTGAACTGGATGGGTTCTAGCGGAATCAAGTATTTTTTTAGTACACCCGGGCCACACGTCGCTGTCCCGACACCGGTCTGCATGGCATCAATGTGAACTGTCATTTTATCTGTTTTTTTCAGTTCATTAATGTGACGGGCTTTATCGAGATTATTATCGCAGTATGGATAAACACTCATTTGAAACGGTTTATTGTTCGTGGTGATAGTCAGTCCGTTGCCCGAGAGAGTCATTGTTCTTACATCTGTATGGTTCCCGGCTGCCTGAGGAACATTGTATAAGTGGAATTCAGCATCTGGTATGAATGAATGTCGTCCGATTCGTCCGGCACTGTTACGGTCAATATATGTCTCTCCACTTCGACCGACAAACTCTACTTTATCTGCATCTTTGTCGGTCGTAAGGAACGTTAAACCAATACGCGGAAGGTCTTTGACAACAGTTGTATCCGGAGTAAAGACTGTGTTTATGTCTATACTTCCGTTAGATTTAATAGTATATGTCATTGTAGCATTCCCAATGTTTTTACCGTTACGTCCAACTATTGAGCAATCGGTATAAACTGCAGTTTTCGTTTCTTTTATCGAGTTACATTTGATATTAATAGAATCAAGACCAGCGTTAATCCATTTTTTACCATTGCTTGCCATGTCATTCTCAGTTTGCGGACGATAAAGTGACAAGTTAATTGGTGATGAGGTCATTACTTTATTGTCAATAATGATAGATGACAGCATACCTGTTTCAGGATTTATGGTGAATCTGCTGTTGGCGGCACTATAAGTATTGCCATCATTCCTCAATTTTGCGGCAGCTGATTTCTTAAAAAAAGATCCATTGCCTTTAATTGTAAATCGATCATAGGCAACCTCGTGGGTGGCTTCTAAAAGTGGGTGGGCGGTGTTCGCTGTCCAACTTAGATCGAGATAAGCTTCAGGAGCGGTTATAGTCGGTAGATGACCAAGGCTTATTTCAACCGAATGTCCCGGTGTACATTTTATACTCTCTGCGCCTTCAGCCAAAGTAGTGTTATTACTATCGATAAGTTTCCAATTCAGCGTAAATTTATCAAGGTTTGTAAAGTCGTTGAAATTGGTGATTTTAACTTTCATCGTCGATGGATTAACGAGAGTTGCCTTGATGTTCTGGTATATTTTTTTTACCTCGGCAAGTGCAGGATGAGGCACCCTGTCGGCTCTAATAAGACCATTACAGTTAAATGAGTGGTCAGATGGAATGTTTGCAGGCCCGAAATCTCCACCGTATGCCCAATATCTGTTCCCGTTAATATCGTTTTTAACAAAGGCTTGGTCAACCCAATCCCAAATGGACCCGCCTTGAGCTTTGGGATATTTTTCAAAAATCTCCCAATAGTCCTGTAAACCGCCAACACTGTTTCCCATAGCGTGAGCATATTCACATAAGATAACCGGACGATATTTAGTTGAATCGGTAGCATACTTTTCAACTCGTGTAGGTGATGTGTACATCCAGCAGACAATATCCGTGTTATCTGCCTCCCCGGCTCGTTCATATTGTACAGGGCGATTTTTCTCACGATTTTTAAGCCATTTATAAGTTGATTCAAAAACAACTCCATTACCTGCTTCATTACCCAATGAGTAAACGGTTACCGATGGATTGTTTTTTGATTTGGCATACATTCGCTCTGTGCGGTTGGTTACAGGAGCAATCCATTCCATGCGTTTGGCAAGTGATTTGTCCTTATAGCCATATCCATGAGCTTCTGCATCGACTTCGTCTATCAGATATATACCGTATATATCGCATAAGTGATACCATAGGCGGTCTTGCGGATAATGACTGTTTCTGACTGTCGAGATATTATTTGCTTTCATAAGACGAATATCTTCGAGAGCGGTTTCGGGATCCACGGTACGTCCTTTATCGAGAGTATGAGCATGTCGATTCACTCCTTTTACAAGTATCGGGCGTCCATTGACAAGGAATTGCCCATTTTTAACTTCTGAAGTTTTGAATCCGACGTTACATCCAACAGTTTCTATTATTTTGCCATCTTGGTACAATGACAGTTCAAGAGTGTATAGGTTCGGTGTTTCTGCATTCCAAGGAAGAGCATTTGAGATTGTTTTATTAAATTCAACGTTATTGGTAGCTACAGATGCGCCTTGTGCTGAAATATTTCCGTTTGGAGCGTAGAGTTTATATCCGACGGTAACGTTGTTTGACTGATCAAGACCGGAGATTTCTGTTTCGATAGTGAGTTGTCCATCGCTATATTTGTCATTGTCAAGTGGAGATTTGACTGTAAAATCTGATATAAATATTTCGGGAGTGGAGTAGAGGTAAACATCACGCTCGATTCCGCTAAGACGCCAAAAATCCTGACATTCATAATAAGCTCCTGCCGACCAACGATATACTTCAAGAGCAACGACATTTTCACCATCTTTTAGATAGGGTGTTATGTCCCATTCTGCAGCAGTCTTAGAGTCCATGTTACAGCCAAGCTTGTGTCCGTTTATGTAGGAATAATAAAAAGAGGTTGCACCTTCCACGCACAGAACAATGCGCCTTCCTTTCCAGTCTGAAGGTATTTTAAATGTACGACGATATGACCCTACTTCGTTTGTTGTTTCAGGTACACGAGGCCAATCCTTTTTAAAGTCAGCCCATTCTGAGTCAAATTCGTATGATTGATTTGTATAAACGGGAGTTCCGAAACCTTGCACTTCCCAGTTTCCCGGAACATTTATGTTGTCCCAGTTTGATGTGTCATACGTCGGACTTTCAAATCCGATTGGTCTATTGCTTACACCTTTAACCCAATGGAATTTCCATTTGCCGTTCAGGTCTAAATAATAGGGCGAATCTTTATATTTGAATTCTCTGATAGCCTCATAATTATTATTGGAATAAGGTACGACAAGAGCATGAGGGGTTAGTTGCCCGTCATTGAAATGTTCAGTTGTTTGCCATTCGGGAGTCTGGGCATTAATAGTAGCTGACACTGCAGTCGCAAACAAAAATAAAGATTTTAAATTATTCATTGGCTGTTAAGGTTAAATGTGGACTGGTTTATATGCTTATTTACTATAGTTGGCCTTGTTCTACGGCTCGGCAAACACGCTCTATAATGGCATCTTGCCGATTTCTGTCAGGCTCATATTTGCTTTTAAGGTTTACGCCGAAAAATCGTCCGAATGTTTGCCAAAATCCGGCACGGAATGAGCCTAAAAAGGCCTTCAAAATGTTGTAACTTGACTGATTAGTCTCACGCTGTATCAACTTTATCAGTAACTTTGCCTGATTCTTTGAAAAACGTCTTAGAGCCGGTTTGTATTGGTTAAATACTTCGGTCTCCATCTCTTTCAAATATTTTTCGCGTTCGGCTTGCGTTGGAAACGTCTCGATATACTCGTATGTTTCGGTCAGCGTCTCGCAAATCAGTTTGGCGTAGGGCAAAGCCAATTTTACGTCTCGGACGGTTCGCCAATAAAATTCCTCCTCTTTTTTATTCTTGAATTTTAGCTTGGGATAAACATAAATGTCGTTCATCACCAGCACGAGAACTGTGTCGCCTTCTTCGGTAACTTTATGATATTTACCTTTGTAGGCTTTCGGTTTTATATCGGCAGGCTGTACGGCTTGCGCCTTGGTCGTGTCATCCTTGTCGGCTACGGCTCCTTTCATTTTAAGGGGACCGAGCAGACTCAATATTGCTATCAATATGAGAATTCTGACCGAAGGCATTGAAAATATGTTTGTTTTATATTAACAATTACCCTCGGTGGTATGTTCTGACTTTCTTGGATAATCAAGCGTATAGTGTAGACCTCGTGATTCGTGACGCTCTTTGGCTTGTCTCATGATGAGATAGCCGACGTTTATCATATTGCGTAATTCACAAATCTCGCGAGAGGCTTTTGAGCATTTAAAAAGTTTCTCGGTTTCTTCGTAAAGTATGTCAAGGCGATTCCATGCTCGATCAAGTCTGAGATTACTTCTGACAATTCCGACATACGTTCCCATAATCTGGTTAACCTCCTTGATACTTTGGGTGATAAGTACCATTTCTTCGGGAAGGCGGGTTCCTTCATCGTTCCAATCGGGAACATCATCGCGGAACGTGTAGTTTGAAATATTGTCAAGCGCATGTTTAGCTGCCGCGTCGGCATATACGACAGCTTCGATTAGCGAATTTGAAGCCAGACGGTTGCCTCCGTGCAAACCTGTGCAGGAACATTCTCCGACAGCATATAAATGTTTGATTGTCGATTCTCCGTTCGTGTCAACTTTGATACCTCCGCAAAGATAGTGGGCGGCGGGTGCTACGGGAATGTAATCTTTTGTAATGTCAATTCCGAGCGATAGGCAGTGTTGATATATGTTTGGGAAATGTTTACGTGTTTCCTCCGGGTCTTTGTGTGTCACATCGAGATACACATGGTCATCGCCGTTCTGCTTCATCTCGCTGTCAATTGCGCGTGCTACAATATCACGGGGTGCCAACGATAAACGTGGGTCATACTTATGCATAAATTCTTCACCTTTCAGGTTGCGAAGAACTGCGCCATAACCTCTCATTGCCTCAGTAATAAGGAATGATGGACGATCACCGGGGTGGAATAGGGCTGTGGGGTGGAATTGTATGAATTCCATATCCTTAACTTCTCCCTTTGCTCGGTAAACCATCGCAATTCCGTCGCCCGTCGCCACAAGCGGATTAGTAGTAGTCTGATAAACAGCCCCAACTCCACCTGTCGCAATCAGTGTGATTTTAGACAAAAACTTATTGACCGCACCGGTTTTTTGATCCAAAACGTATGCTCCATAACAGGTGATGTCGGGAGTACGTCGCGTAACAATTTTACCAAGATGATGCTGTGTTATAATTTCAATGGCAAAATTATTTTCAAATATATCGATGTTTTTATTAGCCTTTACAGCTTTTATTAGACTTTCTTGAATCTCAAAACCGGTGTTGTCGGCATGGTGTAATATACGGAATTCAGAGTGTCCGCCTTCGCGATGCAGGTCAAATTTGCCATCTTCTTTTTTATCAAAGTCAACGCCCCATTTTATGAGTTCTTGTATTTGAGATGGAGCATTTTTAACTACCTTTTCAACGGCGGCAGGGTCGCTAAGCCAGTCGCCGGCAATCATTGTATCTTTGATATGTTTGTCAAAATCGTCAACTTCAAGATTTGTAACCGATGCAACACCCCCTTGGGCAAGTGCTGTGTTAGCTTCCTCAAGTGTACTTTTGCAAATCAATGCAACTTTACCGGCATGTGCTACTTTAAGTGCAAAACTCATTCCGGCAATACCTGATCCGATTACAAGATAGTCATATTTATATGTCATAATGCACATTATTATATATAATACGGTGCAAAGTTAAATAAAATTATCAGTGTAGGTCGTCTTCGTCGGTAAAAATTTGTTAAACATGGATATCTTTGCTCTTTTACTTGGTAATTGATCTTGATTTATATGGATGAGATTATTTTTATATGAAATTTGTCCAAAATTATTTCTTTGACTTATAAAATGTTATGAAGTAATGTTTGATTTTTCTTCAAAAATAGCGTAAAAAATTTGGTGGTTACGATAAAAGTGCGTAACTTTGCACTCGCTTTTCGGACAGAGGTCTGAATAACAGCGAGGAAATAAAGAAAGACGGACAAAAATTTGGTCAAA
>CAMWIM010000007.1 GCA_947174335.1 uncultured Porphyromonadaceae bacterium | reverse complement strand
CCGTTTGCATCAACACTCGTGTTTGGCTCTATAATGAAGCACCAGGATGCGCCGGGAACGACATTCAAACGACACATGGCAATTGCACACGGTCTAATGTCGGAGGATGACTACCTTCTCAGTGAGATTCTCTTTAATCCCTACACATCAGGTCAGCTTGACAATATTATGGAGAAACTTTCCGAGTTAAAATCAATTATTGACTCACGCGATAGTATTGAGATGAAAAAATTTCTTGACCGCGTTCGCGATAACTTGCGCTGATATAAACATTAGAGAACTTTTGTTTGTTGTATTTTCAGCAAATAAGGTTGTAATCTCACAAATAACTGAGCGACCACAACTTTTTTGGTCGCTCTTTTTTTAATTTAACTAAATTATATATGTGAATTAAACTTTTATATGTTAATTTTGTCAAATATAAAAAACAAGATAAAATGAAAAAAATATATCCTGCAATATTATTAGCATCTGTAATGATTTTTCCATCATGTTCAGTTATGCAAAAAATGTTTTTAGGCAAAGAAAGTAAATCTGACACTACGATTGAAAAACCTCAACAATCAACTGATTCAGAAGGACAAATTACTGATGTTATGTCTCAACCTCAAAAAGAAGAACCCAAGACTAAAAGTCATAAGCCCTCAAAAGCTCAAATAGAGCAAGCTGAAAATACTGCAGTTAATCATCCGATTAAAGTCGATCACGAAGCTGAAAACCGGGTTGACCTCAATATGACTCAGGCGTTGAATGGCGAATGGACAATTCAAGAAGTCAACGGAGAAAAAGTTTCAGGTGATGAACGTCCATATATTAATTTTGAATCGGCATCAGGTAGATTCTATGGCTCTAACGGATGTAATATAATAAATGGTGATTTCATTGTCAAAGCCGGTAACAAGATTGAATTTGCCAACCTGATATCAACAATGAAAATGTGTGAAAATGCGCCATTTGAAATGCTTATCAATACCGGCATTGCTCAAGCAACAAGTTTTACTCTTGACAAAAAAGGTAACGAGAGCTATCTTGAACTGAAATCAAATAGTAAATCAACTCCTCTCCTTGTTTTGAGACGCCATAATCTTGACTTTTTGAATGGAGCTTGGCGAGTTATCACTATTGACGGTCATCGAGTTACCGCAGCCAACATGAAGTTTGTAATCGACATAAACGAACTCTCGATTCACGGTAATGCAGGTTGCAATATTATGAACGGACAAGTCATTATTGACCCGGACAGTCCTAATTCAATTCAGTTCGGGAACTTAATCACAACCCGAATGATGTGTCCCGACCAACAACAAGAGACTGAGTTCCTTGTTGCACTCGAAGAAGTAACCAACTGTGTTAATCTTGGAAACGGGCGTGTTGAACTTCGAGACAGAGCAGGAAATGAAAAGATTGTTATCCTTTCAATTCCAAATGCTCCGATTAATGAAGAATAAATTCATAAAATATAATAAATTAGGGGTTGCATCACTAAAGAAGCAACCCCTTGTTTTATTTGTATATCAAATTTATGATTTCCCGAACAAATGTCGGAATGCTTCCTCGACCTTCCCAACTTCTACAATCTTAATTGATCGGTTTTGAGTATCAACACCTTTGAGGTTATTTCGGGGAACTATAATGGTTTTCATACCGAGTTTTTCCGCTTCGAGTATTCGTTGTTCAAGGCGTGTTACCGGGCGAATTTCACCTGACAAACCAACCTCACCCGCCATACAGACTGAACGAGGAATATTGACGTCAACGCTTGAAGACAAAATGGCGGAAATAACAGGAAGGTCCAATGCCGGGTCATTTACTTTCAAACCTCCGGCTATATTCAAAAATACATCTTTCTGAATAATTTTAAATCCGGCACGTTTTTCAAGTACAGCCAATAACATATTCATTCTTTTTGAATCAAAACCGGTTACCGAACGCTGGGGTGTACCATAAGCAGCTGTACTTACAAGGGCTTGTGTCTCGATCAGAAATGGGCGTGCCCCCTCGAGCGTCACACCAATTGCGACACCCGACAATTGTTCATCGGTATCAGACAACAACATTTCTGAAGGGTTAGTGACTTCACGCAATCCACGACGACACATCTCATATATTCCAAGTTCTGAGGTACTTCCAAAACGGTTTTTTATCGAGCGGAGTATTCGATACATATAATTGCTGTCTCCCTCAAATTGAAGGACGGCATCAACGATATGTTCAAGAACTTTTGGACCAGCGAGTGTTCCATCTTTTGTAATATGGCCAATCAAAATTACAGGAACACCGGACTCCTTTGCATATTTCAGCAAACGGACAGCACATTCGCGTACTTGACTAACGCTTCCGGCAGCCGATTCAAGTTCGTCAGACGCAATTGTCTGAATTGAATCGACAATCAATAACCCCGGTTTTATATCCTCAATGTGACGGAATATGCTTTCAAGCGACGTTTCAGTAACAATAAAACAGTTGTCACTTGCTCGCTGAAGTCGATCTGCTCTCATTTTCAGCTGAGTGGCACTCTCCTCGCCCGATACGTAAAGGATTGTACGACTGCGTATTGAGAGAATATTTTGGAGAACAAGTGTTGACTTTCCAATCCCCGGTTCACCTCCGATCAAGACCATTGAACCGGCAACCAATCCACCACCTAAAACTCGATTGAGTTCGTCGCTGGGCATTATTATGCGGGCTTCATCAACTGCTTCAATTTTTGATATAGGACGTGGGCGACTTTCGGTTGTACGGACAGGAACAATCCCTTTTGATTTAGATTGAACCTTTTCTTCTACCATTGTATTCCATGCCCCACATGATGGACAACGTCCCGCCCATTTGGGTGAATCAGCTCCACATTCAGAGCAAAACCATACCGTTTTTTGTTGCTTTGCCATGACTTCAAAATTAAATTTAAAATTGTCGACGACGGAACTCAGCTACAGTTATAGCCGTTGCCATCGAAACATTTAATGACTCAACAGTCTCACTATCGTGTGGATATGGCGGAATCAAAAGCCGAGATGTAATTACTTGACCGACTTCTTCTGAAATTCCGGCACCCTCGTTACCCATTACTATAACACCATTGCTTGACAAAGAAGATTTATAAATGTTTTCTCCATCAAGAAATGTACCGTATATCGGCATGAAAGCTGATAATGACTTAAGTGTCTCAGAAAGAGAATCAACATAATGGACTTTTACACGACCAATTGCTCCCATAGTAGCTTGAACAACCTTTGGATTAAAACAGTCGACTGAGTCAAACGAAGCAATTATATTGTGAACCCCGAACCAGTCGGCAATACGTATGATTGTACCGAGATTACCCGGATCCTGCACTCTATCGAGAGCCAAGACAAGGTCAGACCGTAAATCGTCGGGGATTTTTGAGACCGATGGAATTTTAAATATAGCTATAACATCACGCGGAGTTATCAACTGAGATATTTTTTTTATATCTCTACGCCCGGCTTCTATTATTTTATCGTTATTGACGTTAATGTTGTTATTATCATCAAGCCATTGACGGGTAGCAATCAAATATTTGAGTTTAAATGCCGTCAAAAGTTCAAGAACGCATTTTGTTCCTTCAGCCATAAATAACGATGTTTGTCGGCGTCCCTTAATTGTTTCAAGCGACTGTATGGTCTTGCATAATGCGTTTGTCAGTTCCATCTCAATATCAATTAAACAGTCGGGATATATCATCAAATCCGATTACCGACACAACCGTCAGACCGTCAGGAGTCAAACCGGGTGAAGGCAAACTGAAAAGCTCGCTCAACAATGATTCAACTTCCACGTCAGTCATATCGGTAGTCGAAGTTACAGCCGATGCCTTAGCGATTGCCAAAGCTATTCGATGATTAAGGTCAGTATCTACGTCGCCTGTTCCTTCAGCTACATTATCAATCATTTTTGTCAGTGTCTCGATCGGGTTAAGTTTTCCCAACAGCGACGGGACACCATTGACAGCCCAAGAATTGTCGCCCAAGAATGATATTTCAAAACCTATTTCGGCAACATTATCAACAATACTGTCAAGAATTATATTTTGAGAAGCTGTCAATGTCAAAACTTCGGGGAAAATCACCTTTTGAGATGACACATTCCCGGTTTTAACCATGTCAAGATAGCGACTATATAGTACAGAAACATGGGCACGGTGACGATCAATAATCGTGAGACCCGACTTTGATGGAGAAACAATATATCGATTCTTGAGTTGAATCAGCCTTGGAGCCTCGTCCTTATTTTTTTGAGTTTCAGACTCCATCAGTTCGCTCATAAACGACTGTTGCTCAACCGGAGAAGTCGGACCGGTCATAAATTCATCATTCGCGCCTCCATTAATTGATAGAGAATCTTCGTTAAAATTGCCATTGAGCACACTGCTTCTTAATTCAGTCGTCGAAACGCGTGGCGCTGACTCAAAGCCTTTGTATAGACTTTCCCAATCAGTTGCAGTTCCTTTAATAGCAGATGACGGACGTATAGACGTGCGGCCTGACGCTTTTTCAAACGGATTATATGCTGTGTCGATATCTAACGTCGGCGATATAGACGCAGTTCCCGGAGAAAAAACAGGAATTTCGGGACTGTCGTCTTGATTGAAATCAATGGAAGGAACAACATTGTATCGACCTAACGATTCTCGGATAACCGCCATTAGAATTTGCCATATAGCTTGCTCATTTTCAAACTTCACTTCGTTTTTTGTCGGATGTATGTTAACATCAATTGAAGACGGTTCAACTGTAAAATTCAAAAAATAATTTGGTTGAGCATCACTTGCAATCAAATTTTCAAAACACGTCATCACCGCCTTATGAAAATAGGGATGACGTATGTTTCTGCCGTTCACAAACAAATATTGGAGCCAGTTTCGTTTTCGGGCATGCTCCGGTAATCCAACAAACCCGTCTATCTTTACTATAGGAGTTTCAACATCAATCGGAATAAGCTGCTTTTCAACAGTTCGACCAAACAACTGACCTATGCGTTCTTTAAGCGAACCTTTCAGAAGTTTATGTATGAGAGTATCATTGTGATAAAATTCAAAACCCACATTTGGATTTACAAGAGCAAGGCGTTCAAATTCATGGATAACATGAGCCAACTCTTTAGAATCAGATTTCAAAAACTTGCGACGCGCAGGCTGATTGAAAAACAGATTCTTAACCATCAGATTTGTCCCGTTGACTGCCACTGTTGGTTCTTGTGATTCAACTTGCGAACCATTAAGTCTAATACACGTCCCAAGTTCATCCTCTACCCGCTTAGTTGTCATTTCTATTTGAGAGATCGCACAAATAGAAGCAAGAGCCTCCCCGCGAAAGCCCATAGTATGCAAGTCAAAAAGATCGGCGGCTTCCTTGATTTTTGATGTTGCGTGACGTTCAAATGCCATACGGGCATCAGTCTGCGACATACCTTTACCATTGTCGATAACCTGTATTAGGGTTCGACCGGCATCTTTAAGTATCAATGATATCGAATCAGCACCGGCATCCACCGCATTCTCAACCAATTCTTTCACAGCTGCAGCAGGTCGCGGAATAACTTCACCCGCCGCAATTTGGTTGGCAACAGAGTCGGGCAATAAATTAATTATATCGTTCATAAACTATGTCAGACAAATTCTGTATCAGTGCAAAGATAGCAAAATTTTTCAAACATTGAACCTATATTTTATACGAAATATCGACAATTAAATAAACTGCGAAACCATAACGACACCGATCAGCAACGGCGCACACCATTTTATTATAAAGCTGACAATCGGAGTCATCACCGAACGGAATGAATAATTATTTGTCAATTCACGCTTTAAATAGTCTTTAGGCGCAAACCAGCCGAGATAGATACACATAATTATAGCACCTAACGGCAACAAAAGATTTGTAGCAAACGTATCAAGAAAATCAAAGATAGTTTTACCAAATATCGTGAAACTGCTTAATGATCCCTGGCTTAATGAACATAGAGAACTTAACACAAAAAGTGGTAAAACTACAATCAGACATGAAGATTGACGTTTCAACCCGAATCTGTCACAAAGGAAAGCAACCATAACCTCGGCAAGCGAGATTGTAGAAGTCAATGCTGCGACAAATAGAAGCAAGAAAAATAAAATAGACCAGACCTGACTTCCCGGCATTTGAGCAAATACTTCAGGCAGAGTCACAAAAACGAGAGAGGCACCGGCAAAATTATGATCTTCAAGACCAAACGACATCACTGCCGGGAATATCATCACACCAATAAGTATTGCTACAAGCATATCAAGCAAAGAGACTGTAAAAGAAGTTTTTACAAGTTTTGTAGAACTTGGGAAATATGATGAGTATGTTATTAGAATACCCATTCCCAAACTCAACGAGAAAAATGCTTGGCCAAGGGCATTGACAACTACCGACATGTTGATTTTTGAGAAATCGGGATTCAAGAAAAATGATATTCCCTCACCAAATTTTGGCATTGTGAACGCATAAAAGCAGAAGATAACCAAAACAACAAATAATATCGGCATCAATACATTTGACAATCGTTCGATTCCCTTTTTCACTCCCATCAAAATTACGGCAAGATTTATCAAAATCATAATGTATGTAAAGATCAGTGGTGCGTTGTCAGAAGCAATATACTCTTGCATTTTCTGAGTATATTTCATATCTTGAGCCTCAATGCCGGTGAGACCTTGTGTCAATGATGAATCAGCAAACAAATTTCCGGTTACAGACTGTACGAAATATTCGAGAGTCCACCCCGAAACAACCATATAGAAACTTAAAATCAGATAGGATGCTGTAACTGAAATTGCGCCGGCAATCCACCATGCTTTACCGGGAGCTATCTTTTTATAGACACCCACTGCATCGCTTTTCATTCCGCGACCGAGTGAAAACTCGCCAAGCATGACCGGAATTCCGAGCAAAAGGACACATAATATATATACTATCAAAAAGGCGGCTCCACCGTGAGCCTGAGTTTCGGCGGGAAATCGCCATACATTACCGAGTCCGACTGCCGAGCCAACTGTTGCAGCAATCAATCCTATTTTAGAGCCAAAGGTTGCTTTTTCTTGCATTTTCTTTCGTTTTATTAAAAATCAAATGCAAAATTACTCATTTCCCTTTTAATTTTAATGTAAATACCACATAAATTTATTCAGAATCATATTATAAAAATATTAAAACATATAATACAATATTACGTTTTATTGTATCAATACCCTATTTTTAATAATTTTGCAACAAAATTCAATAATTGATAAATATGACAGGTAATAAAGTTGACAAACTTTGGAATAAAGAATATATCAAGGTGATGACATGCAATTTCCTGTTATTTTCGGCATTTTATCTTTTAACTCCACTACTTCCGATATATCTCGACCAAAAATTTGAAGCTGACAAAGACTTGATTGGTATCGTATTATCTGGGTATGTAATTGCGACACTACTCGTTCGTCCATTTAGTGGTTTTGTTGTTGATACGTTTGACCGCAAAACTGTTTTAATAGCTTGTTTTACACTGTTTTTCATCTGTTTTACTGGTTATCTTGGTGCAACCACTCTACTGATGTTCGCCATTGTCAGAACATTTCATGGCATTCCTTTCGGAGCAACGACAGTTGCAAACAGTACAGTAGCTATTGACGTTTTACCGACTTCCCGTCGAAATGAAGGTATCGGATTTTACGGACTGAGCAATAACATTGCAATGGCAATAGCACCATCGGTTGGAATTTACCTGTATCATGCTACAAATAATTTCAGCCTGTTATTCTGGCTTTCATTAATATTGTCATTTGCCGGCTTTTTATGTTCTACAACCATAAAACTTCCTCATCGTGTCCCTGTCGAAGGTAAGAAAAAGATTAGTTTAGATCATTTCTTTCTTGGTCGCGCATGGTTATTGGCAGTAAACATCTGCTTCTTTGGAGCATGTTGGGGCGTAATGAGTAATTATGTCGCACTTTATGGACAAAAAGAGTTGAATATAACTGACGGTACAGGTGTATTTTTTGCATTACTTTCTGCAGGACTGATTATTTCAAGATTACAAGGAGCAAAAAGTTTGAGAGCAGGTAAACTCACTTCAAATGCTTTGATTGGAGTTTTATTGTCGTTTATCGGATTTACACTCTTCGGATTTATACGACACCCATGGGCATTTTATTTATCTGCCATCCTTGTTGGCTTGGGAAACGGAAGAATGTACCCGGCATTTTTGAATATGTTTATAAAAATTGCGCGTCACGATCAGCGAGGAACAGCAAATTCATCAATTCTTATTTCTTGGGATCTCGGAATGGGATTCGGAATCCTTATTGGTGGATTTATTGCTGAAGCCATCGGATTTGGAGCGGCATTTAAAACCGTAGCAATTTTTCAAGGAATAGGAATGTTACTCTTTATTTTCTTTACCGGAAAGTTCTTTGAAAAACGTAAATTAAATGAAAATTAAAAAACCGCTTGCCTTATTCCGAAGCAAGCGGTTTTATTATAGAATTAAATTATCTATTATTCAAGAATATAGAGTTCTGGGAGTACATCAGAAGCGGTAGCGTCAGCATAAACTGCAAAGTTGTTATACTTGCTTGAGAAGTAAACATTGCGAGTATTTCCATCGCCAAGATCACAATTTATAATCCATTTGCCGTCATCTGCCGGTTTAGCAGTCCACAAGTAGCCTGCATTAACTTTTCCTCCTTCAACAGTCGGTTTATTTGAAACATTAAATGAACCATAAGTACCACTACGATAAACGAAACGGTTGTTAGAATCAATAATGAAGAAATAACCTTCCGGAGCTGTGTAGTCAACTCCATCAACCGAAGCTGTAGTTGCAAAAGTAAACGCATTAGCATCGTTTGACATTACAACCTGATCTCCTGAAACTGAGATTTGAGTTGTAAGAAGATAACCATAAGAATTATTCCTGTCAACTGCATTTGCACATACATTACCACTTGCAAAAAGATAGCTACGGTTAAGGATGATTTCTTCTTCATTGAATGCAGTGTAAACCGCTTTACCGATATATTTGGTAAATGACCATACGCCATCTTTCTTAGTGTAACGACCTGTTACTGTTTCAAGACCGTTATTGTTAAGAGTCCAAGCACCAGAGGCAAAAACAAAGAGATCAACTTTGTTGCCATTATACATTACATATTTCATATCTCCGTCAAGTGCATAAGGGAACTGACTCTTGAGATACATAGGAAGATAAATGTCAGCATCGTTGAGCTTGTTGTTAGTCATACCCATTGCCACATAATCTGCAGGGTTAAGAATAACAACACCTTCCGCAACTTCCCATTTAGAACCGTTGAATGAGTAAACTGCGTTTTTCACTTCAGTGGGGACTTCGGCAACTGCAGCACGAGAAAGAACAGAAGTGGCAGCCGCAGCGGCGGGAACTTTAACACCATTAAACTCTGTTACGAGAACATTAAGGTGATACGGTGCTTTTGAACCTGAGCGACTTGAAAGATAACCTGTAACTGTTACTTCAGCATTATCTTCGAGCTGGCTCGTAATATAAGAAGGAGCTTGGTAAAGGCTAATATCATAACCATCCAAACCATCAATATAGATATTATTAAATGTGCCCGATTTTTTATTTATACCTTTTAAAGTAACGTATTTAGCAATAATTCCAGACTTGCTACCTCCATTAAATTCATCACCGAGTGCTGCAGTGTTATCTTTGGTAAGAGCGACTGCAGTGGGATAGGTATATTCCTGGACCTCAGCCTTTGATTCATTTGCAATAATAAGCTGAAGACCTCCATTATATGCGCCTACAGCACCTGATACTTCAACTTGAAGACCAATTGAATATGCACCCATATCAAAACCTGATGCTACATAAACAAGCATTGAGCCTGAAGCGTCAGTAACTATATATCCGCGAGTACAGATACCTGTTACGATACCTGCGATCTTGATATCATCGCCAACAGCAGCAGTACCGATAACTGATGAAAGTTCAAAAGGTTCAGCTTCGGCAGGAGTTCCGAAAACCGGATTAGTAGCAGCTTCATTGTAAGTTACAACTGCATAGTTACCGGAAACAGCATCGGGAAGACCCGTTTTAAGGATAGAAGGGAGAGATGATGTAGCGGGTTTTGAAGGAGCAAAGCCTGAAATGAAGTTATCATCACTTTCCCATACGGTCTGATAATCAGCACTTGTGAGTGTATATTTAAGAGCATCACCGAGCTGAGCAATCTCTTCGGGAACTGAAGATGCTTCCTGATAAGTTACATCAAGGGTTGAACCGTTTGATGCCATATTATAAGGATTAGACACCGGGCTGAAGAGAACAGGAACAGCTACGGGTGCGGGATACGCGCTGTTCTTGTCAAAATATTTGTTAGATGCTATCGCTCTGGCAGCAATTGTATCTTCTTTTGTTTCAGCACTTTTAAGCAACTCCTTTGAGATTGTTGTATAGTCGTCGTCTGTAAGAGTATAGGAACGAGTTGTGGTAAATTCAGTTTTTACATCACTTTCAAAACCGTCCAACTTATCGTTCCAAGAATTCTCATTACAGGCAGTCAAGGCAGCTGAACATGCCAAGAGAATGACAAAATGATTTATTTTATTATTCATAGTCTTTGAGAGAGCGATTAGAAGTTAATTTTGAGTCTGAGGCTGTAAGTACGGCCAAATGAATAGAATACGCGGTAAGCATTCTGCCATGTACCGGGTGTACTTGTTGAGGTATAAGCATCAACAACATAATAGTTATTGAACAAGTTATAAACGTTACCATAAAGTGTAGCGTTTACGCCACCAATTTTGAAGCGATAGCTTGCGTTGAGGTCTACCTGCTGTCCCCAGGGAATTCTCCAAGGTTTAGCGACATTTACATCACCACCGCCCAATGAACTTGCACTAATTTGATAATCTGAGTAGTTGTTTGAGTTAACGACCCAGTCCGCACCGATGCGGAAGCCTTTGAAAGGAATAAAGTTTGCTGAGATTGAAGCTGTAGTCTGGGCTGAACCACCAACTTTGATACCTTTCTGATTGATAGTTGCGTGGAGGTGATCAGGAGCCATAATACCAGATGCTACATTACCATTAATATCGGCAAGAGGTTGACCGAGTTGGTTATAGAAGTAACCGCTGGCATTAGAATCCCATTTCCAGTCACCTACCGAAACCATACCGTCAATGCTTACCCAACGAGCGGGAACCCAATTAAGGTTAAGTTCAAGACCCATGTGAAGAGCGTCAACACCTTCCATATTCATATAATAACGGTCTCCCTCGTGTTCACCTTTGTCAACTGTACCACCACGGGTTGTAGTTTTATCCATCCAACGAGTATAGTATCCATTAAATGTGAGTGCAAAAGGTTTTGAAGTGAAACCATAACCAACTTCAAATGAATAAACTTTTTCGTTTACTGCGTTTTCGTTAATTATATTAGAAGTAGTTGAGTTCAAGAATACACCACCCGAAAAGAAAGGAGCACGGCTGATATAACCGAGATTGAAGAATACGTTGTTGTGTTTGTCAAAGTTGTAGTTTGCACCACCTTTGATTGTTCCACCAACAAAGTTTGTTGTTTCTGAACGTTCGTGTTCTTTGTCATAGTAGAAGAAGTCACGACGCCAGTAGGTATTATTGTTTACCGCACCTGAAACAACGAGGTTGAGACGGTTATCAAGCATTGTGTATTCACCCTGAGCGTAGATACCTTCTTGAGCAGTATAACCGTTGTAGTTACGATAAACAACGTCACCTACACCAAGTTTTTCATATGCCCATGCGGGATCAGCGGCTGCACTGTTAAGTGAAGCTTTAACACTTCTACGAGATGAATAGTCAATGAAGTATTCTCCATCATAAAGGTCATTAATTACGTTCTTGTGGAAACCTACATAATAACGAACATCAAGACCACCGGTAAGGTTAAGGCGGTTTCCGTTTGATTGATTAATTTCGTGTTTATAAGATGAAACGAGACCAACCCAGGTATGAGAGTTTGTCGACTGGCTCATTACAAGTTCAGAACCTGTCAAGCTATTAGCATTGAGTTCTTGAATTGCAGCATAGTCAAATGTACCGTCGGGGCAACGGAAAGTTGTATTGATCTGACCGTTAGTTGCACCATACCAAGTTGAGTATGTATACTTACCAAGGCCACTACCTTGACCTGAATAACCACCACCATTTGCAAATGAAGCGTAAATAGAGGTTGACAGTGAATTTATTTCACTTATCTGCCAGATGTGAGAAAGTGAAATCTGAGGTTTATGATAGTAGTTGTAGCTTGAGTTACGCATCTGCCCGTTCTTGTCATAACCGAAAGTCGGGTTATACTTATACATGCTCTCACCGTTCATGTAGTTTTTAACCTCTTGATAGCCTTCAATTGAAAGACCGTTCTGAGAACTACGCTGGTAGTGAGTTTGAGGAGCTCCAAATGCAGTAAGAGAAATTTGGTGGCTGTCGTTAATGCGTTTAGAAACGTTTACAAAGTAGTTATAGCTGTTGAAGGGAGTTCCCTGAATGTAACCGTCACCCCATTTACGAGATCCGAGAAGTGTTACAGCCCAGCCGTTTTTCATCAAACCGGTCGAAACTTTAAGACCGAAGTTGTTCATCGCATCATTACCCATTCCATACCAAACTGAACCACCGCGTTCAACGTCAGTAGTTCGGGTAGTGATGTTGATGGTACCACCGATTGAGGGAGTAGAGACGATAGTTGCGCCGAGACCGCGCTGAGTCTGGATACTTGAAGCTACATCACCAAGACCGGCCCAGTTACTCCAGTAAACGCCACCCCATTCCATATCGTTGATGGGAATACCGTTTACCATCACTGCAACGTTTTCGCTCTTGAAACCACGCATATTGGTTTTAGCATCACCGAAACCACCACCATTGCGGGTTGTCCAAACACCGGGAGTGGTTTTTAATACTTCAGGGAGCTCCTGATTACCAAGTTTCAGGTCGATAGTTTGAGCCGAGATGTTGCTGATAGCGACCGGAGTCACACGAGTTTTTGCAACAGACTGGGTTACAACCACGTCCTTAAGCATTTTCTGATCGGGCTGAAGAACAATTGTACCTAAATCGGCTTTAGGAGTCAGGTCAACTGACTTATAACCGATGTAATAGACACGGATTTTCTTACCGGCCGGAACTTGGATTGTGAAATGACCGTCAATGTCAGTCGGTACGCCAATTGAAGTACCCGGAACAGAGACTGTAGCGCCGATGAGCGGTTCATTAGCTTCATCGACCACAATACCTGAACATTTGTTGTCAGCCGCAATCATAGCGATTATTGACAACCATAGTGAACAGGCAAAGAGAATCGTTCTCTTCATCATAAGTGATTGGTTTGAAAGATTAAATATTAATTAATAGTTGAATTGATGTTTAAAAAATATTAGCAAAGTTACATACTTTTTTTCATTACCACAAATCTATATTACACAATAAAATTTAGCCAAAATAAGCCTTCATTCATATTTTATAATATTTTAAATATAATCATAAACATTCCGGCACAATTTTTGTTAAACTTTTATAGAAACTACCAAAAAAGAATTTAATTTAAAAATAATCACTTTATAATATTCAAGTATGAATTTCAATAGTTTTACAATCAAGTCGCAGGAAGCGGTTCAGAAGGCTATTGAGCTGACAAGCTCGGCAGGTCAGCAATCAATTGAGCCGGTTCATTTGCTTAAGGCTATTTTTTCAGAAGGTGAATCACTCGTAAAATTCATTTTCCAAAAGGTAGGAGCAAACCTACCCCTCGCTGAAAAAGCAGTTGACCGCGAGATTGAAACCCTTCCAAAAGTTAGCGGTGGCGAACCTTATCTAAGCCGCACATCAAATGACGTTTTACAAAAAGCACTTGACATTGCCAAGAAACAGGGTGATGAATATGTCACTCTCGAAGCAATGCTTTTAGCTATTTTTGCCATAAACTCCCCTGCCTCAACAATTCTTAAAGATGTTGGTTTAAGCGAGAAAGAACTTCAGAGCGCAATCGAAGAGCTCCGTAAAGGCAAAAAAGCTACAGACCAAAGTGCTGAAGAATCGTATAACGCCCTCAGTAAATACGCAATCAATCTTAACGAGCGCGCACGTTCCGGAAAACTCGACCCTGTTATCGGTCGAGATGATGAGATTCGCCGCGTCTTGCAAATTCTTAGCCGTCGAACTAAAAACAATCCTATGCTCATAGGTGAACCGGGTACCGGTAAAACCGCTATAGCCGAAGGTCTTGCCCAACGTATTGTTCGCGGTGATGTTCCCGAGAACCTCCGTACCAAACAAATCTTTTCGCTTGATATGGGTGCACTTGTTGCAGGTGCAAAATATAAAGGTGAATTTGAGGAACGTTTGAAGGCTATCGTTAACGAAGTCACTCAGAGCGATGGTGAGATTATTCTTTTCATCGATGAGATTCACACGCTTGTCGGAGCCGGTAAAGGTGAAGGTGCAATGGATGCAGCCAACATCCTGAAACCTGCGCTCGCACGTGGCGAACTTCGCAGTATCGGTGCAACCACACTTGATGAATATCAAAAGTATTTTGAAAAGGATAAAGCACTTGAACGTCGTTTCCAAAAAGTAATGGTAAACGAGCCTGACGAAATGAGTGCAATTGCAATTCTTCGTGGTTTGAAAGAACGTTATGAAAACCACCACAAGGTGCGTATTCGTGATGAAGCGATTGTTGCAGCCGTTCAACTTTCAGAACGATATATCACAGATCGATTCCTTCCTGATAAAGCAATTGACCTTGTTGATGAAGCCGCATCAAAGCTCCGTCTTGAAATTGACTCTGTACCTCAAGCTCTTGATGAAATCAGCCGTATGATTGCCCAGAAAGAGATTGAACGCGAAGCAATAAAACGTGAAGGCGATGAAGAACGTGTAAAAGAAATTGAACGTCAAATCTCGGACCTTCGCGATGAAGAAAGCGGATACACTGCAAAATGGAAAGCCGAGAAAGAACTTATCAACAAAATTCAGCAGAATAAAATCGACATCGAACAGCTCAACTTTGATGCTGAACGTGCCGAGCGCGAAGGCGATTATGCCAAAGTAGCTGAAATCCGCTATTCTTTAATCCGCAGCAAGGAAGAAGAAAACAAAACAATTCAGGAACAACTCAAAATGATGCAGGGCGAAAAAGCTCTTATCAAAGAAGAAGTTGATGCTGAAGATATTGCCGACGTTGTCAGTCGTTGGACAGGTATTCCTGTCAACAAGATGGTACAATCTGAAAAAGAGAAACTGCTCCATCTTGAAGAGGAACTTCACAACCGTGTAGTTGGTCAGGACGAAGCAATTCAGGCGATTGCCGATGCAGTGCGTCGTTCACGTGCAGGTTTGAACGATCCCCGACGTCCGATCGGCTCCTTCATCTTCCTTGGTACAACCGGTGTTGGTAAGACTGAGCTTGCAAAAGCACTTGCCGAATATCTATTTGACGATGAAAACATGATGACCCGTATCGATATGAGTGAATATCAGGAGAAACACGCAGTCAGCCGATTGGTTGGTGCGCCTCCGGGATACGTCGGTTATGATGAAGGTGGTCAGCTTACCGAAGCAGTACGTCGTAAACCATATTCAGTAGTATTGTTTGATGAAATCGAGAAAGCACACCCCGATGTATTCAACATCCTGCTTCAGGTTCTTGACGATGGACGTTTGACCGACAATAAAGGTCGTATGGTAAACTTCAAAAACACTATCATCATTATGACCTCAAACATGGGTTCAAGTGTTATCCGTGACAACTTTGCCAAGATGACCGAAGAAAACAAGTTTGAAACAATCGAAAAAACTAAAGATGAAGTTCTTGAAATGCTGAAACAGACAATCCGTCCCGAGTTCCTCAACCGTATCGACGAGATTATAATGTTTACTCCGCTTAACAAGAATGAAATCAACGAGATTGTGGGTCTTCAACTCAACTCAGTTAAGAAAATGCTTGCTACAAATGGCATTGAACTTGAAATTACGCCTAAAGCTCTTGAATATCTTGCTGAAGAAGGTTATGATCCTGAATTTGGAGCCCGACCGGTTAAACGTGTCATCCACCGTCAGGTCTTGAACCGCCTTTCAAAAGATATACTTGGTCAGAAGGTTGACAAAGATCGTCCGATCATCATTGATGTTGAAGGCGAAGAGTTGAAATTTACCAACTGATAAAAAAATGTCATTTTTCTCTCTCCTCCCTTTTATAAAAAATACATATAACTAAATAATTTATTTAACTAACCAAAGATTCAAGTATTTATGAAAAAGTTTTTTTACTTATTACTGGCATTGCCATTGGCAATTTTTGCCACTTCATGTAACGATGACGACAAAGATGTTCCCGATGTAGGACTCGAAGCATCTTTCAACGCAGCTCAATATGACGGCGGTCTTTATGTTGTTCAAGGTGATACTTTGACAATTGAAAGACTTGACCTTGTTAATCACACGAACAAAAACGGTGGTCTTGGTTCTGCAAGCTACTACATCGATAATTTCCGTGTCGGTACTACAATTCTTCAGCCTTACACGTTCTCTATTGTAACTGAAGGTCTTCCTATTGGCGTACACACTCTTGGTATTACCGCTCAAGTGCTTGTAGTCGACTATCCTATCAATCTTGCGGCTATGGAATTCCCGCTCAATATTGTAGCTTCGGCTGATGATATACCGGCAGGAGCCGTTACTCCGGTACTCCCCGATCAGCCGGCTGAATAATTATTGAATAAATATTTACATTTTCAAAGAGATATGTCATCAAAAAAATGACATATCTCTTCTTTTTTATCCAATAATCCATCAATTTCTTGCACAATATTTATTTTGTTAGTAATTTTATCGCATATTTATAAATCAACCATTAAAATATTTCAAAAATGACTGAGAAACGCGCACATTTTGCGACACGACTTGGCGCGATTGCAACAACTGTAGGCTCGGCTGTAGGGCTTGGTAACATATGGCGATTCCCTTATGAAGCCGGAGTTAACGGTGGTGGTGCGTTTTTGTTAATCGACCTCTTTTTTGTTTTTGTAATCGGTATTCCGGTTGTATGTGCCGAATTTATAATCGGACGAAATACCGGGCTGAATATACGCGGAGCATTTAAAAAACTTGCTCCAGGAAAATCGTGGGCACTTATCGGATACATGGGTATTCTTGCTTCAATACTTATTTTAAGTTTCTATTCTGTTGTGGCAGGCTGGACTTTGGAATATCTCAGACTTTCGATTGTCGGATTTGGTGCGGAAAACAGCGTTGACTCATTTCATTCGCGTTTCGACACATTTGCAACCTCAGATATTTCGCCGGTAATATGTACTCTCCTGTTCCTATTTATAAATTATGTGATAGTTATTCGCGGAGTACAACGCGGCATTGAAAAAATGTCAAACATAATGATGCCGATACTATTCATTTTGCTTGTAGTCTTCTGCATTAATTCCCTTATGCTTCCCGGGGCATCTCAAGGACTTTCATTTCTGTTTAACCCTGATTTTTCAAAAGTTACACCATCGGTTATGATTGGTGCAATGGGACAGGCTTTTTTCTCGTTAAGTCTTGGACTTGGATGTCTCATCACCTACTCAAGCTATTTCAAGAAAGACACGCCATTGCTTAAGACCGCTGGAATTATGGCTTCTATCGATACAATGGTCGCTATCCTTGCCGGAATTATCATATTCCCTGCTGTATTTACATTTGGAATGGAACCGGCAGCCGGTCCTCGTCTGGTTTTTGAGATACTGCCATCTATTTTCACTCAACTGCCGGGTAGCACGATATGGTCAATTTTATTCTTTTTCCTTCTATTCCTTGCATCTTTATCGTCCACAATATCAATGAGTGAAATCAGTATTGCCTATCTCGTTGATGAGTTCGATATGTCGCGCCGCAAAGCCACTACCATTATCATTTCAATAGCAATGGTTCTTGGTGTATTGTGCGCCCTATCTTTTGGTTCGCTTAGCGTAGTGACGGTATTCGGGCTGACATTCTTTAATTTGTTTGACTATATATCGTCTAATATTTTGTTACCTATCGGAGGAATGTTTATCTCTATTTTTGTAGGATATGTGCTCGATAGGAGGATTGTAAAAAAAGAACTATCTCCCAAATCATCGCGTCGGGAATTGACAGGTATGCGTCTTGTTATCTTATGTTTAAGATATATCGCCCCGATATGTATTGCAGCCGTATTTCTATACAGTCTCGGAATCTTCTAACAAGATGCAGACCGGCAAAGGACAGCCAATTGTAGACAATAACGACAATGCACCTGTCTCTGAATCGCGACGATAAACCTCTATTCTATTGTCATCACGACACGCTACAAGCATCAGATTTCCGTCAGAGGTGATTGTAAAATTTCTAGGATGACTGCCTGTCGGCGTAAATCCGACACGATTAAGCTCGCCGTTCTCATTATCAACAGCAAAACAAACTACTCCATCATCTACACGTCTATTTGAAGCGTAAAGGAAACTACCATCAGGCGACATATGAATATCGGCTGACGCATGCGCATGATTTGGGTCAAGTTCGACGACTCGGCGCGTTGTAAGTGTTCCGGCTTTAGAATTATAATCGATTATAGTGACCGTGCCTGCGAGTTCGCTGACAAGATACGCTATATTACCTTTCTGATTAAAAACAATATGACGAGGACCAGACCCGGGAGCCATATTTACATCAGTTTTATTTGCGCCGTCTGGTTTGCCATCATTGATTGGTATAACATGAAGAGCATCTGCTCCCAAATCGGGGACAATCATATATCGCCCATCGCGAGTGAATGTAACAAAGTGGGCATGAGGTCCCGTCTGTCGTCTTTCGTCAGGTCCTTTTCCGCAAAACTTAATCACATCGGGATTGCTGATTGTACCTAATACTTTATCAAAAGGAAAAACAGACACACTACCACCTAAATAATTGGCGGTTGCAACGAAGTTGCCTTCAGGTGACATTGCGACATGACAAGGTGCGCTCCCCTCGCCTGAGACCTTCATTATTTTTTGATACTTATTCTCTTTAAAATGCAATACAGTCAGTCCGTCATCATGATTACAATCTTCATTGACAGCCAACAACACGTCCTTTTGAGGGATCGCAATGAATGAGGGATTACTTAAACCGGCATACGAATCAATCAATGTCGAACGTCCGGTTTCTGTATCAAGTTCAAATCGATGAATTGTCGGTTGATTATCAGGACTGTTGTAGCTTCCTACAGTTATTTGTATGAATGACATAGCTTTATCTCTATTTTTTTATTTTGGGGAATCGTGATGTTGAGTCAAAGTAGTAACCTTCATCATCTTTGGCTGATATAAGCAAACCCTCAACACCTTCAATTGATTCTAACATCGCCAGTGCATCATCAAGGGGCATAGCCATACACGCAGTTGCGAGGGCATCGGCAAGCATACAATCAGGAGCGATAATGGTTGCTGAAAGTGTTGAAACCGATGTAACCGGACGTCCGGTTACGGGCGAAATTGTATGTCCGTACAAACGCCCGTTATTGTCTCGCCTGAAGTTGCGGTAATTCCCTGATGTTGCGACACCACAATTTGACAATTCAATTATTCCAAGACGTGTGTGGGTAACAGTCGAATCATTAAATTCCGGGGCATCTATCTGAATACGCCAAAGCTGACCTGAAGGAGCGAATCCCGAAAGAGCGATCTCACCACCAATCTCAATCATATAGTTGGTACATCCGTTTCTTCGCAAGGTTTCTCCAACCATGTCACACCCAAAACCTTTTGTAATGGCACTGAAATTAAATTGAGTACCCGGCGATTTACGAGATATTATACTATTATAAATGTAACAGCTGTCAATTCCGACAAGAGTCAAAGCGGAGTCAATCTGCTGGTCAGTAGGGTCAACGTTTGGCTTTTGACCGTGTCCTACGCTCCATAAACTAAAAAGAGGTGCGGCAGAAGGGTCAAATACGCCTGATGATAATTCATTAACCTTTTTAGAGACCGCAAAAATGGTATCAATAAACTCATCTGTCGAATCAGTTACGCCCTGATTTATACGGGTTATTAAAGAACGCTCATTAAACGGGGACAGAGAAAGTTCAACACGACGCATAGTTGCCTTGATCGAATCTTCCAGTGACTTCGGAGCCGAATAAGTTATATTATAGATTGTGTTCCAAACCATTCCCGATTCATTAATGTAATGCTCATCATCACATCCGACAACCGATGTCGTCAAAAGTAAAAGACTAAAAAGGGATAATGGTCTGATTTTTAATGCTGTCATAATAAAAAGAATTAAAAGTGTTCAAATTTAGTGATTTTAATGAAACAACTCTCAATAAATTGCGTTAAATTTGTAGACAAACACAAAAACTAAAATAATTAAAAGAAATATCTATTATGAATCGTTCATTTTTATTTTTAGCTGATGGCTTTGAAGAGATTGAAGCACTGACAGTTGTTGATGTAATGCGCAGAGCCGGAATGAATGTCAACACCGTATCAATCAATAAAGACAAAAAAGTTACCGGTGCTCATGGTATTGTAGTTGAAGCCGATACACTCTTTGCCGACAATTATTATGAAAATTGTGAATGGCTTATTTGTCCGGGAGGTATGCCGGGTGCAACTCACCTTCACGATTACGAACCTCTTGACAAGTTGCTAACCGACCATAATAATAAAGGTGGTAAAATCGCTGCTATATGTGCGGCTCCTGCGGTCGTGCTTGCACCTCTTGGAATTCTTGACGGCAAAGAAGCTACATGCTATCCCGGATTTGAAGACAAGATGGGTAAATCGTTATATATTGGTGTGCAAGTTGCCGCACTTGACACAATTATTACCGCCAACGGACCGGCATCAGCCACAAAATTTGCACTCGCAATTGTAGCTAACTCAATGGGTGACGGTATCGCACGCGAAGTGGCTAACGGCATGTTGCTGTCATAACGTCAAGTCGGTTATGACTTTAACAGTTGTTGCAAAAAATAGTAAAAAAATCGCGGTCCCTGAATAAAATATCGGGGAAACAGACGACGTGGTTCCTGAAAGAATCGGAATAACCACTCAAGACATAACTTTTGAATCCAAGCCGGGGCTCTTTTTAGAGTTCCGGCTTCAAAATCTATGGTTGCACCTAACGCCATCCATAATCTTATTGTAGGGAAACGATGTCGGTTATCTATAATCCATTTTTCTTGTTTCGGAGAACCGAGTCCGACTACTGCAACTGTCGCTCCGGAGCGTGCAATATCGTCAACAAGATTATCCATTTCCTCATCAGTCATAGCTCTGCCAAATGGTGGAGAATATGAACCCACAACCATTTGGCGTCCAATACATTTGTTTATATTATCTGAAGCGATACTTCCAACGCCTTCAGTCGCACCGATTAAATATATTAAACAGTCTCGATCTTTTGCATGATAGCCACAATACCTGTGAAAAAAACTACTGCCGGGAATCGCTTCAGGAATTGATTTAGGCAATAATCGAGAACACAGTTTTACTACCCGACTATCACAAACACGATAGTCAGCTTTTTTGTAGTAATCTAAAAAATCAGAGTCATCGTGAGCCAACAATAGTGATTGAACGTTTGGCGTAAACAGAATTCCCCTATCAAAAGTTTCGAGCAATTGATGAAACGTAATGCAATCTATATTAATATCCAGAATCTTAACCGAATCCATAGATAAATTTCTTAGCCCTCAATTTCAGAAAGTTCAAGCCATCGCATTTCTTTCTCATCTATCAGACTTTTTATTTCCTCAAAACGCGCAGAATTTTCTGTGATACGGTCAAGCTGCTCTCCTGAGTTAAATATTTGTTCAAGTGCGGATTTTTCTTCATTAAGTTTTTCAAGCTCGAGAGTCAACTGCTCAAGTTCTTTTTTTTCTTTGAATGAAAGACGACGAGTTTCGGTCTTTTGCTTTTTAGGTGATGGTGTTGAATCTGTTTGCTTACTTGTTTCCTCGGCTTCGCGTGCACGTTGCCGGGCAATATATTCGCGATATTCAGTATAGTTACCGGAAAAATCGCGTATCACGCCATTACCCTCAAATACAAAAAGATGATCAACGATTGAGTCAAGGAAAAAACGGTCGTGACTAATCACAATCACACATCCGCTGAATGATGCAAGATATTCTTCAAGTAATCCGAGCGTTATGATATCAAGGTCGTTGGTCGGCTCATCCAGAATTAAAAAATTGGGCGAAGTCATCAAAACCGACGCAAGATGAAGACGAGCGCGTTCGCCACCACTCAAAGTATGAATATACTTTTGTTGATCAGCTGGCGAAAACAAAAATTTTTGAAGAAAATTCATTGGGGAAATTCGTTCTCCGCCATCAAAAACAATATCTTCGGCTTTTTCGGTTATAGCATCAATAACTCGTTTGTTTTCATCAAACTCGATTCCGTGCTGACTGTAATAGCCAAATCGAACGGTTTCGCCAACATTCCAAGTACCTTTATCGGGCTGAACAAGTCCTTGCAACATCTTTATAAACGTTGTTTTACCGACACCATTTACTCCAATGATACCGAGTTTTTCATATCTCGAAAAGATGTAATTAAAATCATCGAGTATGACTTTCGATCCAAAAGATTTTGAAATATGTTCGGCTTCAAAAATTTTTGAGCCGATATAGCTTGACTTCACATCAAGAGCTACATTTTTTTCTTTTAGTGAAACAGCTGCTCGATCTTTTAAATCATAGAATGCGTCAATACGATATTTTGCTTTACCGGCACGAGCTTGAGGCTGTCGATTCATCCAGTCCTGCTCTTTTCGGAGTGTATTTTTGACACGTGCCAACTCTGCGGTCATTGCTTCAATTCGTTCGCTACGGCGTCGAATGTAATAATCGTAATTACCATCGTATGAAAACGCCTGAGTACGATCAAGTTCAATTATTTTGGAACAAATACGGTCAAGAAAATATCTGTCATGTGTAACCATTAATATAGTCATTTTGGCACGCGACAAATAATTTTCAAGCCATTCAACAGTTTCTATATCAAGATGGTTTGTCGGCTCATCAAGTAATACAAAATCAGGATGATCCAACAAAATTCGGGCTAAAGCAAGACGTTTTTGCTGACCTCCCGACAGTGTGCCTACTTTTTGAGAAAGATCGGTCAAATGTAACTGGAAAAGCATCTGCTTCATCAAATCTTCATAGTCCCATGCATTTTCACGATCCATTATTTCAACCGCTTTTGCGATTTTATCATTATCACCCGAAGCAAGAGCTGTTTCATACTTAGCAATCGCAATGGTCGCAGGTGTTTCAGTAGCAAAAGCAGCCTCGAGAACTGTCATATCGGAATCAAAGAACGGCGTTTGGTCAAGATATGCTGTTTTAATCCCGTTACGATAAATGATTTCTCCTGAATCGGGTGAAATTTCACCTGCAAGACATCGCAAAAGTGTCGTTTTGCCTGTTCCGTTTTTTGCAATTAATCCTATTTTATCACCTTCGTCAACTCCGAAAGTAATGTCGGAAAACAAGACGCGGTCACCGATACTTTTGGTAAGCTTTTCAACTTGAAGATATGAAGGCATATTATCGACGTATAGAGTTCAAGGCATCAAGCATATTTTGAAGACGATCTCTGACCGAACAAAGTCTTTCAACCGCATCAAAACGCTTTTCAATACCCTTCGGATTATTTTTAATCTCTGCTTTTGCAGCTTCGATTTTGAGCCCTCGATCTTTAATCAGATATTTAATCATTCTGAAATTTTCAATGTCACGGGGCGAATAATACCGCAAACCCTTATTATCTCTAAACGCTTGAATAATAGGGAACTGAGACTGCCAAAAACGAAGAGTCGAATCGGGTAAATCTAGCATTTCGGCTACCTCACGAATTCGATAATAATGCTTGTCAAGTGGGTCTTTTTTTGCCATATAATCAATCCATTACATGAGCAGCAGCCTCAGCGGTACGAACCATTTCGGCATATTGCTCCGGTGTTAAATCTTGGAAATAATAATTCACGGGGTTACGTGGTTGTCCGTTATATCTTACTTCATAATGAAGATGTGAGCCGGTTGATTTACCGGTATTACCAACTTCACCTATCTTGTCTCCACGCTTAACCCGTTGTCCAGGTTGAACAATAATTTTACTAAGGTGAGCATAACGTGTTGTATAGTTGTAACCATGATTAAGTTCAATCATATTTCCATATCCGCTATGCCATCCGGCTGTTGTCACTGTTCCGTCTCCGGTTGCATATACCGGAGTTCCGGTTGCAGAAGCAAAGTCCATTCCTTCATGAAACTTAATCGTACCATATACCGGATCTACACGAGTACCATAACCCGATGCCATTTGCTTCATATCATCATGTGATATCGGTTGAATCGAGGGAATGCTTGCAAGACGTTCCTTTTGCTGAGACGCATAAGTCCTGAGTGAATCAAAAGAATTAATCTGACTATATATGAGACGGTCAAGGAGATCCATTTTCTCGGTTACATCTTCTACAAGTTCAGCATCGGCAAATCCGGTAATGTTTCGTCGTTCATGCCCTGACGTACGACGATTGATTGACATCGGATCAGCCTGCATCATCACTCTGTAAAAATTATTGTCACGCTCTGTGATATTTTCCATTACATCCAATGCCTCGGTCAATCTATCATCCAGTTGGTCAAGATGTTGCTTAAGACGTCTGTTTTCTTCTCTAAGTAAACGTTCTTTAGGAAAATCAATAAGATAATAGAGTCCTCCTATCAAAATAACAGCAATCGCAATCGCTTCAAATGAGTTTTTGACAATCGACCATACACGGTTAATCCTTGAGGGATATACTCTCTCAAAAGCACCTGTGAATTCATTATATTTATAAAATAATTTTCTACTCATAAATATTGATTGTCGTTGAAAAACTTTTGCAAAATTAGCGAAAAATCCCTAATTTTGCAGATTAAATAATGTAAGATAAGTTAAATTAAGATATAATGGCTACATCAAAAGAGATACGCGACTCGTTCAAGTCTTTTTTTGAAAGCAAGGGACACCATATAGTCCCCTCAGCTCCAATGGTTATCAAAGATGACCCGACACTGATGTTTACAAACGCCGGTATGAACCAGTTCAAGGACATCATTCTCGGAAATAAAGCGGCAAAATATAAACGTGTTGCCGATTCGCAGAAATGTCTTCGTGTCAGCGGTAAACATAATGATCTTGAAGAGGTTGGGCATGACACATATCATCACACAATGTTTGAAATGCTCGGGAACTGGTCATTTGGCGACTATTTCAAAAAAGAAGCCATTGACTGGGCATGGGAATATCTTGTGGATGTATTAAAAATTGATCCCAACCGTCTATACGCAACCGTTTTTGAAGGTTCTCCCTCTGAAAATCTAGAACGTGACAACGAGGCTGCCGAAATCTGGAGCCAACATTTACCCGAATCACATATTATAAATGGTAACAAACATGATAACTTTTGGGAAATGGGTGATACCGGTCCGTGTGGTCCATGTTCTGAAATCCATATTGACCTTCGAAGCGAAGAAGAACGTAAAAAAGTTGATGGCGCTTCACTTGTAAACCATGACCACCCACAAGTAATTGAGATCTGGAACCTCGTGTTTATGCAGTATCAGCGCATGGCTGACGGCTCACTACAACCTCTTCCTGCAAAAGTAATTGACACAGGTATGGGTTTTGAACGTCTTTGTATGGCTCTTCAGGGTAAACAATCAAACTATGACACAGATGTATTTACTCCGTTAATCAGCAAGATTGCTGAATTATCAGGTAAAGAATATGGTAAAGACAAAGATGTTGACGTAGCAATGCGTGTTATCGCCGACCACGTTAGAACAATATCATTCTCTATTGCCGACTCTCAGTTGCCATCAAATGCAAAAGCCGGCTATGTTATCCGTCGTATTCTCAGACGCGCTGTTCGTTATGCCTATACATTCCTCGGACAAAAGCAGGCATTTATGTATCGACTCGTCGACACACTAATCGACAGTATGGGTGAAGCCTATCCCGAACTTACCGCCCAGCGCGAGCTTATCATGAAAGTCATCAAAGAGGAAGAAGATTCTTTCCTTCGCACTCTTGAAAACGGTATTCACCTTCTTGATTCTGCAATAAGTCGCGCTAAAGCCGAGGGTAAAACTGAAATATCAGGTAAAGAAGCATTCATCCTTTATGATACTTACGGTTTCCCGCTCGACCTTACCGAACTTATTCTCAAAGAAAACGGCATGACACTTGATCAAGCCGGTTTTGATAAAGAGATGGAAGCTCAAAAACAACGCGCTCGCAACGCATCGGCAGTAGAAACCGGTGACTGGGTTATTGTTAGAGATGGCGAACAACAGTTTGTCGGTTATGATAAATTCAGCACTGATACTCAAATCCTACGCTACCGTAAAGTAAAACAAAAAAACCGCGAATTTTACCAGATTGTTCTTTCTGAAACACCCTTCTATGCTGAAATGGGTGGACAGGTCGGTGACCGCGGTGTGTTAGTTGATGGTGATGAAACAATTGAGATTTTCGACACAAAAAGAGAGAACGGAATGGGTGTTCATTTGACGGCCAAACTCCCGACAAATGTTGAAGCTACATTTAAAGCAACTATTGATACTGAAAGCCGTCAAGCTACATCTTGCAACCATACGGCTACTCACCTACTCCATGAAGCACTTCGAGAAGTTTTAGGAACGCATGTCGAACAGAAGGGTTCTTTTGTATCGCCCGACCTACTTCGATTTGACTTCTCGCACTTCCAGAAAATGACACCCGAAGAAATTCGCAAAGTTGAACAACTTGCCAATAAAAAAGTCAGAGCAGCCATATCTCGTGATGAACACCGCAATATGCCTATTTCAAAAGCAGTTGAAATGGGAGCCATGGCACTCTTTGGCGAGAAATACGGTGACGAAGTGCGTGTTATTAAATATGGAGACTCAATTGAGCTTTGTGGTGGTACACACGTTGATAATACCGGTAATATCGGAATGATTAAAATTTTGTCAGAAAGCTCTATTGCAGCAGGTATTCGTCGTATCGAAGCAATTACTGGTGCAAAAGTCGAGGAATCAATAAACCACATGACTGACGAACTACGCAACATTTCACAGATGTTCAACAATGCGCCTGATCTTGGAGCAGCAATCAAAAAGTCTATTGAAGAAAACGCCGACCTCAAAGCTAAGGCAGAAGAATATTTCCAAGAAAAAGTCAACAATCTATCACGTGAACTCCTTGAAAAAGCGCGTGTAATAAATGATATTAAAATTGTAGAACTTTCAGGGGTACGCCTCCCGGATGTTGTTAAAAATGTAGCATTTGCTGTCCGTCGTCTTTCACCTGAAAAAACCGTTTTCCTCGGTGCAACTGTAGATGTATCAGGTAAACCGTTACTTACCGTCATGTTGACCGACGATATTGTTGCGTCAGGTCATAATGCCTCAACAATGATTCGCGAAGCAGCCAAAGCCATCAAAGGTGGTGGTGGTGGTCAATCGGGATTTGCACAAGCCGGCGGAAAAGATGGTGACGGCATCATCACTGCCATGACGACTCTTCTTGAAAATTTCAGATAACTCCAAACTACTAATTACTAATAAATGAAGGGCTATTAAAGCCCTTCATTTTACATATTATCATGCCAGAGAATAAGATAGAAAATACAGAAACTACTCCACTAAACGATAAAAAAACAGAATCGATTGGGTATCCACTCATTATTCACAGACCACGAAAAAAATCTCCGATTCGACGACACTTACTTGAAATAATTATCAGTATTATATTCATAACCGTTGTAATTACTATCGGCTTGTGTCTGCATTATATTTTTACAAATGAGGATACCGATAATGAGCCCGAAATCGAACTATATAACCCATTTTCAGAAAACGCAGATCCGGCTATCAAACAATTGTCTCAATTTGGGAAATTAAAAATGAAGGGACGACTCGGATCTATTCCGACAATTTTTGAGATAGATCTTGGAAATGGAGAAGGATGTCGATATCCCAGTTCTTCCTCAACTACCAATTATCTTGTCAAGGTTCGTGGTGTAATTTTAAATCCTGACAACAGTTTTCATTTCATTCTTACTGATTTTCTCGAAGGGAGAGTTGCTATCGGTAAATTTGACGGGATATTAAGTGCTGACGGTTCAACATTCACCGGAGAATACACTTCGCATTATGGAAAAGTGATAAAGTTTAAATTTGAACGATAAACTTTATCTTGAAAGTTTAAAAGTTGATAATTTAGATGATAAAAAAGCCGATTAAATTAAAAAAATGTGTAAATTTGCAAAAATAAAGAAAATTAGCACAGATGAAACTTATAAAAGCACCTTTTATATCCTTGATTTTCCTGACTTTATTGGGATGTACTTCACAAAATGTGATAGATCTCCAGGAAATAGTTAAGGATATAAATTTTGCGTGCCCTCTTAACGAAGGTCCGGCTGGAGATCTGTTGTCTGTTGAATATGACCAATTATCAAATATTGTGACAATGGATTTAGTTGCTGACGGGCATCTTACAGATGTAGATAAGTTAAGAGAACACCGAGACTTACAACTCGACTGCTTACGTCTTTCATTCAATGATCTATCGGCTGCTCGCTTACTGAACGCAATGGTTAATGCCAAAGCATCACTTAACGTTATTTATACAAATCAAAATAACAACCAGACTGCCAATTTTAAAATATCAAATAAGGAACTACGACAAGAACTCGAAAATCAAGCTACTATTTTTCAGCGGGACAGCACTGAAACCTCAGCCAGAATAGCTCTTGAAAATGCGATGTGTCCTCGCGAAATCGGTCCGGGTATTTATATTCAAGGTGTTGAAATATTAGACAACAACATCTTATACAACTATCGCATTGACAGTGATTTCAGAGGTAAAAGCCTTGAAACAGAAAAAGATTCTATCGAACACGCCATATACTACAATATTTCTGAATTGCTTAACCACCCCCGTCGCGGACGTGAATTAAGACAAGTGGCTCAACTTGGATATGGCCTTGTGTATTTATATGATATTGACAAAATCGGAGAAAAAGTTGATATTGTAGTTCCAAGCGATACGCTTATGCAAATGGTTAAAGAAAGTGATCTCAACCAATAACCTGTAATACCTTAAATGGCATTACTTAATAGTGCTGTCAAACCGTTATTTTTCTATATGCTTTTCGGCGAATAATAAAGTAAGCCGTGAGAACCGATATTCCTGTTAACGTCCAACTAATTGGGTAAACCAACAAGAGTGCATTCATTCCCTCAATAATTGTGGTATGATGGAATAAATAGACCCATGCAATACGTAACAGACATGTACCAAAAATCGTCAACACAGTCGGAGTCATAGAATATCCAAGTCCGCGCATACAAGCTCCGGAAACCTCATAAGATGTAGCAACGAACTGAAATAATAAGACAACAGTCAAACGTATGTAGCCAAAGCGGGCAACTTCAGGATCGTTAGTGAAAAATGAAATAAAAAATTCTTTTTGCCACACAATCAAGACATTGAGGAGCGCACATCCCACAAGTGCCATAATCGAACATAATGAAAACACACGATTACAACGCTCAATTTTACCGGCACCATAGTTTTGACCAGTAAAAGCAACTGCCGCACTATTAAAAGCGACAATAACGAAATAGCAATAATATTCAAAGTTGAGAGCAGCCGCTGAACCTGCCGAACCGGCTGCACCAAAAGTATTGATTCCTGAAACGATAAATATGTTTGAGAATGAGAATACCATGCCTTGAATACCGGCAGGCATACCAATCTTCAGCATTTTACCCAGCTCCGGGCGATAGACCAAAAAACGGAAAATGTTAACACGATAGGGTTCTTCTTCTCGTGCCAAAATTACCAATAACAACAAAGCACTCACTACGTTTGAGGCTACTGTAGCAATAGCAACACCGGCTACACCCATATCAAAAAACAGCACAAGAACCAGATTTAGTATCACATTAACAATTCCACCGGCAACAAGACAATAGAATGGGCGACGTGTGTCACCGATACTACGCAATATGGCTGAACCGAAATTATAAATCATAAAAAACGGCATACCAAGAAAATATATACGCAGATAAACCGTTGCTAAATCTATCACATCATGTGGAGTTGAGATAGCTTCAAGAATAGGGCGAGCAGTCGCCACACCAAAAAACAGAAGAATGACCCCACAGATAATTGCAAGCGACATCACGGTGTCAACCGCCTTCTTGACCGCCATATTGTCTTTTCGACCGATATAGTGTGCAATCACCACGTTCGCGCCTACCGAAATACCTATAAAAAGATTGACAATAAGACTGATAATCATACCGTTGCTACCAACAGCGGCAAGAGATTGAGGATTACAATATCGACCGACAACAGCAACATCGACCGAGTTAAATGACTGTTGCAATGCTCCACTTGCCATCAATGGTAAAGCAAACAGTAAAATTTTGCCCATTAATGGTCCGTTAAGCATGTCTATCTTGTTACTTTTTTTGAGTGTCGATGTCATAGCTTAGTTGGGGAATGTGATTTTTATTAAAATGCCTGCAAAATTAGCAAATAATTTTCAATGTTATACAAATTAACGTTAGTGATTGGAAAATAATGAGTATCTTTGCGATAGAAACTGCTTATCACATATTTTAATGAAAAAATATATACTTGACTTTGTTGTCAGACACAACGAAAAGCTTGGTGGACGATTCGGGTTATTGAAACTCACACCGGCAAACGGAAGTCAATTGCCCGAAATCGCAGCCGGACAATTTGTCCAGGTAAGCGTTGACGGTTCAAAGACTACTTTTTTAAGACGTCCGATTTCAATCAACTTTGTCGATAAAGTAACAAATGAACTATGGTTACTAATTCGTAATGCCGGTAATGGAACTGAACATCTGTTATCGTCAAAGCCTGGAGATGTACTCAATATGGTTATGCCTTTGGGTAACGGATTTCCTGTTGAAGATGCAACCGGTCGAGTTTTACTCGTTGGTGGAGGTGTTGGCACAGCTCCCCTGCTCTATCTTGGTAAAATTTTACGAGACAACGGTCTTGATGTCAATTATTTAATTGGAGCGCGCACAAAAGATGAGCTTCTTATGATTGACAACTTAAAAGAATATGGCACTGTTTACATCTCAACTGACGATGGCTCTGCAGGAGACCCGGGACTCGTAACTCAAAACAAAGTCTGGGACGAGAAATGGGATCGTATTTATTGCTGTGGTCCTGCCCCGATGATGAAAGGAGTTGCCCGTAATGCACGTAAAAGCTCTACTCAATGTTTTGTTTCGCTTGAAAACATGATGGCATGCGGTGTTGGAGCTTGTTTGTGTTGCGTAGAAAGAACTACTAAAGGAAATGTATGTGTTTGCACCGAAGGTCCGGTGTTTGAAATAAATCAACTGACATGGCAAGATTAAATGTAGAAATAGGCTCATTAAAGCTCAAAAATCCGGTACTGACCGCATCCGGAACATTTGGATATGGAACTGAGTTTGCCGACTTTGTAGATCTTAACCGTCTTGGCGGATTTATAGTTAAAGGAACTACACTTAATGCACGCGAAGGTAACGACTATCCACGAATGGCAGAAACCCCGTCGGGAATGCTTAATGCCGTGGGATTGCAAAATAAAGGTGTTGACTATTTTATCAACAATATTTATCCGACACTGCTCGATATAGACTCTGAAATTATTGTAAATGTTTCAGGTGCTTCAATTGATGATTATGTCGAAGTTGCACGTCGACTTGCTCCGCTTGAACGCATCAACGCCATAGAAGTTAACATATCATGCCCTAATGTTAAACAAGGGGGAATGGCATTCGGTACGACATGTGAAGGAGCCGCATCAGTTACCAAAGCGGTAAGAAATGCGTTTAATAAAACTTTGATTGTCAAACTTTCGCCCAATGTAACTGATATAGCGTCAATCGCCAAAGCTGTAGAAGCAGAAGGTGCCGACTCGGTTTCGCTCATCAACACAATGCTTGGAATGGCAATTGATGTAGAACGTCAACGCCCTTACCTGTCAACTATTACAGGTGGACTATCAGGTCCGGCTGTGCGTCCGATTGCTGTCAGAATGGTTTGGCAAGTTGCCAAAGCAGTAAAAATTCCGATAATAGGTCTTGGCGGTATCACGTCCGGTAAAGATGCGTTGGAATTTATCATGGCAGGTGCAACGGCAATACAAGTTGGGACATACAACTTTGTTGACCCGACGGTAACTTCTAAAATTGTTGATGAGATAGACGATTATTGTCACCGTCATAACGTAAGCGATATAAATGAGCTCAGAGGGATCATTTAAACCAAGAGCATACAACTTTTTTAGAAAAAGTAGCAAACAAAATCACTCCGGCTGTATCGGCATAAAAATCATAAATATCACAACTGCGCCCGAAACCGAGCCAACTTTGAATGAGCTCAATCAGACCACCGAGCGCAATACACGATAAAAAGAATGTGATATTAATTGAAAACGGTATGATATAGCTCTGATGACAGAGAGCTCGATTTCTTAAAAAGTCAAGAACAAGACAAAAATATAATCCTCCAAACATAATTGCATGAACTACTTTATCGACATGAGGAAACAATCTGATATTTGTGTCAGGTAATGGCTTAGGAACTAAGGTCAAATAAAGAATCGCCAAAAGCACGATTATTGAAAAAAGCCATTGAGGTAATCTGAGCATTATTTGTTTTATCATATCTTTTATTTTTAAGTAGATTGCAAATTTAATCTTTTTAGTTTAAACAACACTTTAATACAACATAAAAACTGATTAATTATGTCTGAGAACGCAACCGGTAATATTTCAGAAAACAAATCTGAAAATAAAGAACGTGAGTACCCCGGAATGGTACTTAACGGATTTTTGGCATGGCTGATTATAATTGCACTTGCTACCCTTACAGTAGCATGTACAATTCGTTTTATAGCAAATGAAAAGGTCTATTATGGAATTGCTATTTTTGTAATGGCAGTAATAATTATCTTCATGCTCTCAGGATTTGTCATTCAAGAACCTAACCAATCGACAATTCTGATTTTCTTCGGAAAATATGCCGGGACATGTCGCCGAGTAGGCTATCTATGGATCAATCCGCTTATGAAACGTCAACATCTATCGTTGAGAATGCACAACATGGATATTGAGCCAATCAAAGTAAATGATAAAATTGGGAACCCGGTTCTAATTGGAATGGTTCTTGTTTGGCGTATCAAAGACACTTATCGTGCGATTTTTGATATTGACTCACAATCACTTGGCGCCAACAGCCATGTTAATGACCGTGCCCTTGAGACATTTGTACGCATCCAAAGCGATGCCGCGTTACGCGACGTAACTCGCCGTTATGCCTATGATAACGATGATGCCTCAAGCGGAGATTTGACTCTGCGCGATGGTGGCGATGAAATCAATGAATTGCTTGAACAAAAAATTAACGAACGGCTTTTTATGGCTGGAATTGAGGTAGTTGAAGCACGCCTCAATTATCTTGCTTACGCACCCGAAATCGCAGCAGTAATGTTACGTCGTCAGCAAGCTTCGGCGATTCTGTCGGCTCGTGAAAAAATTGTTGACGGTGCGGTTACAATGGTAAAAATGGCTCTCACCCGTCTTGATGAAGAAGATGTCAAATTCAGTGATGAACACAAATCTCGTCTTGCAGGGAACCTATTGGTTGTTCTTTGTGCTGATGAGAGTACAAAGCCAATTGTTTCAGCCGATACAGAAATTATCAGAGGTTAAACAATAATCAAAATATCATAAAAAGGAAGAGCCCCAAATGAGGCTCTTCCTTTTTATGATATAGTTTAAATTACTTATTTTTTGAAGTCATAATATCTAAAATAAGTCGATCGGTTTCGTTCATTCCATCACGACCGATGCTGGTCAGATTTTGAATTGTTTTATCAACATCATCATCAATTATTCCTTCAACGGCAGTGACCTGATGCCCTTCAAGAGCCATTACAGCTGAAATAACAGCGGTCGAAACCCCACTATAAAGTTTCATTGCGCAACTCGGTTTAGCACCGTCACAAATCATTCCGGTCAGATTGGCAACCATATTTTTAGCTGTGGCACTAATTTCATCATAGTTACCGCCCATCAAATAGCATAGACCGCAAGCCGAGCCAGTTGTAGCAATTACACAACCACATAATGCCGAAAGTCGACCAAGACTTTGTTTAATATAAATAACCGTCAAATGGCTCAGCGTTAGCGCACGAATTGTTTGTTCTTCAGTCGCATTCATTTCTTCGGCATAAACAACTACAGGCATAGTTGCCGCAATACCTTGGTTGCCACTGCCGCTATTACTCATTACAGCAGCGGGAACACCGCCCATACGAGCATCGCAAGCGGCTGTTGTGTAGGCGAGAATATGCGAGAAAATGCTGTCACCCATCAGTTTCTGTTCACGTTGACACATTATTGTGCGACCGACAGAATGTCCGTATTTTCCTTGGAATGATTGTTTTGCGATATTTTTATTAAGTCGACGCGCTTCAAGGATAAATTCCAATTCTTCAATCGGAGTTGTCATTGCAAAATCATATACCATGCGAAAGTTTAACTTCAAGTCGTTATCTGAATTACTTCCGACAGACGCAACTTCCTTTTCAAATAAGACTTTATCATTAAGCGATACATAGATAAAGTTTGTGTGACCTCCCGAAATTACTGCAGTTGCACAATTACCTTCAGCATCAGTCATCTCAACCTCAATATACAGTTTCTCTGAAATATTTTCCTTGAGAGATATATTGATGATTTTACTGTCAATCAAAGATTTTCCCTTTTCAACTGCTTCGGGAGTAACATCACGTAACACTTCGAGCTCATACTCAGACTTTCCGATTATAACACCAAGTGCGATGGCAATCGGAAGACCAATCATACCTGTTCCGGGTATACCGACACCCATCGCATTTTTCAATATGTTTGCGCTAAGTCTAACATTAATACTGACAGGAGTAGCTCCAAGGGTTTCATAACATTTAGCTGTACAAAGTGAAACAGCAACCGGTTCAGTACAACCCATTGCCGGTACAATTTCCCGATTCATTAGAGCTATGATTGCCTGACGAGTTTCTTTTTCAAGCATTTTATATTAGATTTTGAAGTTATTTATTCGATAATGCAAAGATAAGTTTATTTTTTTAAATAACATTGGAAAATCTTACTGATATAAAATTTTTGACATAATAACCGATCTGTACCATTTTATTCAAAGCTATAAACAAAAAAAGACAGCCTTTAAGCTGTCTTTAGTAGCGGGACCGAGAATTGAACTCGGGACCTCCGGGTTATGAATCCGACGCTCTAACCAACTGAGCTATCCCGCCATAAATATTTTCACATTGGGGCAAACCATTTTTTGCGAGTGCAAAGTTATGAATTATTTTCCTAACTACAAAGAAAATCAACAAAAATTTTAAGTTCGAACTTACTTTTGGGGCGAATTAATGAGTTTCTCAATTGCCGCAACATCTTCTTGCAGTTGCTTTTCAAACGGCATACGTTCTTCAATCTGTTTTATAGCATAGAGAACAGTTGAATGAGAACGCGACAAACGTGTGCCAATCGTTACAGACTGCATTTTTGCATGTTTCTTTGCAAGGAACATTACCATTTGACGTGCATCCGAGATTTCACGTTTGCGATTTTTGGTATAAATCGCATCCGGATCAATGTTATAATAACTACTAACACTCTGTGTGACCATCTCAAAGTTAATTTGAGGTGTGGTAGATGCGTTCATTCTTATAGCGTTATTAATCACGTTGCGAGCCAAATCAATGGTAATATCTACATTAAGAATAGCCGCATGTGTCACAATCGAAAGCATAACACCTTCAATTTCACGAATGCTATTGGTAACATTTTCAGCAATATAGTCAATTATCTCGTTTGAAAGATTTAAACCTTCAGTTTGTGCTTTTTGCAACAATACCTCACGACGCAACTCAAAATCGGGTCGATCAAGTTTAACGGTCATACCCCATTTAAAACGAGTCATCATGCGCTCTGACAATCCTTTCATCTGAGATGGCGGGCAATCACTTGACATGATAATCTGCTTATTGTTAAGGTGCAAATGATTGAATATATGGAAAAATGCGTTCTGGGTCTTATCTTTTCCGATAAGATCTTGAATATCGTCAATAATGAGTGTATCTATACTTTGATAAAAATAGATAAAGTCATTAATTCTTCCTTTAAGTGACGCTGTCGTAAACTGGCTTTCAAACAAACGGGCAGTTACATAAAGAACTCGATGTAATGGCTGACGTTCTTTTATGCGGATGCCGATAGCATGCATGAGGTGAGTTTTACCGGACCCTGAAGGACCTATTATAAATAATGGGTTAAATGTCTTAACCGAAGGGTCATCCCCTATTGTCATACCAATTGCACGTGCAACTTTATTACACATACTTCCGCAGTAATTCTCAAAAGTATATTTAGGATTTAATTGTGAGTCAATCTCAGGAACAGACTCTACATTAAATGGATTTGCGGCAGGTAACCCTGATTTGATAGCAGGTGAAGGATTCTCACTTCTAACATTTACCGACTCGGGAGCATCATTAACAACCTTATAACTATATTCAAGTTTTACTTTTGGACCATATACTCGATGCAGAACCGGACCAAGTATCCTAATATATCGTTCGTCGATGTGCTCGGCAAAATAAGACGATGGAACAGAAATGGTTAATCTATCATCAACAAAACTTACAGGATAGATCGGTTCAAACCAACATTTGAACTGCTCCTCCGGTATAACATCTCTGATGATTGAGAGACATTCGTTCCACTTCTGTTTATCGTTATTCATTTTTTTGATAATAGCTTGCTTATTTTGCACTACAAAATTCCAACTTTTTTTTTATAAAAACAAGTGCATTTTTTTTTGGAATTTAGAAAATAATTACAAGTATGCTATATTTCAGCACATTAAAGTAAAACTTCAAAACAAGCTCAACCAACACTTTAGAGACGCAAGATAACCATCTATTTCACAGGAGATTCCAATGGTGTTTTGCGTTAGCGAGATTTTCTTTATTATAATTATTCAGTAATTAAAAACCACGCTAACTCCCATATATAGCCGACTTCTGAGAGAAAGCGTGATTTTTATTTATTTAGAATAAGTCTAAATAAACAATACAAAATTATTACAATAATTTTATACTGATATAACGTTTGGGATTTTTCTTGATATCAACAAAGAGAGAGTCGAGACTTTGAACTGTTTTATTGAGATTGTTATACAGCGCAGGGTCTTTCATAATTAAACCCAGTGTTGAGTTCGGATTATTCAACTCATGAGACATCTCTGCAAGATTTTGAGATATGACATTCACATTATTAAATAAAGAGTCAACAGGGAGTGTCTTAAGTTCTGCTGACAATGTAGACAAATCCTCAGACAGCGTTTTGAGGTTGGCAGTTGATGCGTCTACATTATTAACTATAGCAGGAAGCCCGTTCATTGATTTGTTTATCTTATTGATTGTTTCATCAAGACCGGCAGTCATACCATCAAGGCGTTTAACTGATTTTAAAAGAGCAGGATCCGAAACAAGTGTATTAAGAGCCGTAATCAAAGAATCTATTTTAGGAAATATTTCAGCAACAGATGGCATCAAGTTCTGTGAGATATTATCCATCATTCCTGCCGATGTTTCACCAATCAGTTTAGCACCAACCTTATGAAAATTTTGATTTGGAGCCATTTTGAGAACAATTGAAGCAGTCCCAAGCATATCACTTTCAATAACAGCTTTAGAACCCTGAGGGATCTTAAGTTCTTTATTAAGGCTTAATTCAACACTGATATGTCCGGGATTATCATATTCATATTGAATAGAGACAACCTGTCCGACTTTATAACCATTGACAGTAACCGGAGCAGAAACGCTCAGCCCTTTAACATCGGTATATGTTACCTCGTAATAATTGGCAGGCTTAAATACGTTCATACCCTTGAGATAGTCAATTCCGTAAAACAGAAAACAGAGAGCCAGAATAACGCATATTCCAATTACTATCTCGTTTTTACGTCCATTTTTCATAATGTGGTATATTTCTAATTAGTTAATATTATCTGATTGGATTATAAGTCAACTCGTTTACCGTCGCGCAATGCAATCACAAAGGCTTCTTTAAACGTTTTTCTTACATTATTAAGTTCGGCTTGAGCCTCATCTTTCTTTGAATACGAACCATAGGTATATTTGTAAACGTTATGATCCATATAAAAATCAACGTTTTTCAATCCTTTAAGTTCGGGAGCTGAGTCTCTTAATTTCTTAGACGAAGTCAAGAACTGTATCTTATAAACTTTTTCTGACGGCTGAACTTTTACTTCGGGCTGAGCAGTCTCGGTTGATTCAAGGACCTCATCTTCTGCGACTTCAACCGCTTGTGTCTTTAGAGCCTCCTCTACCCTATTCTCAGTTCTTGTATTTTTCTCAATCGCAGGGGCGGCAACACCAATTGTCGAAGCAATATACTTGCTCAACGCACCGGCAATTGCATTTGCCATTTTTTCTTTACCTTCACTTGAATCAAGGAATTTTTCTTGATCGGGATTACATATAAAGTCGAGCTCAACGAGAACCGATGGCATTCCGGTTGCCCAGAGAACCCAAAATCCGGCTTGACGTACTCCCCTGTCGGCTCGTCCGGCCTCTGTTATAAGGCGATTTTGGATTTCATCCGCGAGACGCACGCTTTGAGCCATGTGGAGATTTTGAGAAAATTCAAAAATGATATAGCTCTCTGCCGAATGCGGGTCAAAACCCTCGTACGTTTCTTCAAAGTTATCGTCAAGAGTCATTACCGCATTTTCACGCTGCGCGACATCCAGGTTATCGGCTGATTTATGTAAACCGAGTGTATAAACACTCGCTCCTTTAATTGTGGCTCGGTTACGATTTCTTTTATCAAGTGAGTTAACGTGAATCGATACAAAAAAGTTACCGTGAGATTTATTGGCTATCTTTGCACGCTCCATCAATGAAAGATATTTGTCTTTATCACGGGTATAGACTACCTTCAGTTTATCACCGAATGCCTTCTCAAGTTTACGCCCCACAAGCAAAGAAACATCAAGATTGATTGTTTTTTCAGTGGTTATACGTCCAACGGCACCGGAGTCTTTACCACCATGGCCGGCATCAAGAACAAGTACAAACTGTTTACCGGCGGGCTTGGGTGTCGCTGCTTTTATCTCGTTGCTCAATATAACTATCAAGCTAACGAGGCAAGAGAATAATATATATGAAAATTTAATTGATTTCACTGTTATGAATAATATCTTGCAAATTTACAAATTTAGACGCTAACAATGAATAGACACGCCTTATTTTTTTAACCTTTATACCAATTTAAGAGAAAAATGGCACAAAAAAATCCCATACCGCCAAAGGCAACATGGGATTAAAATACAAAACTGATTAAAATTAATATGCAAAGATAGGATAATCGGCCATAGTCTTATTGACCTTCTCACGAACCGAAGTGATAATCTTCTCGTTTTCAGGATTTGAAAGAACAGTATCGATCATCTCAACAATTTCACCCATCAAGTCGGTCTTGGCACCACGAGTTGTAATTGCCGGAGTACCGAGACGGATACCTGATGTCTGGAATGGAGAGCGAGAGTCAAACGGTACCATATTCTTGTTGGCGGTAATATCAGCATCAACGAGAACTTTCTCAGCAACTTTACCTGTAAGTTCAGGATATTTAGTACGGAGGTCAACAAGAATACAGTGGTTATCAGTGCCACCCGAAACAATTTTGTAACCCTTGTCAACGAGTGCTTTAGCCATCTCAGCGGCATTAGCTTTAACCTGTTGCTGATATTCCTTAAACGAAGGAGTCAATGCTTCGCCAAACGCAACAGCTTTGGCTGCAATTACATGTTCCAAAGGTCCACCCTGAACGCCCGGGAACACTGCAGAGTCAATAAGAGATGACATCATGCGCACTTCGCCTTTCTTAGTAACTTTTCCAAATGGATTTTCAAAATCTTTTCCAAGAAGAATGAGACCACCACGAGGTCCGCGAAGTGTTTTGTGGGTTGTAGATGTAACAATATGGGCATATTTCACGGGATTGTCAAGCAAACCGGCAGCAATAAGACCTGCAGGGTGAGCCATATCAATCATTAGGATAGCGCCAATTTCGTCAGCAAGACGACGCATACGTGCATAATCCCATTCGCGAGTATAGGCACTTGCACCACCAATAATCAATTTAGGACGTTCGCGACGAGCAACTTCTTCCATCTGATCATAGTCAACAGTTCCGGTATCTTCTTTAACGTTATATTCAAGTGCGTTAAACATGAGACCTGAGAAGTTGACAGGGCTTCCGTGTGAAAGGTGACCACCATGAGAAAGGTTAAGACCAAGGAATTTATCGCCGGGATTAAGCACAGTCATGAATACTGCCATATTGGCTTGAGCACCCGAGTGGGGCTGAACATTAGCATATTCCGCGCCAAAAAGCTTTTTAACACGTTCGATGGCAACGGTCTCAGCTTCATCAACGACTTGGCAACCGCCATAATAACGATGTCCCGGATAACCTTCAGCATATTTGTTCGTGAGGCATGAACCCATAGCTTGCATAACCTCATCACTGACGAAGTTTTCAGATGCAATAAGTTCGATACCTTTCTTCTGGCGTTCATGTTCACGCTGAATGATGTCAAAAATTACTTTATCTCTTTCCATTATTTTAAGTTTAGATGTTTTAAATTTATTGAGTTTAGCCAAGGTAATATTTCGGTTTATTTTTTCTTTACACTCCAGCCAAAATGACCGAGATTCTCTCCAAGCGAATAATATTGTCCGTGAGAATAAGCAATCAAGCGAGCTTTTTCAAGATTAAACCGTCCGGTTTCCGGCTCGATATAACGTTCGTCTGCCAATACGTTTGTAATACGAGCAATAAACATATCATGTGAGCCAAGAGATATTATCGACTCTACCTTACATTCTATCGAAATTGGAGACTGCTCTATATAGGGACATTTGACTGTCTGACCTTTGCAGGGTGTTAACCCGGTTTCAGTCCATTTATCAAAATCTCGTCCCGATTTTACACCCACCCAATCTGTCACATAAGCCATATCTACAGTTGTAAGGTTTATGGTGAATTCCATATTTTCCTTAATAAAATGGTGGCTGAATCGTTCAGGACGAACTGATATTGAACACATAGCAGGGTCTGAGCAGATGGTTCCGGCCCAAGCAACTGTCAACATATTGCTGTTTTCAACCGAATCTCCACAGGTAACAATAACCGCAGGAAGCGGATAAACCATATTACCGGGGCGCCAACTCTGCTTCATGTCAATCAAATAATTGTAGCATCAGTTGTATTTACTGAATGTCCACAATAATGGCAACGCAATTCTCCATTAGCACGGTCTATCAGATGGAAACGTGTTGCCATCGGTTCGTTGTTTGAAATACATTTAGGATTATCACAACGCACAATACCAACAATTGTTTCGGGCAAACTGACACGCAACTTTTCCACAACATCAAAATCGCGAATTATATTCACAACAGCATCGGGTGCAATAAGTGCCAAACGATTTAGAACAGCTTCGGGGAAATAAACATCAGCAACCTTGATAATACCTTTTGTTCCAAGTTTTTTGCTTGCCAAATTATTACCGATTGTCAACTGAGTTCCGAGCGATTCGATGCCAAGAAGTTTAACTGCCTTAAATAGCATCTCTGACGGGATATGGTCAATAACCGTTCCGTTTTGAAGAGCAGCAACAGCGAGTTCTTTTTTTGAAGTATTCATATATTGATATGGCAAATTTTACTGTTTAAGTATATCAATTCCGAGCGCATTGCAAATTAAAGCCTGGCGAGTGAACAAACCATTACGCGCTTGCTGGAAATAGTAAGCTTTTGGATTATCGTCAACATCGGGATTAATTTCGTTAACACGAGGTAATGGATGTAGAATGCGTAAGTTGTCTTTACTGTCGTTGAGCATGGCATTGTTGAGATTGTATAAATCTTTAACTTTCTCATACTCCATTATATCGGTAAAGCGTTCACGTTGAACTCGCGTCATATAAATAATGTCGCTTGAATTTATAATTTCAGGAGAGAAATCGCAACTTACATTATACTTGATTCCGTGATCGTTACAAAAATCGATATATTCGTCAGGCATACGTAACTCATTGCAAGCAACAAAATTAAAAGTCGGATTAAAATATCTCATCGCCATAAGCAACGAGTGAACCGTTCTACCATATTTCAAATCACCAACCATTGTAATGGTAAGATTTTCAAGACGACCCTGCGTTTTATAGATTGAATACAGGTCGAGCATTGTTTGAGATGGATGCTGGTTAGAACCGTCACCGGCATTGATAATAGGAATATCAGTGACCTCGGTAGCATAAAGAGCCGCACCCTCAAGATAGTGTCTCATAACAATAAGGTCAACATAATTGCTGACCATCTTGATTGTATCTTTTAATGTTTCGCCTTTTGAAGTACTTGTAGTTCCCTTGTCAGAGAATCCGATTACACGCGCACCAAGTCGGTTTGCAGCTGTTTCAAAACTGAGACGAGTACGAGTTGATGGCTCAAAGAAAAGAGTAGCCACAACTTTACCGTCAAGAATTTTGTGATTGGGATGTTCCTCAAAATAGCGAGTCTGCTCCAAAATATGAAGAATCTCATCTTTGGAGAGGTCGGCAATTGAAACGAGACTATTGCTGTTCATTTTAGTATTGGTTTTCGGCAAAGTTACGAAATTTTCACAAAAGCGAAGCTAAATACAATAAAAAATATTGGCAAAAGAACGAAAATAACAATAAAAATGTGAACATTGCTGAAAACTAAAATAGTTTAAATATTGTTTTAATAGTAAAACATCTGCTACAATTTTAAAAATGTGCTACAATGACTAAAATACACGTTCTCAAAACCGGCATGATTTGCGTATCACCTTATGTGCCTTATGATGACAATAACGTTGGTAAACTAAAGGTTATGGGATTAACCGTTCCTTCAGAACAATGGGTATGGCTTCCCGTTTCAAGTTACCTTATCGAGCATCCTAAAGGCCTGATTCTTGTTGATACAGGCTGGGACAGACGCATCAGTCCGACGGGTGAATATGACAAAAAACTTCAAGCTACCGTTCTCGGTTCAAAAATGCTCGCCCGTTTAAATCAAGGTATGCTCCCCAAAGGTCAAGCAATTGATGAGCAGCTTCAAGAAATGGGATATAAAGCGTGTGACATCGACTATGTAATTATATCTCACCTTGATTGTGAGAACGTAAGTGGCGTGTCTCAGGTAGCCCATGCCCGACACATTCTTGTTTCGGACGCCGAGATGCAGGCTGCCATGAGCGGTTCAACCTCTAATCGTGTACGTTATCAATCATCACTTTGGCGAGATGTTCCAATGACTCTATATCAGTGGAACAGCGACCGCGGTCCGTTTAACAAGTCGTATGATTTGTTTGGAGATCATTCGGTTGAGCTTATCAACCTGCCGGGACATTCTGACGGATTGGTAGCTGTCAAAATCACAAACGATGACGGTAAATATGTATTGCTGACATCAGACAGCGCATACTCGGCACGCTCATGGCGAGAAATGGTTCTTCCCGGAATCTACAACAACCGTAGCGATCAGCTCAAATCGCTCCGGTGGGTAAGAGAGCAAAGTTTGTCATCAGATTGCATCGCATCTTTATCAACCCACGATCCTGAAGTTGAACCACAGACAATTGAAATTTAATATCAATTTGACTTCAAGCCGATTAGTATTTTTGCACAATCACACCAATTTGTAATTATAAAAAAAATTTGGTGGATTAAAATAAAAGCCTTACCTTTGCAACGCAAAACCGATAAAGGTTAGTTGATGGTTCCTTGGCCGAGTGGTTAGGTACCGGTCTGCAAAACCGTTTACAGCAGTTCGAATCTGCTAGGAACCTCATAACAAAAGCCACGCTGATGCGTGGCTTTTGTTATTTTTATTTACTATGTTACTTAAAGATTTTGGGAAATATTTGATCTGTTGCACCGATATTTTCCTTAATATAATCTCCGGCAATTTTCCCGGCTTCATTTCGAGCCGACTCATCAAGCGTTAAACGTGAAAGATTGGCTTGCACATCAGCTTTATTCTGACAAGCGAATGCCCCTCCTCGTTTAACCAAGTCACGGGCCTCCTTAAATTTTGCGAACTTCGGTCCAAAAACGATAGGAATGCCGTAAACAGCAGCTTCATTTATATTATGAATTCCAACGCCAAAGCCTCCACCAATATATGCTACCCGAGCAAAGCGATAGAGCGATGACAGTTTACCAAATGAATCAACTATAATGCCACGAATCAGCGCAGGGTCACTGCTACGGGATGGTTGTCCGTCATTTCTAAACATTTTCTCATATTGAGAAAGGTAAACGACATTACCGGTTATTGAATCGCGTAGTTTTTTCAAACGTTCATCATCAAATTCGTGAGGTGCAATTATAAATGTAGCAGACAGATTATTGTTGAGCCATTCGATATAATGTTGCTCATCTTCAGCCCAACTACTTCCAAAAATCAAGTCGGCTCCCCTGCCCTTATTAAATTGAGTCATTCCGGGAATATCAACCGTTGATTTCATAACATCTGTTACTCTGTCAAAACGAGTATCTCCGGCAATTGTCACATTATTAATATCTATACCTGACAACAGTTTTTCCGAATCTTCATCTTGTACAAATATATGCTTGAACAATTTCAAAACGTTACGCATCATTGTTCCGTATGACTTAAAATAAATCTGGGAACGACGGAAAATAGCCGATATCAGATATGCGGGAATATCACGATTATACAACGCCTCAAGATAGTTTGGCCATATCTCATATTTAATAAATATGGCAATCGAAGGATTTAGAACATCGAGAAACTTATCGACTTCTTTCTTTTTATCGAACGGAAGATAAACAACTGCATCAACCTTGTCATAATTCTTACGTACTTCATAGCCTGACGGCGAGAAGAAAGAAAGCACAATCTTACACGCGGGGTGCTCCCGGCGCAAACGTTCAATCATTGGGCGTCCCTGTTCAAACTCACCAAGCGATGCGGCATGAAACCAGATTGGTCTATCTCCGGGCGCAAGTTTCTCGCGTAGAGTCTCTACAGCCACCATCTGTCCTTCAATCATTTTTTTGATTTTGGCAGAACGCATTGCAGCCACTCCTGCCCCAAACGAATAAAGTCCGATAATGCTGTTATAAATCGGATTCATCTGTCTATCACGTTTATTCTACGGGAACTATATTATTGATACCTTTTTTAATACGGCGGATTGTCTCATCTTTACCAAGGAGTTCGGTAATGTCAAACATGTGGGGTCCGACACATTTACCGACTACAGTCAGACGGAATGCATTCATTACATTACCCATGTGAAGATTGTTCTTTTCAATCCAACCGATAACAACAGGTTCGGCTGCGGCAGATGAAAAATCGTCGATTGATTCAAGCACTTTGATAAGTTCTTCCATGTGTCCGGGCATATCAGGTGTCCAACGCTTTTTTACCGACTTTGCCTCATATTCTTCAGGTTCAATAAAGAAATATGATGCCTGATCCCATAAATCGTTGACAAAATTGATACGTCCTTTAACAAGCGATACAACTTTCGTGAGGAATTCATCTGAATATTTGTCAGGGTCTATACCATGTTCACGCAATACAGGTTTAAACTTCTCAGCAAGAGTTGAATCATCCATATTCTGAAGATATGTATGATTGAACCATTTACCTTTTTCAAAAGCGAATTTTGCACCGGCACGCGAGCAATGTTCAAGCGAGAACTTTGAAATCAGTTCATCCATTGACATTATTTCTGTATCATCACCCGGATTCCATCCGAGAAGTGCGAGGAAATTCACGACAGCTTCGGGTAAATAACCTGATTCACGATACCCCGATGAAATATCCCCCGATTTGGGGTCGTGCCATTCAAGAGGGAATACCGGAAAACCGAGACGGTCACCATCACGTTTGCTTAGTTTACCTTTACCATCGGGCTTTAGCAACAATGGCAAGTGAACGAAGTCGGGCATTGTATCTCGCCAACCAAATGCTTCATATAAAAGCACATGTAGCGGAGCTGACGGAAGCCATTCCTCGCCTCTGATTACATGGGTAACCTCCATCAAATGGTCGTCAACAATATTTGCGAGATGATATGTAGGAAGATCATCAGCACTCTTATACAGCACTTTATCATCAAGAATCGAAGAATTGATTACGACTTTGCCACGAATAAGGTCATTAACTTCTACATCACGACCGGGCTCGATAAGGAAACGAACAACATAAGGTGTACCTTCATCTATAAGACGCTTAACTTCTTGAGCAGGCATTGTCAAAGAGTTTCGCATTGACATACGGGTTGAAGCATCATATTGAAAATTGGGGCTTGCGTTTCGAGCAGCTTCAAGTTCGGCAGGAGTATCAAAAGCGATATATGCTTTACCGGCATCAAGAAGTTGTTTAACGTGCTTACGATATATGTCACGACGTTCGCTCTGTTTGTAAGGACCGAATTTTCCGCCCTCGCGAACACCTTCATCAATTCCGATTCCAAGCCAAGCCAATGCCTCATTAATATAATCTTCAGCACCGGGGACAAAACGTTGAGAGTCGGTATCTTCGATTCTCAAAATCATTGTTCCGTTATGCTGACGAGCAAATAGATAATTGTAAAGCGCTGTACGAACACCGCCAATATGTAGTGGTCCTGTTGGAGAGGGAGCAAATCTTACTCTAACCGGTCGATTCATAATAGTTCTAAAATTATCAGTTTATAAATAATGTGCAAATTTACATAAGATTTTTGTTATATCTCACCTAATCATTCAAAAAGTTTATTCAAATAATTATTGGACAATTATATTTGTTAAATTACGTTAATAAATAGGAGAGGGTATTTGGTATTAAAATTCAATATTATAATTTTGCAAAAAATAAACACCATAGACTCTTCTATCATCCAATCTTAAATTTACAAGAATTTTGATTGTCATCAGCAGTCTATATACCTGAACTTTTAGTTCTAACCTGATCCCTTTCAAATCGCATACTGATTTGTTCACTCTTAATTCATCGCTGAAAAATATAAACCCTTCATTCAAAACATTACCGACATCCATCTAATAAAACATCTATTCAACATACTTATTAAAATTGACATTTTTGTCAATAACTAAACCCCAATTAAAAATATCTTTCACCAACATTATCGTCATTTCTACTCCTCTCTTAGTAATGTCTGATACACATAAAATATAAATTATCTTTTACACGTCATCATAAAAAATGATTGACGCAGTATCGTTTAACCCTTTCTTATTCAAAAAATATAAAGTTTTCATAAAGCTAAAATTAGACAAAAGATATCAGGGTTAGTTAGTAAGTAAGATGCATGTGAAAAGTGCGTGCAGGGTTGCATAAAAGCTCGCTTCGGCGGGCTTTTTTGTTTTTAGCCATTCAAATGTTAAATTTAATTACAATGATGATTTTTTTAACAAAGCGAGCCTTTCCTCTTGAAAAGTGTCAAGAATATTTTGTAACTTTGCAACATAATGTTATCCACTAAAAAAAATCAAATTATTACAATAAACAATTCTAAAAAAGAAAATCCGTAGTATGAAAAAGAGCGCATTGCAAGCAGCCCGTGCTTCTTATCAACCTAAGCTCCCTGTTGAAATTTCAGGAGCTGTAACCGTTGTTGAAGGCAAACCCACCACATCGGTTGCCGACCAGGATGAAATCAAAAAACTTTTCCCTAACACTTATGGACTCCCCGAAATCACTTTCGAAAGAGCTTCTGCAGAACGTAAACAAGGTCAACCCATTAATGTCGGTGTAATCCTTTCAGGAGGTCAGGCTCCCGGCGGACATAATGTTATCAGCGGTATCTTTGACGGAATCAAAAGCATAAACAAACAGAGCCGTCTTTATGGCTTCCTTATGGGTCCCGGCGGTTTTGTTGACCATCAATATATCGAACTTACTTCAGATATTATCGATCAATATCGTAATACCGGAGGTTTTGACATAATCGGCTCAGGACGAACAAAACTCGAAAAGAAAGATCAGTTTGACAAAGGTCTTGAAATTCTTCGCAAACTCAACATTTCAGCACTCGTAATTATCGGTGGTGATGATTCAAATACCAACGCTGCCGTTCTTGCCGAATATTATAAAGAAATCGGTGCAGGCGTTCAGGTTATCGGTTGCCCCAAGACCATCGACGGTGACCTTAAAAACAACGTTATTGAAACTTCTTTTGGTTTTGATACTGCTACTAAAGTTTACTCTGAGGTTATCGGAAACATTCAACGTGACTGTAACTCTGCTAAAAAATACTATCACTTCATCAAACTCATGGGTCGTTCAGCATCTCACATTGCTCTCGAGTGTGCCCTTCAGGTTCAACCAAATGTATGTATAATCTCTGAAGAGGTTGAAGCTAAAAACATGACTCTCGATGATGTAGTTCAACAGATTGCCGACGTTGTTGCTTTCCGTGCATCAAAAGGTTGGAATTTCGGTACTATCCTTATTCCCGAAGGTCTCATTGAATTTATTCCTGCAATCAAGAAACTTATTGCTGAGCTTAATGATCTTCTCGCATCTAAAGGTGCTGAATTTGCTAAAGTTGAAGCTGAAAAACAGCGTGAGTGGATTATCGCCAACCTTTCAACCGATAACGCAAAAATATATGAATCACTTCCGGCAGGCGTAGCCCGTCAGCTCAGCCTTGACCGTGACCCCCACGGAAATGTTCAGGTTTCACTCATCGAGACTGAAAAATTACTTAGCGAAATGGTAGCTAAACGCCTCGGCGAAATGAAAGAGGCTGGCAAATACAACGGCAAATTCTCTCCCCTCCACCACTTCTTTGGTTATGAAGGACGTTGTGCCGATCCCTCAAACTTCGATGCTGATTACTGCTATGCACTCGGATTCAACGCTGCATGCCTTATCGAAGCCGGCGTAACAGGTTATATGTCAAGTGTTCGCAACCTTACACTCCCCTCTGTTCAATGGAAAGCCGGCGGTATTCCTATCACTATGATGATGAACATGGAACGTCGTAACGGTGAACTCAAACCGGTTATCCAAAAAGCTCTTGTTAAACTGGACGGCAAGCCATTCCTTGAATTCGCTTCAAAACGTAAAGAATGGGCTGAAAATACTTGCTACATGTATCCCGGTCCTATTCAGTTCTGGGGGCCGGCAGAAGTATGTGACCGCACTACTATGACTCTCTATTACGAAAACAAGTAAAAGTTTCATAATTAATTTAAAGAGCCTGCTGAAAAATGATGATTTCAGCAGGCTTTTTTCTTTTTTGTTAATGTGAAAAGATTTCATTAACAATTTTTTTTGTATCTTTGCCATAAATCAAAATACAAAATGAAAGTATTAAAATTCGGAGGTACATCGGTGGGTACCGTTGCATCTCTAAAAAATGTAAAACAAATCGTTGAAAGCGGTTCAAAGCCAGCTGTTATTGTTGTATCAGCCCTCGGTGGAGTAACTGATATGCTTATTGCAACATCGAAACTTGCCGCTGAAGGGAATCAAGAATATCAAAAATCATTTGACAACATAGTAAAACGTCATTATGATATAATCGACAACCTTGTACCTGATGATGTTCGTGCCGAACTTAAACAACAAGTTGAAGTTCTGTTTGATGAACTTTCAAACATCTATCGCGGCATTTCACTCATCAAAGACCTGTCAGATCGCACGTTAAATATCGTTGTCAGCTATGGTGAAAGGCTTTCAAGTCTTATCATCTCAAAAATAATAAAAGACGCAACTCTTTTTGATTCCCGTAATTTTATCAAAACTGTCAATGAAGGAGGGAAAAATGTTCTCGATACCGAAACGACAGCAAAACTTGTAGATAAGACATTTAGAAACAGAGACTTTAAAATTGCTCTCGTCCCCGGTTTTATTTCTACCGATGTTGACGGACATATCACTAACCTCGGACGCGGTGGAAGCGACTATACAGCATCAATTTTAGCAGCTAATCTGAATGCCGAAGCTCTCGAAATATGGACCGATGTCGACGGTTTTATGACCGCTGACCCAAGACTCATCGACTCGGCTTATGTGATTGACAAACTTTCGTATGTAGAGGCAATGGAGCTCTGCAACTTCGGCGCAAAAGTCATCTATCCTCCAACAATATATCCGGCGTTCCACAAAGATATACCGCTTGTTATTAAAAATACTTTTAACCCTTCAGCACCCGGTACACTCGTATCAGACTCAACATCGCTTGAGGGTAAACCGATTAAAGGTATTTCATCAATTAATGATACATGTCTGATTACAGTAACCGGTCTCGGAATGGTTGGTATTGTAGGTATAAACGCCCGAATTTTCAACACATTAGCTCGAAATGGTGTATCGGTATTCCTTGTATCACAAGCATCAAGTGAAAATAACACATCTTTTGCTGTTAAAAATGCTGATGCCGACCTTGCCGTAAGAGTTCTAAAAGAAGAATTCAGAGCCGAACTTTTAAGCGGACAACTTTCTGACATTGTACCGACTCACGATCTTGCGACAGTCGCTATTGTTGGTCAAAATATGAAAGGGACAGCCGGAATCGCCGGCAAGCTTTTTGGAACACTTGGACGTAACGGTATCAATGTAATTGCAGTTGCTCAAGGTGCGTCTGAAATTAATATTTCGTTTGTTATCAGACGATCTCAACTTCAAAAAGCACTGAACGTTATTCACGATTCTTTGTTCCTTTCTGAAACTAAAGTAATGAACATCTTCGTTACCGGGACAGGGAATGTAGGACGCAAACTTATTGAACAGATAAGACAGCAACAGCAAAGTTTACATAATGAGAAATCGCTTGACCTGAAAGTTGTCGGCATTGCAAATTCGAGACACATTGTTTATGATGTTGACGGAATCAATCTCGACAACTATAAGGAACTTCTTGAGTCATCTTCTCTTAAATCGACGCCACAAAATATAGTTCAAGGCTTCATCGATCTCAACCTTTTCAATTCAGTCTTTGTAGATTGTACTACAAGCAAAGAGATTGCCGATCTTTATAAACCACTGCTTGACAACAATATAAACATTGTTGCAGCAAACAAAACTGCTGCATCTTCGGCATACTCTAACTATGAGTCTCTTAAAAAGACTGCACTCCTGCGCGACGTCAAATTCCTCTTTGAGACTAACGTTGGTGCCGGATTGCCAATTATCAGCACAATCAACAATTTAATAAACTCAGGAGACCGTATCCTCAAAATCGAAGCTGTGGTGTCCGGAACGTTGAATTATATCTTTGATGTATTATCGCCTGATACGCCATTCAGTAAAGCGGTTGCACTTGCTCGCGATAACGGATTTTCCGAACCTGACCCGCGCGTAGACTTGAGTGGTGGCGATGTTGTCAAAAAAATTGTAATTCTTGCTCGCGAAGGCGGTTATCATATCGAGCAAAGCGATGTTGAAAAAGAACTTTTCATTCCTGCCGATCTCTTTGAAGGCGATGTTGACAGCTTCTTCAATCGCCTTCCGGCCCTCGACTCTGAATTTGAGAAGAAAAGACTTGAGGCAGAAGCGGGCAATCGTAAATTCCGTTTTATCGCCACATTGGATTCAAACGGACGGGCAACTGCCCGACTTAGAACAGTTGGACCGGAACATCCGTTCCATTCGCTACAAAGCAGTAACAATATAATCGCCATCACCACTGACCGATACAAAGATTTCCCAATAATTATACAAGGTTATGGAGCCGGCGCTGATGTTACAGCAGCCGGAGTCTTTGCCGACATTATGAGCATTGCCAATGTCAGGTAAATTCTTTGTAAATACAAAAATATCAAGTAAATAATCTATGTTATATATACCGGTAAACGAAAAAACTCCTGCCATTGGGCTACACGAAACCGTCATGCGTGGAATCGCACCTGACGGCTCGCTATATCTTCCAGAGTCTTTACCGTCAATTCCTCGTGCATTCTTCAATAATATTTCAGCCATGTCTCTCCCTGAGATTGGCTATGTAGTTGCCAATATGTTCTTTGGCTCTGATATACCATCAGTAAAAATCAAAGAACTTGTTGAAAAAGCCATCAATTTTGAAATACCGTTTGAAGAAACCGAACCAAACCGCTTTACACTTGATCTGACTCAAGGCCCCACAAACAATTACAACGACATAAGTGCCCGGTTTATGGCAAGCTATGTCGAAATTATACGCAGAAATGAGCCGACAAATATAGTTGTTGTAACCAGCGATAACGTTGGTAACGCTGTTGCCGATGCCTTTTCAACCCTTAATGATGTGAATACTTTTGTTGTCTATCCGACAGGTAGTTTGAGTGATTGCCGTCGCTCAAATTTGCTTGACTACGGCTCACAAGTTGTTCCAATTGAGGTTGCCGGCTCTTTCCATGAGTGTCAGAACCTTGTTAAAGATGTTATTCTTTCATCTCAAAATAAAAGTGAGATTCCATTATTGACCGCTAATTCAGTTAACATCGCTATACTGTTGCCGCGTGTAATTTATTTTTTCTATGCCTACGCTCGGTTGGCGGCTTTAGACCGTCCGATCGACAAAGTTGTCATTGCCACACCGACCGAAAATCTCGGGAATGCCACCGCTGCTGTAATTGCAAGCAAAATGGGATTACCGGTAAAACGCTTTATGGCTATTTTAACCAATGACCTCGATGCGTCAGATATCACTAACGAATCCCGTCTCAGAGCATTGTTAAAGAATAATCCTAACAAAATAGATCTTGAGTTGCCAAGTGATAAAGCTATCGCTGATGACGAAATTGTCATCACCCTCAAGACCGATGACCCAAGCCGTTGCATATTCAAGCCCCATCCCAAGGGTCATTCTCAGAAAGTAACCCATATCGCACTTTCGGCTACAGCATTAAATAAGGTTATAAATGAACATAACAAGCCCCTTTAATTGTTTAATTAATAAAACTATATTATTATGAACCGTAGAACTCTGAAAAAAAACATCCGCTATATTTGCGGTGACGTCGTTAGTCAATGTCTTTTTGCAACACACTGTTTGCCCGGCGCAAAGATTGAAGAGTTTAATGATATTATTCTCAAAACTGCACACCTTCAAACTTCATCACTCCGTCGCACATCTGTGACATTTGACAAAACCCCTAAAGACTTTGATTCACGCGCACAATACAACAAAGCTCGTCGTGAATATTATTCTAAAGCATTTAAATCACTTGAAAAAGAGTTCAATAAAGAACTGCAAGATATTGTCGGAGATATGAATAAGGCACTTCCGGCAAAGAAAACAAAATAATACCGTAAAAAGCGGGAGTGAATCCCAACCGGACTCACTCCCCTACCATTTCTCATGAACTTATCAGGTCTCATATTAAAAATAGCAGGTTGGACTGTTGACGTAACAGTTCCTGACTATCCAAAATCAATTATTTGTGTGGCTCCACATACAAGTAACTGGGACTTTATTCTTGGTAAACTCGCCTATGCATCGGTCGGTCGTAAAGCCGGATTCTTAATGAAAGAATCTTGGTTCTTTTGGCCATTAGGTCCAATTTTTAAATCAATCGGAGGTGTACCGGTTGTTCGCCGGAACAAAACACGTTCGCTCGTTGATTACCTTATTGAAAAATATAAAACAAGCGCTCGCTTGGCTCTCGCAATTACCCCCGAAGGGACACGTAGCCGAACTACAAAATGGCATACCGGCTTTCTCGAAATTGCACGCCAAGCCAATATTCCTATCGTTCTCGGTGCAATTGATTATAAGACGAAGAAAATAACAATAACCGACACCTTCACTCCAACCGGTGATAACGATGCCGATATGAAGGCTATTAAACAGTATTACAGCAAATTCACAGGTAAGAATCCCAAGAATTTCTCAAGCGAGACCGAATAAAATGAATTTAGATTCTTTAAAAATAACAATAATACCACTTGACATCAAACAGGCTGACCCTGACACCAACATACGTCAGATTGAACAGCTCGTATCACTGTGTGGAGTGGGAAAATCAAACATAATAGTTCTACCTGAATTATTCTCGACAGGATTTATAGCTGATAAAAACGAAGTTGTCAAGTATGCTCAACCGATTGACGGAGATGTTCTAAATTCAATAAGACAACTTTCAAAGAAAACCGGAGCCGCTTTTTCGGGAAGTTTTTTGTGTAATGACAATAATCAATTTTTTAATCGCGCGTTTTTCATCGAACCAGATGGCAATGAGACATACTATGACAAACATCACCTCTTTTCTATTAGCTCCGAAAGCCGTATTTTGACAGGCGGTAATCAACAATCGCCTATCATAAATTATATGGGGTGGAATATAACTATGGTTATTTGCTATGACATACGTTTCCCGGTATGGTGTCGAAATGTTAACCAACAGTTTGATATTATGCTAATTCCGGCAAATTGGCCTAATGCCCGAAAATATGCATGGGAACATCTTCTTATCTCACGTGCTATCGAAAACCAGTGTTATGTCGTAGGAGCCAACAGATCAGGCGATGACGACTATGGTAATTATGATAATTTGTCATTTATATTTGACCCATGGGGCAAGCCGTGTGGCAGAATCGACCCAACATCCAAACTCGTTTCAGCATGCGTTGACCGCGAATTCATAAACGACGTTCGACGACGTCTACCAGTCATCAATGATGCCGATTCATTCAAATTAGACATCTAATAATTGTATATTCACTCTCAATTTTAAGTAATTTTACAGATTCTTAAGCAGATAGGTATGCCAAGAATAGCTGAAAATTCAAAAATAATTAGTATCTTTGCAAAATGATTCGTTACATTAAGCAAAACTGATTAATGAGTAAGCCCAAAATACTTTACATTTCGCAAGAAATTGCGCCCTACCTTTCTGAGAGCGAACTTTCAACCTATAGTCGTGACTTACCTCAGGAAATGCAAAACAAAGGCTATGAAGTACGCACATTCATGCCTAAATACGGTATCATTAATGAACGCCGTAATCAACTTCACGAAGTGATTAGATTATCTGGAATGAACATTATCATTGATGATGCTGATCACCCTTTGATCATCAAAGTAGCAACACTGCTCCCCTCGAGAATGCAGGTTTACTTTATTGATAATGATGACTATTTCCAGCGACATAATGTAACCGACATCGAAACACGCCTTTTCCCTGAAGACAATGATGAACGCATCATGTTCTACATCAGAGGTGTTATCGAAACTGTAAAAAAACTGAAATGGTCAGCAGCCATTATTCAAAATACCGGATGGATTACATCTCTCGCTCCACTCTATCTTAAAAAACAATATCACGATGACCCGGCATTCAGCCAATCAAAGATTGTATATACTCTTTTCAATGATAAATTTGAGGGGACGCTCGACCCTCGTTTTGTTGAAAAATTAAAGATGAGCGGCTTTGAGGATGAACATCTAAAATCACTCCTTGACGGACCTGTTGACTACATTGCTCTGAACAAACTCGCCATCGACCATTGCGATGCTATCGCGGTAGCATCAGATGGTATTGAGCCTGAACTAATTGAGTATGCCCGTAAATCAGATAAACCATTCCTTGAATATCCCGGAGCTGAAAATATTGATGCCGCGTTTGCCGATTTCTACATTTCTCTCCAAAAATAATTGATAAGAACTTAACCAAGATCAATGAAACATCTAAGTTTCCTGACAGCTTTAATTCTCCCGGCAGTTCTTTTTATTGCCTGCGAAAATACCACAAATATTGGTCCCTCACTCGTTGGCGATCAAATGCAAATTATTGTTGACTCAACATTTGTAATTACCGGAAAGTCGGTTGAAAACCACCGTATCCAATCGCGAACAATCACGCAAATACTCGGTTCGATTTCTGCTAAAGAATATGGCTCATTGTCGTCTGACTTTGTAACCCAGTTCATGCCGGCTGCAACAATCGACACGACAAACGTTCAGGTTGAAAATATCGACTCACTCAGATTGATATTCCGTATACCCGAAAGTGATATTATCGGAGATTCACTTGTTCCTATGGGACTGAATATCTACCCTTTGGATAAGGCTCTGCCCTCTCCGATATATAGTGACTTTGATCCCGAAGGTTATTATGACCCCAACAATCTCATTTCATCAAGTATCTACAAATGTAACACGCTTGCCGTTACTGACACAACTAAAGTAGAGGGTCAAAAATATATTTTTGTTTCACTCCCCAAAACTTTGGCTCAGAATCTTTATTCTTTATATGTAGAAAACCCCGAGAACTATGCTACTCCGCAGAATTTTTCTAAAGTATTCCCCGGTTTTTATGTAAGTAATTCATTTGGTTCAGGTAGAGTTGTCCGTATTGCTCAAAGCGTTATGCGACTACATTACCACAAGAACTTTGTAAACTCAAATGGTAATGACACTACGGTCAACTATGTCGGATATTATTATGGAGTTCAACCCGAAGTAATATCAAACAATGTAATTAAATACTCGATGAGCGAGTCTCTCAAACAAAAAGTTGAGGATGGACAAAACATAATCGTTGCTCCTGCCGGACGTGACATAGAAATTGAATTCCCCGCAACTAAAATCATTGAAACATATAAGTCACAATCGGGAAATATGGCAGTCGTGAATACACTCACATTCTCTATACCTGTTGAAAAAATTGAAAATGACTACAATATTTCAATTCCGCAGACAATGCTCATGATTTTATCTCGCGACAAAAACAAATTCTTTATTGATAACAAGGTTACTGATGACGTAACCTCTTTCTTTGCGACATACGATTCATCAACAAAATCATATTCGTTCTCAGAAATGAGAGGTTACATGATGGATCTTCTCAAAAAAGGAAACATTACGCCAGAAGACTATACCTTCACTCTCACTCCGGTAACACTTGAAACAACAACTAACGCATCAACAAGCTATTACTATTACGGAACAACAACTGAAACTGTTAATGCAATTGTTCCATATACCGGAACTCCCACAATGGCAAACTTGTTACTCGACAAGTCAAAAGTTGTTTTAACATTCAGTAAACAAAACTCAGACTATTAATACTCCATTTTAACCAAGCCGCAATAGCTCAGTCGGTAGAGCATTTCATTCGTAACGAAAAGGTCGCGGGTTCGAGCCCCGCTCGCGGCTCATCGAAAAATAAACTGCGCCATAAAAGTTAGAAGATAACTTTTATGGTGCAGTTTATTGTATGTTTCTATTTATTTACAAATTTGATATCATTTTTAAAATGATTTTAAGGAAGATAGAGTATCTATTCCTAACAACTAATATGATATCAAGAGCATTTGTTGCTTTTTATAGAAAATTTGAAATTAATATGACGCGAATATATTTGTCCTGGTTCGAGAACAGTAGATGGGAAGGACGGAGTATTAGGTGAGTTTGGGAAGTCTTGACATTCTATTGCTACTCCATCATAATCGTCATATGGACGACCAGCTTTATTTACCGGACATCCCGATAACCAGTTACCTGTATATATTTGGATACCCGGTTGATCTGTACTAACTACGAGAATGCGACCCGACTGTTCGTCAACCAATTCTGCTACAGGCTTAATTATTCCGGGATGCCATGAGTCAACAATCCAACAGTTATCGTAACCTTTCCCATATATGAGTGCAGGGAATTCATCATTAATTTTCTCTCCAATTTTTTTTAAACTCGTAAAATCCATTGGAGTTCCTAAAACCGGAGCTTCAACACCATTAGGAATAAGCGTATTATCTGTGAGAAGATATTTAATCGCATTCAATCGTAAAAAATGATTTAAGACCGAACCTGAATTATGACCTGCAAGATTCCAATAAGAATGATTTGTCAAGTTTACAACTGTTTTCTTATCAGTAGTTGCTGTCAAATGAAGTTGAAGTTCATTATCATCGGTCCAACAATAAGATGCTCTTGCTTTGAGGGTACCCGGGAATCCGGCTTCTCCATCCTGCGAAACGTACTCAAATGTTACACTATCATCTGAGGAATCAATCAAAGTCCATATTTGATTATGGAATCCGTCAGGACCTCCATGATTACAGTTGGGACCATTATTGATAGGTAAAGTGTATTCCACACCGTCTAAACTAAATCGACCAAAAGCAATTCTGTTTGAATATCTCCCGGGAATCTTTCCGGCGCAAGGTCCATCACCAATGTAGTCAGCGACATTTGCATAGCCAAGTACAACATCGCCTATAACACCATATTTATCCGGAACATTAACAGCCATTACTCCTGCTCCTATACTAATCAACTTAACCGATGCACCCGATGTATTGGTAAGGGTTACGATATCAATAATACCTTGTGTCAGTTTAACTTTTTTTTTCTGAATCATTATTAGAATTATATTTAGATTGTAACTGCTAAATTACTAATAATCGATAATTAATACAACTATTTTTGATAATTTGAAGAATGTAGAACAAAAAACGCACCCTCGGCGAGCAATTGCTCATCAAGGGTGCGTCGTAGAGGGGGCGGTTACCTACTCTCCCACTTTCGC
>CAMWIM010000006.1 GCA_947174335.1 uncultured Porphyromonadaceae bacterium | reverse complement strand
TGCCTGTAACGTTTTGTATCGATCGTGCCGGATTGGTCGGACAGGATGGTGTAACCCACCACGGTTTGTATGACATGGCTTATATGCGCACGATTCCCGGCGTGACAATCTCGTCACCGTCTGACGAACAGATGTTGCGCAACCTGATGTTTACAGCCTCAAACCGGAACGACGGACCGTTTGTAATCCGTTACCCGCGTGGCGAGGGGCACACTGTTGAATGGAAAACTGAAATGAAACAGATACCGGTCGGACGTGGTCGCAAGGTTGCCGATGGTAATGACGTGGCTCTACTGTCAATCGGTCCGATTGCATACGAGTGTGCGATAGCTGCAGGTCAAGCCGAGAAACAGGGCGTGTCGGTTGCTCAATACGACATGATATTCCTGAAACCTCTTGATGATGAGATTCTTCACGAGGTTGCTCAAAAAAATATTCCTATTGTAACGGTTGAAGATGCGTCGGCAAACGGCGGACTTGGAACCGCAGTGACCGAGTGGATGAACGACCACGGTTATGCGCGGCGTGTGATTCGTCTTGGTGTTCCCGATCGTTTCGTTGCCCACGGCACAGTTGACCAACTTTACAAAATATGTGGCATAGATGCCGACTCAATCGCTTCGACTCTTGTCGATGCTGTCAAAACTAAAACCCAACAAAAATGAAAATAGTCATTGGAGGTGCCGGTGAAGTTGGCTCACACCTTGCCAAGCTTCTCTCACGCGAAGAACAAGACATTATTCTCATCGATGCCGACCCCGCAAAACTTGCTCCGCTCGATGCCAACTATAATTTGATGACAATTGCGGGTGCTCCGACATCTTTTCAGACGTTGCGCGAGGCAAATGTCAGCGGGTGTGATCTGTTTATTGCGGTTACACCCTTTGAGACAGACAATGTAACTGCTTGTGCCATTGCAAAATCGATGGGCGCGAAGAAAACTGTTGCCCGAATCGACAACTATGAGTACATGAGGAGTGAAAACCGACCTTTCTTGTCAAAGTTCGGTGTCAACGATACGATTTATCCCGAATATCTGGCTGCGTTAGAAATTCAAACCGCGCTTCAGCACACATGGGCTCGCCAATGGTTTGAACTTCACGACGGCGAACTGATTCTTCTGGCTGTGAAGATAAGGGGGAACGCAAAGATTGTAGGCATGAAGTTGCGTGATGTGACATTCTCAAATCACCACTTCCACGTTTCGGCGATCAAACGTCGCCACGAAACGCTGATTCCACGAGGCGATGATGTGATCAGAGAAAATGATATTCTCTACTTCACGACTACTCGCGACCATTTGACCGAAATACGCGACTTGTGCGGTAAAACCCAGGCAAAAGTCAAGAAAGTGATGGTGATGGGTGGCAGTAAGATAGCGGCTCGTCTGAGCCAGCTTCTCGGTAAGGATTACAAAATCAAGATTATCGAGAATGATATTGAGCGATGCCGTAAACTTCCCGAACGTTGCCCAAATGCCGATATTGTCTGCGCCGATGCGCGAGACAATGAGGTTCTTGTTGAGGAGGGTATATCAGAAATGGACGCTTTCGTGGCGTTGTCTGATAGCTCCGAGACAAACATTCTTGCTTGTCTTACAGCTAAGGAATATGGCGTAGCCAAGACTGTCGCTGAGGTTGAAAATCTCCAGTTCATATCTGAGGCAGAAGGGCTTAACATCGGTACGATTATCAACAAAAAACTGCTTGCTTCGAGCAAAATTTTCCAGCTGTTGATTGATGCCGACACCGAGTCATCAAAATGTATGGCACTTGCCGATGCCGAAGTCGCTGAGTTTGAGGTGAAAGAGGGCGCCCGTGTCTGCAAGGCTCCAATTAAAGATTTGAGTTTGCCCCACGGCATGACAATGGCAGGGCTCATCAGGAACGGCAAAGGAGGCTTGATTAGCGGTATGACAGTTCTCCAACCCGGTGACCATGTGCTCGTTTTCTCACTGTCGGGACTTCTTCATCGAATAGAGAAACTTTTTGGATGACAAGAATGTCGGTGCGATACAACTTTTTAAACGCTTTTCTTGTTAAAATATAAATAATTCATCATAAGCAAAAAAAATATATTAAATTTGTAAACTAATTGAAGTCGCATATCAAAAAAATGACAAATAAAACCCCCGAAATAACTTCAAATAACGACGTAGTCACTCAGTTGCGCAATCAGATAATCGAAAGCATATATGACCGCAAGGGGTATGCTGTGACACTTCTCGATCTCTCTGAGATTGAAGGAGCAGCGGCTCCTGAATTTATCATTTGTCAAGGAAATTCGCCGACTCAGGTCAGTGCTGTTGCCGACAATATTCGTGAGGAACTTCTTGAAAAACTCGGTCGCAAACCGTTTAACTATGATGGATATCGCAATAGCGAATGGATTGTAATTGACTACGGCGATATTCTTGTACACGTTTTCCGCAAGGATGTCAGGGAACACTACAATCTCGAAGATTTATGGAGTGATGCGGTTGTGACAAATCTCCCCGACAGGGATTAATAATTGAAAAATAATAAACGAAATATGGACAATAACAAGCCCGCTAAAAAACGTCAGTTTAAGTTCAGTATATATTGGATGTATGCTCTGATATTCCTTTTTTTGTGTGGAATATTCTATATTGACAACAACGACATTACTAAAGAAGTAAGTTTCTCAAAATTTGAGGAATATGTCAACAGTGGAGGTGTGAAAGAAATTGTTGTAGTCACCAACAAACGTGAGGCTATGGCGGTTTTGAGTGACTCTCTCGCTTCAAAAATATTTCCCGAATCCCAATACAAGCCGGGTTCTGATGTGAAGGCTCACATTATGACCGAAATCCCGTCTGCCGACAAGCTTCAGGATAAAATTGAGCAGTGGCAGCAAAATGGCACGTTCAACGGCGAGGTGAAATATGAGAAGGGCAGTGATTACACCTCACTTTTATGGACATTCGGTCCCGTTGTACTGCTCATCGTTTTCTGGTTCTATCTGATGAGAAGAATGTCAGGCAAAGATGGTGGTGCAGGCGGCGTGTTCAGTGTCGGAAAATCCAAAGCCCAGATTTTTGACAAAGACGGTCCTGTAAAGGTTACATTTAAAGATGTCGCCGGACTTTCTGAAGCGAAAACCGAAATTGAAGAGATTGTTGAGTTCCTTAAAAATCCGCAGCGTTACACCGACCTTGGCGGTAAAATTCCTAAAGGTGCGCTGCTTGTAGGTCCTCCCGGAACGGGTAAGACGTTGCTTGCCAAGGCTGTAGCCGGTGAGGCAAATGTTCCTTTCTTCTCGATGTCGGGTTCTGATTTCGTTGAGATGTTTGTTGGTGTCGGTGCGTCGCGCGTTCGTGACCTCTTCCGACAGGCAAAAGAAAAAGCACCTTGTATCGTTTTTATCGACGAGATCGATGCTGTCGGTCGTGCCCGCGGAAAAAATCTCAACATGGGTTCAAATGATGAACGTGAAAACACTCTTAATCAACTCTTGACCGAGATGGACGGCTTCGGTTCAAACAGCGGTGTAATCATTCTTGCCGCTACCAACCGTGCCGATATCCTCGATAAAGCTCTCCTTCGTGCCGGACGTTTCGACCGTCAGATTTATGTTGACCTCCCCGAGCTCAACGACCGTGTGGCTATCTTTAAGGTACACCTTAAAAATATCAAGATTGATGATTCGGTTGATGTTGACTTGCTTGCACGTCAAACTTCCGGATTCTCAGGTGCCGACATTGCAAATGTATGTAACGAGGCAGCGCTCATCGCTGCCCGAAATAATAAAACTTCGGTTCAAAAACAAGATTTCATCGACGCTGTTGACCGCATAATCGGCGGACTTGAAAAGCGTTCTAAAATCACTACTGACGAAGAAAAACGTGCAATCGCAATCCATGAAGCCGGGCACGCAACCGTCTCTTGGAATCTGCAATATGCCAACCCGTTGATTAAGGTTACGATTGTACCTCGCGGTAAGGCTCTCGGCGCGGCTTGGTATCTTCCTGAAGAGCGTCAAATTACACCAACTCAGGCACTTCTTGATGAGATGTGTGCAACTCTTGGTGGTCGTGCCGCCGAGGAACTCTTCCTCGGTCATATATCCACAGGTGCGGCAAATGACCTTGAACGTGTTACCAAACAGGCTTATGCGATGGTGGCTTATTATGGTATGAGCGACAGTCTGCCCAACCTTAGCTATTACGATTCAACCGGTCAAAGCTATGGCTTCACAAAACCTTACAGTGAAGACCGTGCCCGCATGATTGATGAAGAAGTGTCGCGCATCATTTCAGAGCAATATGAACGTGCAAAGACGATTTTGCGCCAGTATGCCGAAGGTCATGGCAAACTTGCTGAAACTCTCATCAGCCGTGAGGTTATTTTCACTGACGATATGGTTGAGATATTTGGTGAACGTAAATGGGTGTCGCGTACTGATGAAATCCTTGCTGCTCAACAGATTGGCGATGGCGGTAAGAAGGACGGCGAACCCGTTCCCCCTCCAATTCCCGGAGTGGTTGACGTGGAATCGACTGAAGTAACTGATCTTCCTGAAATTCCTGAAACTACTTCCGGATCTGCCGCTCCGGCTGACAACAAAGACACTGATAAACCTGAAACTGACGTCAAAAACGATAATAAAAACAGCTGATGCCTGTTTTACTTAGCAAACAATTTTGTCTCGATTCAGACAATCGTTATATCTATCGCGATGGCAACCCCGATTTGAGGATTGCCATCGTTAATCTTATGCCTCTCAAGCAGCGAACCGAAGATGATTTTCTCAGACTGATTGACAGCAGCCAACTTAACGTGAGGGTCGATTTTGTCAGAATGTCGAGCCACGTTACCAAAGGCGGTGATCGCGAGCGCATCGAACGTTGTTATATTCCGTCTGACAAGCTCGATTTGAAAGATTATGACGGAATGATTGTAACAGGCGCGCCGATTGAATTCCTTGATTTCGGAGAAATTGACTATTGGGACGAGCTTACCGGCTTGATTGACAAGGCAACCGGGCTTGGAATTGCATCGCTCTACATCTGCTGGGGTGCATTTGCCGCGCTCTATCATCTTCACGGTGTGAACAAAGTCGTTCTCGACTCAAAAATATCTGGCGCATATATCCATGATGTCAAATCTCACGCGTTGACTCGAGGTCTGGACGCTGAAATATGGGTTCCACAAAGCCGAAATACAACGCTCGATCCTCAGGCAATTGCGATAGCCGAGGTTGATGCTTTGATAACAACCAGGTTTGGCGACTTTCACATGCTTGCCGACCGTAAACGCCCCGTGTTTTATTTCCTCGGTCATTGGGAGTATAATCCCGACACGCTCCACATGGAATATACCCGCGATATGGGCAAAGGTTTGAATCCCGAGCCTCCGGTCGATTATTATCTTCCAGGAAAGATTGGTGAGGAGTATGAAGCGCGTTGGATTGAGCCGGGACGTATATTCTACAATAACTGGCTTAACTATCTCATTGAAAGAAAAATAAATGACCGATAAATCCTCAGCTGTTCATACTCTTGAACTCCTTTCGCCCGCCCGCGACCTCGCAACCGCAATTGCTGCAATAGATTGCGGAGCCGATGCCGTGTATATAGGTGGTCCCGACCATGGCGCAAGAGCGGCGGCGTCTAATTCGATTGAAGATATAGGTAAGTTGGTTGAGTATGCTCATCAGTTTGGCGTCAAGGTTTATGTTACTCTCAACACGCTTGTCTATGAGAATGAGATTGACGGAGTGAAACGTCTTGTAAATGAGCTGTATCGTGCAGGTGTTGACGCACTGATTGTGCAGGATTTGTCTCTGTTGGAGATGGATATTCCTCCAATTGAACTCCACGCAAGTACCCAGTGTGATACTCGTACTCCTGAGAAAGCACTCCGACTTCAAAATGCAGGATTCTCACAGATTGTCGTTGCCCGCGAACTCAACTTGGATGAGATAAAAAGCATAGCTGATGCAGTCGAGGTTCCGGTGGAGGTGTTTGTTCACGGTGCGTTGTGCGTTAGTTATAGTGGAGATTGTCGTGCATCGTTGCTTGCGACCGGACGAAGTGCAAACCGCGGAGAGTGTGCCCAGATGTGCCGCTTGCCCTATGACCTGACCGATTCGACAGGTAAAATCATCATTGCCGGTCGCCACTTCTTGTCGCTTAAGGACATGAATCGCCTTGAAAATCTCGAACAACTCATAGATGCGGGTGTATCTTCTTTTAAAATTGAAGGTCGATTGAAAGATGCCGGTTATGTAAAGAATATCACTGCTTTATATAGTTCCCGGCTTGATGAAATAATCCGTCGTAACCCTGACAAATATCGTCGTTCTTCGTTTGGCGTCAAGACTATTGACTTCACTCCGTCGGCTGGATCGGTATTCAACCGAGGTTTTACAAACTATTTTCTATCACGACCCCAACCCCGCTCGTTGGCTTCGATGGCAACTCCCAAATCGACAGGTCGTGTCGTCGGACGTGTGAAAAGTATCCGTAATAACTGCCTGACACTCGATAAATCATTGACAATAGAGAATGGCGACGGACTCGGATATTTTGACCGCGACGGGCAATTTAAAGGCTTCAGAGCTAATCGTGTTGAGGGTAACAGAATATTCACTCGCGATAAGGCTCCCGAAATTGCACCGGGAACTGAAATCTACTGTAACAGCGATCGTCAGGCGCGTATAGTTTCTCAGCGCGGCACAACTGCTCGTCGCTTGTTGACTTCAATCAAGCTTTATCGTGTTGATGAGCATCGTATTGCTCTCTCGATGACTACTGAATCGGGAGCATCGGCTATCGAGGTCGCTGATGTTGAATTTCAGACAGCCCGTACACCTCAGCGTGAAAATCGCCAACGTGTTATAAGTAAGCTCGGCGATACGATTTTCATTGCAAATGATGTCGAAGATATGCTTGCCGATGATGACTTTGTAGCCGCCTCGGTCTTGACCAACTTGCGTCGCCGTTGTTGCGAAATGTTGATGACCTCGGTCAAGTCGCGATATAAGACAGCCCAACGCCGTGCCGCAAAACCGTTCTCAACACCTGAATCGGTTGATTTTCATGAAAACATCTCCAACTCTTTAGCGCGTAAATTCTATGCCGAACATGGTACTCAAAAAATTGACGATGCGCTTGAGATTCAGAAGTCTCTAAATAAAGAGGTTGAGGTGATGAAGTGTCGCTACTGTCTGCGTCGTGAGCTTGGTGCGTGTCTGAAAACTCCTAATCGAAATAAGTTGCCAAACGATCTTATGCTTCGTCAAGTAGGTGGCAACCGCTACTACCGCCTCGACTTCGACTGCAAAAACTGCCAAATGCGCGTAATTGATGTGACCGGGTCTAAGTAATTAAAGATGTATGAATAATAAAAACTATATCTTAAATGGCAAAAATTGCAGTACAAAATACCAATATCACAATATTAAATATTGATGGTGAAGATTATGTGTCAATAACAGATATTGCACGCCACAAAAGTGATGACCGACTGCGGTTATTGGTAACTGGATGCGAAATCGTAATACCATAGAGTTCCTTGGTATTTGGGAAAGTCTGTATAACCCTAACTTTAAACCCCTCGAATTCGAGGGGTTTAAAAAAGAGGCTGGATTAAACGCCTTTACACTATCTCCCAAGAAGTGGATTGAGACTACTAACGCCATTGGTTTGATATCTAAATCAGGACGTTATGGCGGAACATTTGCCCATAAAGACATCGCTCTTAAATTTGCGAATTGGATTTCTGTTGAATTTGAACTTTATATAGTTAAAGAGTTCCAGAGACTTAAAGCCGAGGAGCAAAAAATGTTGGGATGGTCGGTGAAACGTGAGTTGTCAAAAATCAATTATCGTATTCACACTGATGCAATAAAACAAAATCTTATTCCTCAGGAAATCACTCAAGCTCAGGCGGGTGTCATTTATGCAAACGAAGCAGATGTGTTGAATGTGGCAATGTTTGGACTTACTGCGAAACAATGGCGAGATGCTAATCCCGATTTGAAAGGTAATATACGTGACTATGCCTCGGTTAACGAATTGATATGTTTATCTAATATGGAGAATCTAAATGCAGTATTTATAGAGCAAGGAATGACGCAAAGCGAGAGGTTGGTTAAATTAAACCAAATTGCTATTCATCAAATGGAAGTATTGGAAAGTAATAGCAGTGATCAAAAATTACTGCATTGAGCAACTCTGCTCTACCAAAGGTTAAATCTGTAGCCGATTGAGGCATTGACGGTCCAAATCATGTTGACAAGGGCGTGTTCGTTGTCGCGGATTAGACCGGTGTCGATACTGCCGATGGCGCCGATAAACATATTCCGGTAATTGTAAACCACCGAGGCTCTTACGAAATTGCTTAGGGAGAATGAGTTTTTGATTTGAGCGGTTTGATTGATGTAGCCGCGTTTAAAGCCGATTGTCGGTGCTTCTGAAATGCCTATGGTCCAACTATGTGGGAGTGCCCAGTTGTAGGCATAACCGATGCGGAACGCATAGTTTTTATTTTTCACCTCATAACGGTCACCGGTCCATGATGGTGGTAACTCATTTTTTATGTAGTCGGGTGCTTTGTTAAAATCAAATTTATAATCATCAGCAAAAAATGTTATGCCGGCAAACGGCGAACCTGACGATTTACGTTGTATTCGGGAAAAATTGAATGCGGCGGCCTGGCTATAATGCTTATGGTTGAAGAAGTAATAGGCATCAAGTCCCCACATAGATGTTTTTATCCCGGAAAATTTAATATTGGGGTAGATGACATCGCCTTTTGTATTTTCAAAACGAGTTATGTGAGTGTCGGCTTGGTTTGTGATAAAGTATAAGTCAGCCGCTAAAAGTGCACAGGAAAATTCAAAATTAAATCGTTGTCGAGTTTTTTCTTTGTTCCTGAAGTTATAGTCATAACCAACCGAAACAGCCATATAAGTCAAGTAGATACCTGCTGTTGTTGACGGGTCTGAAATCATTGAAAAACTTGAGTGGTTGTCAAGGATAAAGCCATAATAGTCAGTCCACGTTTCGGCTTTGGCTTTTACGTTAAATCGTTTGCCTGTACCGGCAACAAAAGTGGTGTCGTAGCCATTGAAAAAGTGATCGCCCCATCGGTAAACGTTGACACAGAATCGCGGAAATTTACCCCAAGCGGCAATTGAGTCAAGATCAAAAGATATGGCTGACGCGCTCTGAGTTGAACCCAGCGACAGCATTACGACTATAAAAATCGCTATATTTCTGATCTTACTCATTTAAATTTGATTATGATTAGCTTTTAAAGGTCTTTAGCGTGGAATTCAATTAATCCGGGCATTGATGCAGGAACGATTTTATCAACTTCGATCCCGAAATCGTTAGCTGCACGAATGAAAATCTTGTCAAATCGGCAGGCGACAGCACCGACAACACTAATTGATTTTCCGGGATAGTTATATGGAGCGATATTGCGTTTGAAAAATTGAGTGAACGCATCGTAAATTAACTTGTCAACATATTCGTTGTCAAGATGATGTGCCAGAAAATTTGAATAGCTTGACAAAAGAACGCCGGCAAGGGGAGCTGTATAGATCGCATCCATCACCGCATCGGTTCTGATATTATATTCCTCAAAAAATTTTGCGCTGATTTTTTCGGGAGCAAGTCCTTTCAGACAGTCGCTGACAAATAGTTTGCCTATGTAACATCCGCTTCCTTCGTCACCGAGTACATAACCCAATGGACGCACGTTGCTCACGATGTGTTCGCCGTCATAGATACATGAGTTTGAGCCTGTTCCGATAATGCATGCCAACCCCGGTTCACGGACAAGTAATCCGCGGGCAGCCCCGAGAAGGTCGCTTTCAACTGTTACCGGAGTTTTAAATTGAGCGACTAACGATGATTCCATAATCTTACACTTCTCGATGTTGGCGCATCCTGCCCCATAATAATAGACATGATCCCAACGGCGACGGAAAAAAGCCTCGGGCAATTCGAGTCTGATGCTATGGCTTATTTCTCGCCTTGATTGAAAGTAGGGATTTAGGCCGGCTGTAGTGGCTTTTGCTATTACTTCGGTGCCATCGACGAGCGTCCAGTGGGTGCGGGTTGAACTACTTTCGGCAATGATTTTCATGAGGTTTAAGTTGAATTGATATTTCGTGAGAGTGCAAAGTTACGAAATAATCGTCAAAAATGTAGTTAATGAAACTAAATTTAGCGTCTGTCACGTCGAGCGGCATCAAGTCTCAGCAAAATAAAGAGCAAAAAGGTGAATCCCCATAGCGATGAGCCCCCGTATGAGAAGAATGGGAGCGGAATTCCGATAACCGGACACAGTCCGATTACCATTCCGATGTTGATGCAGAAGTGAAATATAAAATACCCGGCGACACAGTAGGCATACACTCGTGAGAAGGTCGAAGGTTGTCGCTCGGCTATCGATATGATACGTAAAATCAGAATGAGGAACAAAGTCAACACGGTTGCTGTACCGATAAATCCTTCCTCTTCGCCAATGGTGCAGAAGATGAAGTCGGTATGCTGTTCCGGTACATATTTTAGTTTAGTTTGAGTGCCCTTCAGGAAGCCTTTGCCGGTCATACCGCCCGAACCGATCGCAATTTTTGATTGGTTGACGTTATATCCGGCTCCCCGTAAATCTTCTTCAATGCCGAGGGCAACCTTGATTCTCATCTGTTGATGAGGTTCCAAGACGTTTCCAAATACATAATTGACTGAGAACAAGAAGAGTATTGACACGACTGCCGACCCGATAATCACCCATAACGCTCTTATTCTAAGTCTCAGTATCTCAAAGAGGATGTAACCGCACGCAACTCCAATCACACCGAGGAAAAACGGTATGCCCGGAATATTGATTCCGTAATAGTTGAGAACCCAGGCAATCAATCCTGTCCCGAGGAACCATAGCCCGACATTTCTTGCTCCGGCAAAATGTTTGGCGTATGTGGCGAGAAGAACCACTATCAGCACCATGACAAGGATAAACACCGAGAACTCGCCCGACGGTAGTCCCATTATCATCGTCTCGGAAAATTTGACTGTTACAACGAAAATAAGCACCGCAAAAAATGCTCCGAACAAAACAAGCCCACTCATACCTTCGCGATATAACACAAAGAAAAGTGACAAGTAAACCAATGCCGACCCGGTCTCCCGTTGGGCAAGAATCAACAGTATGGGTACAAATATAATTGCTAAAGCCTTGACATAGTTTATAGGGCTTGCATTCAAAACGAAGTTGTATCCGCTGAATAGCTTTGCCATAGCCAGAGCCGTCGCAAATTTGGCAAATTCGGCAGGCTGTAGACTCATCGGACCAAGCACAAGCCACGAGCGCGACCCTTTGATGTCGGGAGCTATCACAATTGTAACCGCCAACAAAATCAACATACCGAAATATATCGGGTAGGCATACGTCTCATAAATGCGGCGATCGATCACCAGCAATACAAAACCGAGTATCAGCGAACACCCTATCCATCTGATTTGCTTGCCTGAAAATTCTTCAAACGAGAACATATTAGCTTCGTCAAAGTCATAGCTTGCCGCATAGATGCTGACGACTCCGGCTACGACCAGAATCAGATATAATATTAACGTGAACCAATCAAGTCCGCGTGTCAGTGATGGGGGTGTATTAGTGTTTCTTAACTCCACTGTAGATTATTGTATTTGCTTCGAGCATTCGCTCTTCGAGATATTTTCGTTCATTTGAAATTTTGCCGGTGAGATATTTCTCAATTACAAGGCTACCGATTGGCACACCGTATGTTGCGCCGAAGCCGGCGTTTTCAACATAGACACAGACTGCGATTTTCGGGTCGTTATACGGAGCGAAGCCTATGAATGCCGAGTGGTCTTTCCCGTGAGGGTTCTGAGCCGTACCGGTCTTACCTGCAACTTCGATTCCGGGAAGAGCCGCCATTCGGCAAGTACCTCCAAGCACCGCCATTCTCATACCCTCGGCAACTTCTCTATAATGACGCTCGTCAACCGTTGGTTTTCTCTTTTCAAGGAGATGGGCGGGCATGACAGTGTCTTGAATTTCTTTGACAACGTGGGGCGTGATAAACCATCCGCGGTTGGCAATTGTGGCGCAAAGGTTGGCAATCTGAAGCGGTGTCGCCATAATCTCACCCTGACCGATAGCTACTGAAATAACAGTGTTTGCGCTCCAACGACCTTCGCCGTAAACGTTGTTATAGAATTTTGCATTAGGGATAAATCCACGGCTCTCACCGGGCAAGTCGGTACCGAGCGGATAACCATAACCCATTGAAACGAGATGTTCCTTCCAGACTTCAAAAGCGTTTGCCGACGACCCGTATTTCGATCGCTTGTCAACCATGTTTTTGAATCCCCAGCAAAAATAGGCATTACATGAAGTCTGCAGTGCCGGTTTGAGGTTGATTGGCGAGTAATGAGCGTGACATCCCACTCTGAGTCCGCCCGATATGAAGCCGTGACTACACGGATACATCGTTTGAAGGTTAACGATATTTTCCTGCAACAAAATCAAACCTTGTGTCGGCTTGAACGTGGAACCGGGAGGATAGGCGGCTTTATATGAGCGGTCATATAGCGGCTTTAGCGGGTCTTGAACAAGCTTCTGATAGTTTTCGCCACGCTGACGTCCAACAAGAAGTGTCGGGTCGTAGGTCGGCGACGAAACCATCGCGAGAATTTCACCGGTTTGCGGTTCGATTGCTACAATCGCCCCGATTTTATTGACCATCAATGACTCGGCATACTGCTGTAAATCAATGTCAATGCTCAATTTAAGGTTACGTCCCGATTCGGGAGTAATGTCGCGCGATCCGTCGTCATAGCGACCTTGTATTCGTCCATGAGCATCGCGAATCAAAATCTCAACGCCCTTGACGCCACGTAGATATTCATCGTATGACTTCTCGATGCCGAGGTCACCGCAATAGTCGCCACGCTGATAATACGGGTCACGCTCAATGTCGGTCGGGTTTACCTCTCGCAGGTTGCCGAGCACGTTAGCTCCGGCGTTGTGGTTATATTGTCTGAGGATGCGTTTTTGTATGAAAAATCCGGGAAAGCGGTAAAGTTTCTCCTGTAAACGACCGTAATCCTGAGCCGAAATATGTGTTATCAGTTTTTGTGGCGTATATGAAGAATATCCGGCAGTCTTGCGCATGTCATCGAAGCGTTTGCGCAGTTGCTCAACGGTGATGTCGAGGGTCTGGCAAAAGTCGATTGTGTCAAAATGCTCGACGTCACGCGGAATCATCATAACATCGTAAGCCGGTTGGTTATACACAATCAGCTCGCCGTTGCGGTCATAAATCAGACCGCGCGAAGGGTATATGGTTTTGTTTAGAAATGCATTATTGTCAGCGAACTTCTTGTATTTTGAATCGCTGAGCTGCAGGTCAAAAAGCCTGAATATATATATCAGTGCAATCACGACAATAAAGCCGCCGATTACGTATTTACGCTTTTCAAGATTATAGTCTTTTCTCACGTTGTTTTCCTGTTATACTGTCGATAGCTGCAATAAGGATAAAAGTCAGTATCGAGCTTCCTGTTATACACATAATTAGTCTGATTGGATTGAAAAAGCTCATTGCTTCAATCATAAAGTAGATTGTGCAATAAATGACAGTCAATGTAATCAGATATTTCAAATACACTGCCGGACCAAGCGTTCTGAACGATGGCTCGGGATCGGTCAAATCCTCCTCGCGCGGAAAGTAAAGGTGCAACACCGGGTGACGTAGGGCGGCGATGATGGTGCAAGCCAAGGCATTCATACCGAGTGTGTCTGAAAAAACGTCAATGGTGAGCCCAAGTAAAAAACCGCAGGTCAGTGCCCAGTTGGCGTTAAGCGTCAATGGCAGTCTGAGAAGCCACCATATAAAGAACATCGGCACTGCAACTCCAAACAAGACAAGATGGTTGAACACCGTCACCTGAACAAGGACGATGAGCACGAAAAAGATTGCAAATTTAATTACCAGTTTTGTCATATTTGAAATGTGACCGTTTTAGGGTTTAAAATTTGGTCTGTGGTTCTTGGATATCTTGTTCAACTTCTTGAATTTCTTCAATAAGAGGTGTGGCGATGATACGCACTGTTGACAATCGGGCAAAATCGGTCAGCAGCTTGATGCGCAACGTAAAGAAGTTGTCGTCGGCGCCACGGTGGGCACTTATGACGGTCCCGACCGGAATACCTTCGGGGAAAACGGCTGAGTAACCGCTTGTCACGATTGTGTCGCCGGGTTGATAGACGGTGTGTTTTGGTAACTCCTCAAGCAATGCGGTTTCGGGCGATTTGCCGTCCCAAACGAGTGACCCGAACACGTCACTGCCTCTCAACTTGCACGACAGACGGAAGTTGGGGTTGAGCAACGATATGATTCTTGAGAAATGAGGACCGACAATATTGACGATTCCGACAACACCGTTTTGGTCAACGACTCCCATCTCGGGTTTGACACCGTCAGCCTCGCCTTTGTCAACCGTGATATAGTTGTATGGTCGATAAATCGAGTTGTTGATTACGCTACCGATGATGAAGGTGTAGGGCGAAAGTGCTTCAACCACGGTCATAGAGTCGGCATACAGCTGTTCGCGCAGGCTTCTGATTTGTGTGCGAAGTGCGATTGCTTCAGCCTCAAGGTCGGCGTTGCGTCGCTGAAGGTCTTCGTTGATGTCGTGAAGATTGAAATAAGACGTAACGCTGTTTGTGGCATAATAAACCGAAGCTGTCATCGAGCCGGCAGATGTCATTATCACATGCTGTTGATAGGGGTTATTCTTGACGAGTATGACGACAGAAATAGTGACATAGATCGTGAAGACGAGCCATGACAAATATTTAAGAAAGAAATGTAGAAGATTTCTCATCGTCTATACCTTGCAGTGTGAAAATGATATGGATACAGGGACACGGCTATGCCGTGCCCCTGCAATAACGGTTGTTTCTTATTTGATAAGGAATGAGAAGTTGTGGATGTTGCGCAGAGCCACGCCGGTTCCTTTTGCAACAGCAAGAAGGGGTTCTTCGGCGATGTGGAACTGGATTCCGATTTTCTCGGTTAAACGTTTGTCGAGACCGCGTATAAGTGCGCCACCACCGGCAAGCCAGATACCGTTGCGAACGATGTCGGCATATAGTTCGGGAGGCGTTTGTTCGAGTGCGCCAAGAACTGCCGCCTCGATTTTTGAGATTGTTTTCTCGATACAGTGTGAAATTTCCTGATAGCTTACAGGAATTTCCATCGGGAGAGCAGTAATTTGGTTAGGTCCGTGAACGATGTAGTCTTCGGGCGGATTTTCAAGTTCGGTCAACGCTGAGCCAACCTTGATTTTGATTTGTTCGGCTGTGCGGGCTCCTACGCGAACGTTGTGAGCGCGACGCATGTGTCCGATGATATCGTCGGTCAAGTCGTCACCGGCTACTTGGATACTCATGTTTGACACGATACCGCCAAGTGAGATAACGGCAATTTCGGTTGTACCGCCACCTATATCGACAATCATATTACCTTCGGCTGCAAGTACGTCCAATCCGATACCGAGAGCGGCTGCCATCGGTTCGTAAATCATATATACGTCTTGACCGTTGGCGTGTTCCGATGAGTCGCGTACCGCACGAATCTCAACCTCGGTTGAGCCTGAAGGAATACCTACAACCATTCGGAGTGACGGTGAGAACAGGCGACTGCCCGAGTTTGCTTTCTTTACAAGACCGCGAATCATAAGCTCGGCTGCCTGGAAGTCGGCGATCACACCTTTTTTCAAGGGGCGAACCGTGCGGATTTCGTTCGGTTCTTTACCTTCCATGAGTTGAGCTTCTTTACCGACAGCGATAAGTTTGTCGGTACGTTTGTCGAGTGCCACGATAGAGGGCTCGTCAATCACGATTTTGTCATTGTGGATAATGACGGTGTTGGCGGTACCGAGGTCGATGGCTATTTCTTTTGTCAGAGAGAAAAATCCCATTTTGCTTTTAGAGAGGGGTATAAGGTTAGTAAAATATTTTTAGTGTTTGAAGTGGCGGAAACCGGTCATGAACATGGCGATGTCATGAGCGTCGCAGTATTCAACCGATTCGTTATCGCGGATAGATCCGCCGGGTTGGATGACGGCTTTAACACCTGCTTCATCAGCAATTTCCACACAGTCGGCAAATGGGAAGAATGCATCCGATGCCATAACTGCGCCGTTAAGGTCGAAGTTGAAGCTGTGGGCTTTTTCGATTGCGTGACGAAGTGCGTCAACGCGTGAGGTCTGGCCGACACCGCTACCGAGAAGCTGACGGTTTTTTGCCAAAACGATTGCGTTGCTCTTTGAGTGTTTAACTATGATGTTTGCAAAGAGCAAGTCCTCTTTAACTTGATCGCTTGCACCCTGTTTGGTTACAAGTTTGAGGTCGGCGGTTGTTTCGTGTTTGAGGTCGCGGTCCTGAACGAGTGCACCGTTAAGCACTGAACGGAACTGACGCATTGTTGTCAACGGACGTTTCTGGAGCAACACGATGCGGTTTTTCTTTGAGAAAAGAACAGTAAGCGCATCGGCTGTGTAAGAAGGAGCGATGATAACCTCAAAGAAAATCTTGTTGATTTCCTCGGCGACCTCTTTGTCGATTTCGCGGTTGGCGATTAGCACACCGCCAAATGCCGAAACAGGGTCGCCGGCGAGAGCGTCACGCCAAGCGTCGAGGATGTTAGAGCGAGTTGCAACGCCACACGCATTGTTGTGCTTCAACACTGCAAAAGTGGGCTCGTCAAATTCGCTGATGAGTGACACGGCTGCGTCGATGTCAAGCAAATTGTTGTATGACACGTCTTTGCCGTGGAGCTTGTCAAACATCTCATCGAGATTGCCAAAGAAAACGCCCTGCTGGTGGGGGTTCTCGCCATAGCGCATCGGTGTTTCCCCGTCGATAGCTATGCGCAATGCCGATGGCGTTTCAAATGTAGAATCAAAGTAGTTGAAGATTGTCGAATCATATTCTGATGAAACCGCAAATGCTTCTTTTGCGAACCAATAACGCTGGTCGAGGGTTGATTCTGCCCCCTGATCCAAAAGCATTTTGTAGAGCGCGGTGTATTGGTGCTTTGATGCAACGATAACAACATCGTTGAAGTTCTTGGCAGCTCCACGGATGAGTGAAATACCACCTATGTCGATCTTCTCGATGATAGCTTCTTTAGAAGCACCCGAAGCAACGGTTGCCGAGAAGGGGTAAAGGTCAACAATTACAAGGTCAATTTCAGGAATATCATATTGTGCGATTTGGTCGCGGTCGCCTTCGTTGTCGCGACGGTTCAAGATACCGCCGAAAACTTTGGGGTGAAGAGTCTTGACGCGTCCGCCAAGAATTGAGGGATAGCCTGTTAAATCTTCAACGGCGTCACATTCATAACCGAGCGACATGATGAAGTCGCGTGTACCACCGGTTGAAAGCATTTTGACTCCGTTTTTGTTAAGTAACTCAATAATCTCATTGAGTCCTTCCTTGTGAAAAACCGAAATAAGAGCGGTCTTTATTTTCCTGATGTCTGACATTTTTTGCGTGTTAAATCTAAATTATTTGCAAAAATACCAATAAATCAGCAAATCGACAAAAAACGTTCTGTAAATTTGCTTAAAAGAAACAAAAAAATTATCGACAATCTGTCTTTGGGAGCAGGTCATTTAAACATTTTGGCTTGCCACGATGTTAAATAATTAATCAAATACATAAAGCAAGATGAAAAAGACAGGTATATTTTACGGTTCTACAACAGGAACTACTAAAGAGATTGCCTATAAGATTGGCAAACTTCTCAATATTGACGAGAAAGATATTCATAATGTTGCCGACTCAAAACCGTCGGATGTTGACCCGTACGAAGTGCTTATTCTCGGATCAAGTACATGGGGTAAAGGACAGTTACAAAAAGACTGGTATGACTTTATGGACGGTCTTGAAGCGCTTTATTTAAAGGGTAAGAAAGTCGCTATCTTTGGCTGCGGTGACGAAACAATGGGCGATACTTTTGATGCGGCGGTCGGCGAAATTTATCGTCGATTGATTCCGACCCAGTGTGAATTTATCGCACCCTACGACGGCATCGGATATGAGTATGAACACACTCCTGCCGAAGTCGATGGCGTTATCCGCGGATTGATTCTTGACGAGGTTAACCACCCGGAAGCCACGGCTTTACGTCTGCGTGGCTGGACCGACATCATCCGCGAGGAAATGAAATAAAAAGAACATCATTTATAGTTACAAATCCCGCCTTACGAACTCCCGTTTGGCGGGATTTTTATACATTAATAATATAAAAATTATAGTCTGACAGGTCGGTTTTGCACTTTTTTAATCTATAAAGTGCGGAATATGGTAAAAAAGGGTTAACTTTGTAGGTCAATAACCCATTACACATTTTATGAACCGACGCTTCTCTTTAGCTGCAATAGCTCTCTCTCTTGCATTGGCTTCTGCCTACCCCCAAATTAAATCGATTGATCCCGAGGGTGATTTCCTTCGCGGTGTCGAGATGTATGACGATACAAACTATATCGGTTGCATCGACCGCCTTTCAACGGTCGTTAAATCGCCCGTCGCATCTCCCTCGATGGTTGAGCAGGCTCGCTTCTATATCGCGATGTCATCTCTTCATCAGGGCAGAGCCGACGCTCTCGATTTGCTCGAAAAATTCATGGCTGATTATCCGGTATCGCCGCTTCGTCTGAAAGCGAGTGTTGCCTTGGGTGATTATTTCTATGATCTTGGCGAATGGTATGAGGCTCTTGTCCGTTATGACCGTGTGGAAAGTTATCAACTTGACGCTGAAACGCGCAAGGAGTTTGACTATCATCGCGCTTATGCAATGTTGAAGAGCCGTCGTACCGAGGAAGCTGAGGTTATTTTCAAGCAGTTGGTGTCAAGCCGGCGTTATGCAAACAATTCGCTTTTCTATATAGGCTATATTCAGTATCGTCAGGGACGTTTTGACGAAGCGTTGGAAACCTTCAAACAGGTTAAGATTTTGCCCGACGAACCGACTGCGGTCACAAACTACTATCTTGCTCAACTTTATTATAACGAGAAAGATTTTCAACACGCCTATGATGTGGCTTCAGAGCTTTTGGCGTCGGGTAATAAAGTTGATGAGGAATATGTCATCGAAGCTCTGCGCATCGCCGGTGAATCGGCTTATTCAATCGGTCGTATGGAAAATGCGGTTGAATATCTTGTGAAATATCGCCGTATCGCAACCGAGCCTCAGCCGTCGGCACTCTACGTTTTGGGCTTGAGCCAGTATCGTCTGGGACAGTACGAGGCGGCTGTCGCTACATTGGCTCCGGTTTTAAATGAAGACAATGAGATGGGTCAGAGTGCAACTCTCATAACCGGTCAGGCTTATGTCGGAATGGGTAACTATATCAAGGCTGTGCCTCTGTTTGACCGTGCGTTCCGCATGAACTATAACAGCTCGATTTCTGAAACCGCGCTGTATAACTATGCTTTGACCCGCATACAAGGTGGCAAGATGCCGTTCTCAAGCACAATAGGCATAGTCAAACGTTTCTTGGATGAATACCCCGACTCTCCCTATGCTATCACATTGCACGAATACCTTGTTAACGGATATATCACCGACAACAACTATGAAGCGGCGTTGGCGAGTGTCGAGGAAGTCAGTCAGCCTTCCAAATCGTTGCTCAACGCCAAACAACAGATTTTATATACGCTTGGAACGCGTGACATGGCTGCCGGAAATACAGCACTCGCTCTCGAACGTTTCCGTCAGGCAAAAAATATGGGACCACGCGTTGCCGACATTTACAATGAACTCGACTTGTGGATTGGCGAATGTCTCTATAAGGAAGGTGATTATGCCGGTGCAGCCAAATCATATCAGGCATATCTGGCAGGCGGAAATTCCCGTCCCAATGTTTCGTTGGCGCGTTATGACCTCGGATATGCCTATTTCGGCATGAAAGATTTCAAGGCGGCTTACAAATCGTTTGATGCATTCGTGTTCAGTCCCGGTTCGGCAACCTCGCTGATGAGAGCCGATGCGCTTAACCGTATGGGCGACTGTCTCTATTACGAGTCAGATTTTGCACGCGCCGCCACTCTCTATGAACGTGCCTACAACGCCGACCCCGCTGCCGGCGACTATGCTTTGTTCCAGCAGGCATCGATGAAAGGTTTGCGTCGCGACTACAAAGGGAAAATCGAAGGCTTGTCAATTATGATCAGCCGATTCTATAATTCAACCCTCGTACCATCGGCTCTTCTTGAAATGGCTGAAGCATGGCAAGAGCTCGGCAACGACAACAAGGCGATTGAAACCTACAACATCTTGATTGAACGATTCCCCGAAACCGCTCAATGCCGTCAGGGTCAGATACTTCTCGCAATTGCCTATCTCAACGGCGGTCGACGTGATGAAGCTGTCGAAGTCTATAGAAACGTAATCAGTCAATATCCGACCAGTGAAGAAGCTCGCGTGGCAGCCGATGACCTCAAACGCATCTATGCCGACAAAGGTACGTTGACTGAGTATGTCGCATTTATGCGTTCGGTTCCTGATGCACCCGAAATCAACACTTCTGAAATCGAACAGATAGCCTTTGAAAGTGCTGAAAAAGAGTATGAAAAGACCGGCACGATCCGCCGACTTGAATCGTTCGTAACCGAATATGCTTCAGGTCAATACACTCCGACCGCATTGTATTATATCGCTCAATCATACGAGAAGCAGGGTAAATATTCCGAGGCTGTTGCCAAAGCGGCTGACCTCGTCAACCGCTTTCCCCACTCTCGCGTTATTGAAGAAGCTTTGCTCATAAAGGCCTCAGGCGAAAATGCACTTGACCGTACACGTTCGGCATTTGAGACCTACTCTCAACTCGCTGAAACCGGTTCGTCATCAGCTGTTTTGAATGCCGCCCGACTCGGAATGATGCGTACATCCCGCGACCTCGGAGAGTCAGAAGCAACCCTAAACGCCGCTGATCAGCTTTTGGCATCGTCAACAATCGGAGCAAACGAGCGTGACGAGATTTTATTCTCCCGTGCTGTCGCTCTCGAACAGCTCGGACGTTCAATCGAGGCATGTGCCACATGGAACGAACTTTCGTCCAACCCCGAGACACTCTACGGAACCAAATCGGCATTCTATCTCGCACAGCACTACTTCAACGACGGGAATATTGCCGAGGCACGCAGGGTGACCGAAGAACTCATTGATGCCAATCCGCCCCACAACTACTGGCTTGCCCGGGCATTTATCCTCATAAGTGATATTAACCGTGCCGAGGGCAACACCTTTGAGGCTGACGAGTATCTCCGCTCGTTGCGTGAAAACTATCCCGGCGACGAAGCTGATATCTTCACGATGATCGACTCTCGTCTCGAAACAACTAACGAAAACGAATGATTCTGAACCTCTGAAACAAATCAAGATAATGAAATCAGTAAGATATATTGCAGCGATTTTCTCGCTCGCGGGCATCTCGGCTTTTGCTCAAGACATCAATAAAGAAATCACTATCGAGAAAGAAATTGTGCCCGAGCAGCGAGCTGCCACCCGATTGCCGGTGACCCATAATGTGTTGTCAACGTCAACTCAGGGCCCAAATCTCGAATATAACCTTGTTGACCGTGGTGTTGGAATCGTGCCGCGTTTCAGTGTTCTTTCCCCCTCGGCTACCGCCGCCGCTATCGAGCCTTCGCCCTATCGCGGATATGCCGCAATCGGCTACTTCCCGATTTATAACCTTGGTGCCACTGCCGGTTATAACTTCATAAACAATTCCACCACCAATCTCGGTGCGTCAGCCGAATTTTTGGGCTATAATTACAAGAGCGGATATTACAACAAAGACCTGAAAGAACAGAAAATCAGCTGTAATGATGTAACCGCAAACATAGCTCTGTTGCACTACTTTGACCGCAACCAGCAACTGACAATGAATATCGATTTCGGTTTTGGTAAAGTCGATATGCCAAAGTGGTTTGAAGATATTGACAACGAATCATTACGAGCAGGTTTAGATGCGCGTTGGAAACACGGATCAGCTGTGCAATCTTATACAGTCGGGTTGCGTGGGCAATTGTTCAACTATCTGAACAACAACCCCGAAAGCCTTTTGATTCGTCACTATGAAAATATGAAAGAAGTGACCTTTGGCGGTGACTTCGGAATGGTTTACGGTCCTTATTCAATCGATGTTGACGGTTCGTTCCGTCGAAACGGAGACTTCGATACGCCCGTTATTCCTGCCGGGATGAACTTCTATCAGATTGAGCATATCTCCGATTCAAAATTCATCTCGATTGTTTCGGCAGTTCCCGCATTCACCTTTGACAATAGCGACGGCTTGAGAGTAAAAGCCGGTGTCAAGGTTCAATATGTAGGTGGTAGCTACGGCAAAATCAGAGTAGCCCCCGATGTTCATTTCACTTACAATGTTTTCCCGATTTTCGCAATTCAGGCTGATGTCATTGGTGGCGAGGTTATGAACAGCCTTGCCGATATGTACCGTATCTCGCCGTTTACCAGCCCTCACGCCGCATATCTGACCTCAAACATACCGTTTGATGCTAATGCCCGTTTTGTTGTTGGACCATTTAAAGGTGCGGCAGCTGAAGTCTTTGGCGGTTATTCGATGGCTCGTCACTGGCTGATGCCTTATTTTGACGGACAAATGTATGCGCCTGTCAACCTTGATGGATGGCATGCCGGAGTCAAGCTATCGTACAGCTACGGCTCATGGATTGATGTATGGGCTTCAGGCGAGTTTGCACCCAATTCATTTAAGCATGGCTATTATTTGTGGCGTGACCATGCAAGTATTGTTGCAAAAGGTAAATTGACAATCCGTCCGTTCAGCAAACTCAAGATCGGAGTTGACTATGAATTCCGTTCCGGACGTCGCATGTGGGGCTTCGGTGCCTTGACTGAAAATCCCAATAATACGCAATTCCTTGTCAATCAGACTTCGGTCAACAATCTTTCAGCCGAGATTGCATATCAATACCGTCCTTCGGTCACATTCTTTGGACGCGGTCAAAATCTCCTGCGTCATCACACCACGATCTTCAACGACATCCCAGCCCAAGGCATCACCGGCTTTGTCGGCGTAGAAGTCAAATTCTAAGAAGAATTATCATTTTTGACAATAGGGCGGATGTATGGCACATACGGCTCGTGCGTCCACCACTTGGAGACGGTGCAACGTTGTATTAAAACGACACTTTGGCTACCTAAATACATCGTCGGGGTAAACCCAATTACACTTTTCTTTGTTATAATTTTGAAGACTGCAAAAAAGATTGTACTTTTGTGGTCGAAAATATCCTGTCGTGACTGAACGGCTACGTGAAAAGTGCGTAGCTCACAAGTGTAGGTTACGCAGGACTATTTTTTTGCCCTTTTGGTTCGTGTAAGATTGCGTGTGTGATGCTTTGGCTTGAAGCTCCAATGTCGATAAATTTGAAACCAACGGTCGCTTTCTTCTGTAATCGGTGTACTAATTCCGATATTGAAATCCGGGTAAATTTCTCGGATTTTGCTGTTAATATACTTGTAAAGCTTTAGCTTAAGTATTGTACGCTTACCGGGACGTTCTTCTCCATCAGATTTTAGTTTGTCTTTTTCATTTAATTTGAAACAGATTGCACCGAGAATAATATCCATAAATTGTAGCGGGAGGTGTGATTTAGAATCGACTTCTGAAATACCTTTTTCTACAAAATATATTCCTTTTGTTTTAAAATCCGGGTCGTTGTTTAAACCATAGAGATGCTTTACGAAATTCACTTTGTCTTGTTGATTCAACGGTATTTCATCAAGATAAAGACGGATGCCCTCCTTGTCTTCAGCAAAGACAAGTCCAAATGCATATTTTATAAACTGATAATACAATAGAGGATATTCTTCTTTCCTTTTCTCAGGCGTTAATTCTGCTTCATACTGGTTATGACGAAAGAAAATTCTTATTTTTAACAATCCTTCTTTTCCCATTGCAAACAATTCATCTATCAATCTGATATATTTATCATAATGATAAGCATTTACCTTTTGCCATTTTATTTCATCAATTATATTCAGATCTTCTTTTATAGCTTCCATTCTGCGCAATACTTCTTTACGATGTTGAGATTGCACAAGTATTCCTCCATAGAAATTTGAGTAGTATGTACCACGTTTATCGCTTTCGTCAAGCCAAATATATATCATATTTTATATTATTAGACCGCAAAGTTATGAAAAATCTTTACCGTTTGTCAAGAAGGAGCGTCGAGTAAACGCTTTTTAAAATGTCACTGCAAAATTAATAATTATTTCCCATATTTTCTATATCCCTCTGATTTTTGCGGAGGTTCATCATCTACGACGATGAATTGGGGTGTGTCGATTCATTCTCAGCCAAGGCGCGATGCGCCATGACTAAGTTAAAGAGGGTTGTTGGTCTTTAACCAACCGTCATTAATAATAAAGATTTATAACGTAAGGGGGACTAAGCCAACCTCGAAGAGGTTGAATTCGTATAGCTCAGTCATGGCGCATCGCGCCTTGGCTGAGAAAGGGATGCACATCATCAATTACATCCTCGAAGGGGATGAACTCATGAATATAGGTTTAATACATCGTCGGAGATAAACCCCGACTCTTGTGGGGCGGGGGGTGGTTCCATCCCGGCACTCAGTCGCTATGCTCCCATCGTACCGGGCTAACTATACATCGTCAACTTCGTTGACTCTCCTCGTACTCCTGTGCTCCTGTCGAAATTAACCGGTTGCACCAGGGTGCAACCCTACAAACATGCCGAAATCATCTCCCTACGCACCAGATAATTATGCGTTGTGCATTAAGCATTATGCATTGTGGACTATTCTTGCCAGCCGCCACCGAGGACTTTGTAGAGGTTAACGAGGGCGAGATATTGGTCGCGGACTGCATTGCTGACCCCGATCTGGGCTTCGAAGTAGCGACGCTGCGCATCAAGGACATCGATGTAGTTGAGCGTTCCGCCACGGTATTGCAACAGGGCGAGCTGAACATATTTTGCGGCGGCATCGCGCAACTCGACCTTCAGGGCTGCTGACTCGTGAGTGCGTCGGCACGATTCGATGGCGTTATCGACTTCATGAAAGGCGGTTATGACCGACTGCTCATAACTATATCGCGCCTGGTCGTATGTGGCGATTGACGCCTTGTATTTTCTCTTTTTCTTGCCGAAATCAAAGATAGTGCCTGTGATAGACCCGATAACATAGGTAAAGGGCGATTTAAAGAAGTTTTGAAGTCGGTCGTTTTCAAGACCGCCTGTAAAGCCTATTCTGAATGATGGGAAACGGTCGGCATAGGTCAGGCCAACGTTTGCCATAGCGGCTTTCAGACGTTGTTCGGAGGCTCGCAGGTCGGGGCGGCGGGTCAGCAGGTCAGAGGGAATACCGGCAGGTAATCGGTCGGGCAGATTGAGGTTGATGTTCATCATGCCCCGTTCGAGATTTTCGGCAGGAAATTCACCCATCAAAAGAGACAGAGCATTGCGGGCAACGACAATCTGGCGTTCAAGATTAGGCACGAGTGATGCGGTTGTGGCATACTCAACCTTTGCCTGTTGATAGACGGTTTCAGATGTGAGACCGCCCTCAAAACGGAGTTTAGCCTGATGTAACGCTTCAGAACGGGTTATCAATGTTTGGCGCACGATTGAAAGTTCGTTGTCAAGGGCGATGAGACGGAAATAGGCTGAGGCGGTTTCGGCAATGAGAGTCATTTGCATTGCTCGCATATCGTTGACCGATGCCATGTATTTTGCTTTGGCTTCACGCTGACTCCATGTCAATGCACCCCAAAGGTTTACCTCCCAGGCTATTGACCCTTTGAGCCCGTATTCGGGGTCATTGGTTGTACCGGAACCGTTATAATCGTTTGTCTCGTTTTGGCCATAGAGATTACCGTTGATGTCGGGTGTATAGTTAAGTTTTTGAACACCATAGAGTTGACGAAGTTGCTCGACGGTTGCACCGGCTTTTAAAAAGTCGCGGTTAAACGTGAGCGTGCGCTTAATCATCTCGCAAAGGGTCGAGTCGGAATAGAATTTCCACCACTCTACGTCGGCAATCGAGTTTGTGTCGTTACCGAGTGACGGACGGAATGTCTCGGGCAAATCAGCCTGAGGCTGAGCAAGGTTTCGTGTTCCCGAACATGAGGTGATTCCAACCGACGCAATCACCAAAATGATGTAAAAAATTCCTTTCTTCATTTCTTTAACGATTTAAGTTTGCCATTCGCCTTGTTAATCATCACAAAGAAGAATGGGACAAAAATTATACCGACCGTGATGGCGACAAGCATACCGAAAAATACGCCTGTACCGATGTCGCGACGGGCTGCCGAGCCGGGTCCTGAAGCAAACAATAGCGGGAGAAGTCCGAGCATGAATGCGAGCGACGTCATCACGATGGGACGGAAACGCAGATGGGCGGCTTTTATGGCGGCTTTGACGGCATCAGCCCCCTTATCGACCTCTTCTTTTGCAAATTCGACAATCATAATGGCATTTTTAGCCACGAGTCCGACAAGCATTACAAGTCCGATTTGGAAATAGATATTGTTTTCGAGGTGACAAATCCATATCCCGAGATATGCGCCGACACCGGCGATAGGCAATGACAAGATAACAGCCAACGGCACCGACCAGCTCTCATATTGTGCTGCCAGGAACAGGAATACGAACAGGAAGGCGAGTCCGAGTACGACTCCCGTATTCCCCGACCCGTGTTTCTGCTGGTAGGAAAGTCCGCTCCATTCCACGCCGATTGTCTCGGAAGGAAGATGCTCGTCAACAATGCGTTGAAGCGCATCCATAGCCTCGCCTGTGCTATGACCTTTGCCCGCTTCTCCGGTTATGACGGCTGAGTTGAACATGTTGAATCGGGCAATCGTACCGGGTCCGGTCGTGAACGAGGTCGAACCGAGCGACGAGATTGGCACCATTGCATTATTGGCACCCCTGACAAAGAACAGGTTAAGGTTGTCGCGTGACGAGCGGTAGGGAGCCTCGGCTTGAATATAAACGCGATAGATGCGGTTGAACATATTGAAGTCGTTCACATAAATAGAACCGGTAAACGCTTTCATGGTCGAGAAAATGTCGCTGACCGGGATGCCTTGCATCAATGCGCGGTCGCGATCTACATTGAAGTAAAGCTGAGGAATGTCGCCCTGCATCGATGATGAAACATCGGCAAGTGCCGGTTCGTCGGCTGCATATCGCATAAGCGTATCGACAGCGGCTCTCAACTCGTTGTAGGTTGCATCGCCGCGCGCTTCGAGTACCATTTCAAAGCCGCCCGATGTGCCGAGTCCGGGGATGATCGCCGGGCTGAAAATATAAACCTTGCTTTCGGGATAACTCTGAAATTCTTTTCTGATGCGTTCGCGAATCTCAGCGATGTCGTCGGTTTTGCGCTCTTCCCACGGCTTCAAAATAACGGTCAACTGAGAGTGAGCCGAGTTGGTTCCCATTCGTGGCGATGACCCTGTAACGTTTAGTACGAACTCGACGTCGGGGTCATTCTTGAGAAATTCCATCGCACGCTCAGTTACCTTGCGACTGCGCTCAATCGTCGCTCCTTCAGGCAGTTCAAGCTCGACGGTGAAATAACCCTGATCTTCCTGCGACATAAAGCTTTGGGGCACAACTCTGTTCATAAACCAAATGAAAACCAGAGCGAGTCCAAAAGCGGCATACATTCTTTTCGGGTGGTTTATCACTCGTTTGATGATACGACCGTAAGAACGGTTGCCACGAGCAAGAATAAAGTTTATGCGGCGGAAAAAGCGGTTTTTCTTTTTGCCTGAGTCGGGTTTGAGCAGGTGAGCACACATCACCGGTGACAGTGTCAGCGCAACAATAGTTGAAATGATTACCGAAACTGCAATTGTGATTGTAAACTGGCGATAGAGTTGTCCGGTAATGCCCGGAAGAAAACTCACCGGAATGAATACCGCACAAAGAACCAGCGACATGGCTATCAGTGCGCTCGACAGGCCGCTCATCGCTTTGGCGGTTGCCTCGTATGGGCTGAGATGCTCGGTGTTCATGATACGATCGACATTTTCGACTACAACGATAGCATCATCGACCACAATACCAATTGCAAGAATCAAACCGAGCAGTGTCAACATATTGAGCGAGAAGCCGAAGATGAGCATTACGCCGAACGTTCCGACCAACGAGATAGGTACGGCGATGACGGGAATGAGCGTTGTGCGCCAGTTCTGGAGCGAGAGGAATACAACTATAATAACGAGGATAAGTGCCTCGAAGAATGTGCGATAGACATGGTGAATTGATTCTGAGATATAGGTTGTCATGTCAAACGGAATGTCGTAGGTGATTCCGTCGGGAAAGTTTCGGGAGATTGTTTCAATCTCTTTCTTGACAGCCTCGGCAACATCCATGGCGTTTGAACCGGGTAACATGTTGATATTCAGCACGGCAGCATTACCACCGTTGATTCCGCTCTCAGTTGCGTAGCTTGACGCTTCGAGCGAAACGCGCGCAACATCTTTCATTCTGATCATCGAGCCGTCGGCATTGGCACGCAGGACAATCTCTTCAAATTCAGAGACCGACGAAAGGCGACCGCGTGCAATGATAGGCATTGTTATGTCGATGTCTTCGGCAGGAGCCTGCCCGAGTGCACCGGCTGCCGATTCACGGTTTTGGTCTTTAAGTGCGTTTTGAATGTCTTTCACGGTCAAACCGAGGTCGGCGAGCTTGTCGGGCGACACCCAAATCTGCATTGCATAATATCTGCCTCCGACGTTTGATATACTACCCACGCCGGGAATACGACGCAGAGGGTCGACAACATTCAACGTTGTATAGTTACTCAAATATATCTCATCATATTTCGGGTCGTTACTCTGAATGGTGATGGTCATCAGTTTGCTTGCAGTCTCTTTTGAAACTGAGATACCATTTTGAACGACTTCGGCAGGGAGACGCGATTCAGCCTTTTTGATTCGGTTTTGAATATCAACGGCAGCCAATTCGGGGTCGGTGTCGATGTCAAAAGTGATGTTACATGAAAAACCGCCTGAATTTGAGCTGGTTGAAGACATGTAAATCATGCCGGGCGTACCGTTCAATTCTTGTTCAATCGGAGTTGCAACTGCTTGAGTAACAGTGGTTGCGTCGGCTCCGGGGTAAGAAGCAGAAACCTTTACGACCGGTGGTACAATCTCGGGATATTGGTCAACAGGCAACAGGGTTAGTCCGATTGCCCCGATAATAAAGATTACTATCGAGATTACAATCGAAAAGACCGGATGCTCAAGAAAGAAATTACGCTTCATCGCCAGACTCTTTATTTGATTTCTCAACCGATTGTGCTGGAATCGGATTTACTTTCATGCCATGGGTGAGCTTGTGAAATCCTTCGGTCACAATCTTTTCTCCTGACGTTAATCCACGTTCGACAATCACGTTTTTACCTACTTCGGGACCTGTCTCGATGAAACGGCGTTCTACAATGCTGTCGGGGCGTACAACATAAATGAACGCACCCCCTTTTTCAATTACGAGTGCTTTGGTAGGTACCTCTATAGCGTCTTCGCGAACGTCCAAAAGCACTTTGACTTTGGTAAATTCACCGGGAAGAAGGCTACGTTCTGGGTTCGGCATATTGGCGTGTACCATAAATGTTCCGGTCTTGGGGTCAACCTGTGGTTCGGAAGAGTTTACACTGCCTTGATAGGGATATTCTGTTCCGTCGGGGAGTGTGATATTGACAAATGAAGTGTGTTTAAGTCCCGATTCGTCATTACCGAGATTGACGTTGCGCGATTTGCTTCTGAGATAATCAAGTGCGGTCATCGAGAATTCGACTACAACAGTGTCACTTTTCACAATAGTAGCGAGCAGCGAGGCTGCTGACGACCCTACAAGATTACCTATATCGGCATAACATTCCGACGCATAGCCCGATATGGGCGATGTGATGCGTGTATAGTTAAGTGTGAGCTGGGCTTGGATTAAGTCGGCTTCGCTGACTACGACTTCGGCTTGGGCTGTTTCGTAGGCTGCCTGTGCATTGTCAAGATCAAGCTGTGATGCGGCGTTCTGTTCGTAAAGCGGCTTGATTCGTTCAAGGTCGCGCTGAGCCTTGTGGGCAACCGCTTTGGCTTTGTTGAGTTGGGCTCGAGCTTTGTTTACTTTCGCTTCATAGAGCTGAGGATCAATCACAAAGAGTAACTGACCTTTTTTGACATAAGTTCCCTCGACAAAATTAATGCTTTGAAGATACCCCTCGACACGGGCACGAATCTGTACAAGATGCTGTGGCTCGATGTGTCCGACATATTCGCCATAAATATTCACGTCATCAACCGTTACGTTTTCAACTTCAACAGTCGGTAACGGAGCCTGTGGCTCTTTGGGCTTGAGTAATATGGCGAGCAGGGTAATTATCACGGCGAGCGCCACCACAATGATGATAACTTGTTTCAGGTGGTCGCGCAAATAATCAAGCATAGTTGATATTGTCTGTCCTATCTTTTTGGTAGATGGATTGGCTGATTTCATAATCTGATGAATGGTGAATTAGGGGGTAACACAATTACTAAACGTTTTTAATCGTTTAATAGTTCAGCGTTTAGGACGATTTGTCCTTCTATTTTTTCGGGAGTTGTTTGCCGGGCGTTTGCAATTGCTTTAATAATATCATTTGTTGGCAGAACCGACTCGTCGGTTTCGGCAAATAATCGGTCGCCCGGAATCATTTTTGCCGTGTCTTGATTAAAATATTGACCGATTGAAATGTATGCTCCGGCATCGATCAGCTGTTGAGCTTCAATCGGTTTCCCTCTGAAACCGTGGATGATTGGCTTTAAACCTTTCCCCGCTTTTTTTAGCATAGGAATGATTAGGTCAGTAGCTCTGACATTGTGGATAATCAACGGCTTCCCAATCTCAACGGCAAGGTCGATGTGACGTTCAAATATCTCGGTTTGGAGTTTGATATCACCACCTCGCAGACGATCGATTCCGGCTTCGCCGATTGCCACCACGCGAGGGTCTTCTATCGCCTGCCTGACTGTCTCAAATAACCGGTCGAGGTCATTGCGGTCGGTTTGCCAAGGGTGTATTCCGACCGAAAACAGATAGTCACCGGCGGGTATATGATCGCCTGCCATAACAGAGTTGACGGCATTGGCTCGCAGTTCTGCTCCGTGATGATGTATGTCGATGATATTGTTTGTCATGGAACGGGGTCATAGCCTGAGCCGCCCCATGGATGACAACGGGCTATTCGTTTGATTGTGAGCCATAAGCCTTTGATTGGTCCATGCTTTTTGAGTGCTTCGATTGCATAGGCACTGCAAGTCGGGGTAAACCGGCACGATGCAGGAAACATCGGCGATATAGCAAGTTGATAAAATTTGATCGGTATAATCAGCAACCGTGATGTCAGTCGGGTTGCGCGGGAGAGTATTGACGACATTGTTCAGCAATTTTGGTTAGGAGTTTTGTGACTGCCGCTGAGATATATTTTGAGTCGACAATCTTGTCGGCAACGCAGACAATTGCCATGTCAATAGGTAGTTGGATATCGCCGAGCAGTTCGGGTCGAGCCAGTCGGTATGATTCTCTGATGCGACGTCGCATTTTAACGCGGTCAACTGCGTGCTTGAAACGGCGTTTTGGAACTGATATAAAAAATTTGGGCGTATCACGATCGGCTTTGCGAGCCTGGTTGATACGCCAAATAATTTTTATGGGATAGGCAAAGCAGGTTTCAACCCCGTCGGCGTGTGAAAACAAAGAGTCGATAGCGATAACCGAACACAATTTGTTTTTTTTGCCGAGACCAAAGGGTTTCACTTTGTCAACGTAATCTTATTTTTCGATTTCGTCAATATGCTCCTGAAGGAAATGGTCAAGAGCCGCAGTCATAGACGGTGACTGGGGGTTGGGAGCCTTGAAGTTGACTGTAAGACCGGCATCGGTAGCCGCTTTGACGGTTGATTCGCCAAAGCAACCGATGTAAATGTCGGTTTGCTTGAAGTCGGGGAAGTTTTTCAACAACGAGTCAATACCTGCGTGGCTGAAGAACAGAAGCACATCATAGTCAAACGATTCGCCTTCTTGAAAATCATTGCTGACCGTGCGGTACATCACAGCTTTTGTGTAGGTGATGTTTGTCTTGTCGAGCGGGCTTGCTTCATCTTTGTAAACGTCGCTGACTGCGTAAAGAAATTTTTCCTTGGCGTTTTTGTTGAGAGCCTGAACAAGAGCAGGGTCATCAAGCTTACCGGTCGAGCCGTGGAAAATTTTACGTTTACGATATAAGGTATATTTCTGCAGATAGAGTGCGATAGGCTCGGTTGTGCAAAAATATTTCATTGTGTCGGGAATGGTAATTCTCATTTCTTCACAGATGTGAAAAAATGCATCTATCGCAGCTTTAGCGGTAAAGATTATTGCGGTATATTCCGGAATGCTGATGCGTTGCTGTCTGAATTCTTTTGCTGAAAGTCCTTCAACTTTAATGAATGGACGAAAAACTACTTCAACGCCATATTTCTCGCCAATTTCGTAATAGGGTGATTTGTCGTTCGACGGTTTTGGCTGAGAAACTAAAACTTTCTTGATTTTCACGCTTTACTAATTCTATTTGAATTCACTTATTCTATTCGCACAAAATCATAGCTTCTGTGCCGACTAAAATCAGTGGAATAATTTCAACGGTGCAAAGATACAAAATAAAATAGAGCCACGAGAAAAAATTTTGGTAAAAAATTCTAATTCCTTTAATTATGAAGCATATTTTGGTAAAAATATAACATATTGCACCAATAATTACCATTATACTTCCATATTCGGGATAAAATACCGACGCCATCGCCGGCATTAAAATCGCCATTGACAAAAGTCCCTGCGACGCATAAAATCCCTTCAGAAAAATTGATATTCCGTTCTGTACGATAAATACATATCCGAGCACGCTGTATGCCACAAGCTGAAAAACATAGTAGCTTGCCATCAATAAAAACAGCTTGCCGAGCAACAAATTAAGGCTCAGATAGGTTGTGTAGTCTTCGGGCGTAGCTAAAAAGGTGTATAACAGCAGGCTTTCACTGACAAACAATTGCAGGAAAAGAAAGATATACGTTCGGCTGTCGGTGGTTGTCTCGTCGTCAAAGATGTTTTCGCGCACTTTCAACGAAAAAAGATCGTGTGCCATCTCGCTTATCATCTTGCCAAAGTGATTAAGTGTGCAGAGAGTCAAGATGATAAGGACAAGGACAACTGATATGACAGCCGGGTCACGTCCGACGCTCACGGGTATTTCGACCGCTTCGATTCCCCTTTGCCACGAATAATGGGTGCCTTGGGTAGCCTCCATCTCGGCACGCGTAAACGGCGCGTCGGCTTCGTGCGATTCTATGAGGGAAAGATGCTGCATATTCCTTGTCGAAATACCGTGGTAAATATCGGTTCAGTTTAGAATGAAATTACGTTGCCCGATTTGGGATTATTGTCATTGGGATTTACTCCGGGACTATTGGTAGGAGCCGCAGAGACAGCTTCGCCGTTTTCCATTTGACGACGCATCTCCTGGGCGGTTTTATTACTACGGGAATAAACCGGAGTTCGTTCAACGATTTCGAGAATAGACTCGTTATCCATTTGAGCGGGAGTTAAAATGATGTATCGGTTGCGAGCAGCCTGACGCTCCATTTCTTTGGCTTTTTCGCCATACTCTGACTCTAATTTCTTGGAGTTATTTACGCCAGTTGGTATCTCTTGTTGAGTTTCAGCTTCAGCTTCAGCTTTCTTGGTTGTTTCATTAATTTTTCTTGTTTCACCGGCACCGTGAAGAGTCAAGTCAAATCCTGATGCAAGAATTGAAATCTTGATTTTTTCTCCGAGCGATTCGTCATGAGCCACACCCCATATTGCGTCAACATCCGGGTCAAGATTTGTCATGAAGGCTGTGATTTGATCAGCTTCTGACATCTTGAATGCATTTTCAGCATTCGGATTATAATAGATGTTGAACATGAATCGTTGAGAAGTGTATATATCGGTATCTTTCAAAAGTGGGGAGTTGAGCGCATCTTCAATAGCTTTGGTTACACGGTTCTCGCCTTCACCATAACCGGTCGAAATAATGGCTGCTCCTCCATTACGGAGAGTTGTGTTGACGTCACGGAAGTCAATATTGATGTGGCCCTGAGTGGTGATGAGTTCAGAAATACTTCGAGCGGCAACGGCAAGAGTTTCGTCAGCCTTATGGAACGCGTTCATGAAGTCGAGGTCACGATAAATCTCGGTGAGTCGTTCGTTGTTGATAACCATCATTGCATCAACATTTTTACTCATTTCTTCAGCACCTTCAAGAGCTTTGATAATTTTTTTGCGTTGCTCAAAAAGGAACGGAATTGTTACGATACCGATTGTGAGGAGTCCGCGTTTGCGGGCTTCACGTGCAACGATAGGGGCGGCTCCTGTACCTGTACCACCACCCATACCGGCGGTGATGAATACCATCTTGGTACCATCTTCAAAGATTTTGCCAATCTCCTCTACCGATTCTTCGGCAGCATCGCGAGCCACGTTGGGATCATTACCGGCACCCAGACCCTGGCAGGTTTTGGGTCCGAGAAGCACTCGGGTTGAGATAGGAGAACTGTTGATGTGTTGACGGTCGGTATTGCAGATTACAAAAGATACATCTTTAATACCTTGTTCAAACATGTAGTTTACGGCGTTACCACCGCCACCTCCGACTCCTACAACTTTGATGTCGGTGTGTTTTGGTCCGTCAGATATAAAATTATCTGTTTTTGCTATATCATCGTATGTCATAGTTGGAAGTGTTTATTCGTTATTATCATCGTCTTCTGAGTCGTCAAGGGCATTCATTATTCTATTGAGAACGCTTTGTCCCCATTTGCCAATATTGGGCTTTGGCTTGGGAGACTTTGGCTTCTCATCTTTATCTTTAACTTTAACAGTCTCGGTGTATTCTTCCGGTGCAATATGAGGTGTTTCAGGCTCGGCTTTAACAGGTTGAGGGAACTCGACACAAATTTTATTGTCGTCAAAGTTAGCGGCAACTCTCAAGATTGAGATTACATCGATTGCATCGGTATCTTTGATTTGCACGCCGGCTTTCCTAACGGCACCGAGGGGCGTTCCACGGCGCACTTTCAACCCTGAATGAGCGGCGAGAAGCTGCATAAATCCTTTGAGGTTTGCACCGTCACCAACAAGAACAATACCACCTGGAAGGTCGGTGTCTTTCAGCCCGGCATATTTAATCTGAGCGATAATGTTGGCAATGATTTCGCCGGCACGTTCTGAAACAATCTGGTTGATTTTGGTGGTATCGAGACCCGGGTCACCGCCGGTTGGCGGGACATAGTCGGGCGAGATGTTGCTGCGCGAAATTTTGATTTCTTCAGCTTGACGTTCGGTGTAGTTAAGCGATGTCAGGTCACGGGTGATGTTACGCGAACCCATCGGAATTGTTGCGAGATAACGGAATGTCTCTTTCTTATAGATGCACACAGTCGTTGTTTCTGCACCAAAGTCAACAAGCATTACACCAAGGTTTTTCTCATCGTCGGTCAATACCAAACCTGCCTCGGCAAGTGGCAAGGGGATTTGTCCGTTGATGGCAATCGGCATGCTCCCTGAGAAAACGCGGTTTAGGTTGTTGATAATTTTAGATCGGCAATATATCGGCGACATCTCGGCTTTGATTTCTTTGCCGACAACACCGACAGGATTTTTTTGAGCGATTGTGTCAACAACATATCCACCGGTCATCACGGCAACAACTTCACGGTCTTCGGGAGCTTTGAGACGAGCCTGTTGTTTGATTTGGGCGATAATCTCTTTAGTGATTTCTTCGTCAGTGCCGAAATCCTTAACAATCTGAGTAGTCATTGAACGGAGCGAGATACCGCTGATCGGAACGTAAGCACCTTTGATACGTCCCGGACGAACAGCCGGGTTATCCTCAAGTTTGCGGGTAATGCTGAGGATGCGGTCGCTCACATCGGGCACTTTGCGTATGCTTCCATAACGAACGGAGTCGATTAACGGTTCTTGTTCGACTGCGACAACGGTTAAGGTTCCATTGTCGTCAACTGTTCCAACAGCTCCTCTGATTTTGGAGCTGCCGATTTCAAATGCTACTATATATTTCTTGTCGGCCATCTTATATTGGTGGATTTGTTGGTTTATCGTTTATTTTGCTTTTTGTTGGTCATCGGGTTAGCGCCTGATTGGTATTGTGTCCATATAACCGAGGTCGATATTGTCGGCGTCGATGTCGGTGTCGGGTAGAATGTTGTCGTTATGACGCACTTTGTTATGACGTGTCGCGACGAGTTGTCCATCCCATTTTACCGAAATAGTGTCATAAAATTCATATCCTTTGACCTTGATGACATCTTGGTAAAATCTCATGATGCGTCGCAGTTTGTTTTTAATCATTGATGCGTCGCCAAAATTGATTACCGGACCTGTGTGGGCAGGGTAGAGGATAATGTCGTTTCGCGGTGTCAGTTCCATTGACGACACAAAAGCCGAGAAGTTGCGGTCGTTCTCCATATAATCAATCAACGGCATCACATACTCGATTTTTTCGGGAGTGTTGAATCGCCCGATAATCACCGGCACATCTTTGTGAAAGAGGTGGTTGGCTTTGAGACGTTTACCCGAACGGTTGACATAATATGATTTTGTCGGCGAGTAGGGGTCAAAGATTCTCAACACCGGTTTCATCGGCGTGACTTCTACCATAATTTTTGATGCGTCTTTCTTGAACACACGGTAAACGGTCGCTGTCTCGATGTTGTCAACATCGTTAAGCTGATTTTCAATTGCTTGCAGATCAACGTGGTTGAGAAGCGTTCCGCTGACATCGGCTAAATCTTTACCGCTCACTTTTAATTCAGAACGCACACCCTCGGCTGTCACAAACCCGTTTTCCGAGTCTTCGACAGCAATGGTCAAGCCTCCCGCTCTTTCTGATGCCGACATCATGTCGGTAACAAAAAGCGCGCCTCCCAGATAAACTGCGAGAACAATGCTGAGTAGCATGTATATTATCGTACTACGGCTCATCGGGCGTTAAAATCAGTGCTTGCTTTTTTTACTACTTCGACAATTTCGGGCAGAAGTTCGACCATGTCGCCTGCACCTGCTGTCAAAAGTATGTCAAAGTTACTATTTTTTATTGTTTCTATCAAATCTTGCTTTTTAATTAGCTGTTTTTTATCACATTTGATGTCGTCAAATATGATTTTTGAGCTAACGCCGGGTATAGGTTCCTCGCGGGCAGGGTAAATGTCGAGCAATATTACTTTGTCGGCGAGTGAAAGTGCTTCGGCAAATTCCGGAGCAAAATCACGGGTGCGACTGTAGAGATGGGGTTGGAAAGCGACAGTAAGCTCACGGGTGGGATAGAGTGCTTTAACTGATTTGATCGACGCTTTAAGTTCGTCGGGATGATGAGCATAATCGTCAATGATGACGGGCAATCCCGGTTCTTTGAGGTAGAATTCAAAGCGGCGTTTCGGTCCCATGAATGTCGCTATTGCCTTTCTTGCCGCATCGGGGTCGAAGTCGGGGAGCAATGATGTGGCTGCCAAGGCGGCAATTGCATTCTCGATATTGATTTCGACCGGTACACCAAGCTCTATGTCTTTGATTTTTCCGCCGGGATATACAAAGTCAAAAATTATCAGCCCTTCGTTGTGACGGATGTTTTCGGCATGGAAGTCACCGCTGTCGCGTGAATACTCAAACATTTTCACTCCGGCTTGAGGTCTCGGCTTGAGCTTGAGTCCTTTATGAACAATGAGGTAGCCGTCTGGGCGAATCAGTTCGGTGAAGTGGGCAAAACTTTCGAGATAGGCTTCTTCGGTGCCGTAGATGTCGAGATGATCTGGGTCGGTGGCTGTGATAACAGCAACGTATGGGGTGAGATGATGGAATGAACGGTCAAATTCATCAGCCTCTATTACCGAATATGGCGATTCGGGCGCAAGCAAAAAGTTACTGTCATAGTTGCGGAGAACGCCGCCCAAAAAGGCATTACATCGGGCTGCCGGGGTAGAGTAAAGAATGTGTGCAGCCATTGACGATGTCGTTGTTTTTCCGTGAGTTCCGGCAAAGCAAAGTCCCTTTGATCCACGGGTGACTTCACCAAGCACAGCTGCGCGTTTTACAACGTCAAATCCGTTTTCGCGGAAATATTTCAAGCCGCGGTGACTGTCGGGGACAGCAGGAGTATAGACTACGAGTGTGTTTGACTTATCTCTCATTTCGACAGGAATCAAGGCGGGGTCATCGTCAAAAACGATGTCAACACCATCCTTTATCAGAGCCTCGGTGAGTTCGGTCGAAGTTCGGTCATAGCCGGCAACCTTCTTCCCTCTGGAAAGAAAGTAACGTTCGAGGGCTGCCATTCCTATGCCGCCTGCTCCTACAAAATATAGATTTTTGTATTCTTTCATTTTTTCAGAAGTTCATAAATCTTGTCGACAATCTTTTCATCGGCGTTTTTCAGTCCCATTTTTGCAGCATTGACAGCCAGACGTTCACGTGCTTCGGGGTCTTTGAGCAAGCCGATAACTGTAGGTGCAAGCAGTTGACTGCAATCGCTGTCGGGAATCATTACAGCCGCATCTTTTTCAACAAGAGCAAGAGCGTTTTTACGTTGGTGATCTTCGGCAACGTTGGGTGACGGAATGAGAATCGAGGGTATTCCGACAAGCTGAATTTCGCTGATTGTGCTTGCTCCGGCACGCGAAACGAGGATGTCGGCTGCCTTATAAACGAGGTCCATACGGCTGATGAACGGAGTGGCAATTACGTTTTCAACTCCTTTGGCTGCATCGGCACACTCATCGGCATAGTTTTTACCTGATTGCCAAAGAACTGACGCTCCGGCTTCGACAATCGGGCGTAACGCAATTTTCATCGCATCGTTCATCGCGCGTGCGCCAAGACTACCGCCAACCATCACAACCAAAGGTCGTTCAGGGTCAAAACCGAGTTCTTTTTTTGCATATTCTTTTGAGACGTTGCAGTCAAGGATGTCGGCACGTACGGGGTTACCGGTCATTGTGATTTTTTCGGCAGGGAAGAAGCGATCCATGTTGTCGTATGCCACGCAAATTGCCCCGGCATTCTTGGCGAGAAGCTTGTTGGTGACGCCTGCGTATGAATTTTGCTCTTGAATGAGTGTCGGGATACCGGCTTTTTGAGCGCGTTTCAGCATTGGTCCGCTGGCATATCCACCCACACCGATTGCAATGTCGGGCTTGAAGTCGCGGAGCACTTTGCCCGCTATGTTCATACTTTTCCATAGTTTATATAACACCGGAATGTTGCGCCATAGTTTGCGACGTACAAATCCGGCAACAGGTAATCCTACAATTTTATATCCGGCAGCCGGAACACGTTCCATCTCCATACGATTGTCGGCGCCCACAAACAAGATTTCGGTGTCGGGGTCACGTCTTCGTAGAGCATTTGCGATCGAGAGTGCCGGGAAAATGTGTCCGCCGGTGCCGCCTCCGCTAATTAATACTTTCATTGTTAATCGTTTTAGTCAATTTGCGTTGGGTTAATTGCTTGAACTTCTTCGGGAAGGAGTTCGGCTTCGGGATCTGCTCCTTGTTTCTTGGTTTTGCTTTGTGTTGCAAATCGGCTGACACTGAGCATTATGCCAAAAGCTATAGATGTTATCAATATTGATGATCCTCCTTTAGATATAAGTGGTAGCGGCTGACCCGACACGGGGAACACTCCGGTTACAATCGCCATGTGGAACAGTGCTTGCAACACTATCATCACCGCCATTCCAATCACCAGCAACGCCGGTAACGCTCGTTTGCATTGTCGCGCAATGTTGCCCGCTCGTGCCATCAGTGAGAGATAGAACAACAGCAGTGCACAACCGCCGATAAAGCCGAGGTCTTCAACCACGATTGAGAAAATGTAGTCGGAAAATGCCAACGGAAGTCGCGATGTTTCGCGCGAGTTACCCGGCATTACACCAATCAACCCACCGTGAGCCTGCGCCATGTAGCCATACATTTCCTGTCGGTTGATTGATGTGATTGGCTCTTCATATTTTGGAACTGAGTCATTAAAAAAGCGTTCAAAACGTGCTTCCCAAGTTTCCGTACGAGCTTTGTCTTCACTAAGCATTGATTTTACTACATAAAAACCTCCTGCAAGGACAACATATATGCCGACAACAGCACAGAATTTACGGAACGGAATTCCTCCTATCAGCATCATTGACAGTGAGATACCCATCAGAAGGAGGGTGTTGGTAAGACCTTGCGGTAGAAGTATCGCACCGAACACCAACACGATAATTGATGAAGTTACGATACCCCATGTCTTGACACCGTCACGACTTTGGCTTCGTGACATTATAAGTGCCAACGACAATACTGCCGATAGCTTCAGGAACTCGGCAGGCTGAAAGCTGACCCCGAACATCGTGACCGAACGACGTGCGCCGTTGATGATTTCACCGGCAACAAGAACATATCCCGCGAGAGCGATACTGAAAATAACAAACAGCGGGATGAGCGGAATCAACCAGCGATAATTGATGTGTGAAATTCCGAGCACAATGAGTGTGCCGACAACGAGCATCATTCCGTGACGGATGAGCGGAGCAAATACGTTTGACGCTCTGACCTCAAATGATGATGCGCTGTAGAGCTCAATGACTGACACAATCAGCAGGAGAATGTAAATTCCCCATATATATTTATCGGTTTTGGGCGGCTCGTTTTCTGCCACTTCGGGAGTCGGTTGGTTTTGTTGTGAGCCGAGGGCTTGTTCCATTGGAGAAGAGAGTGAGGGATTGATTATTTCTTAAGATTTTTAACAGCATCTTTGAATTGGCGGCCGCGGTCTTCGTAGCTTTTGAAAAGGTCAAAACTTGCACAGCAGGGCGAAAGCAATACGGTGTCGCCGTTTTCAGCGAGGCTTTGGCAAGCGGTAATTGCATCGGCAAGGGTGTGGGTATCAACAACTTTGACTTTGTCACCGAAGAACTCGATGATTTTTTCGTTGTGAAGACCCATTGCAACGATAGCTTTGACTTTTTCGTCAACCAAGTGCTCGATTTCAGTATAGTCGTTTCCTTTGTCTTTTCCGCCGAGAATCAACACTGTAGTTTTTGATTTTGGCATACTTTCAAGGGCATACCAGCATGAATTGACATTGGTTGCTTTTGAGTCGTTGATCCATCTTACACCATCTATTGTTCCGGCAGGTTCGAGACGGTGTTCAACTCCTTCAAAGTCGCTGAGAGCCTTGCGGATATCCTCTTTTTTGATGTCGAGCAAGCAGGCTGAAAGTCCGGCTGCCATCGAGTTAAAAAGATTGTGGAGTCCGTTTAATGACAAATCAGCCCGTGGCATCTTGAACGATTTGACAGGCGTGTTGAAAACGATTTCGCCGTTTTCGTCAACATAAGCGGCGGTGTTTTCGCCCTCAAGACTTTCAGAGAACGGGCACAAACGCGCTTCGGTCGAGATGACTTGAAGCTGAGATGTTATGACGGGGTCATCCTGCCAGTAGATGATTGCATCTTTTGATGTCAGATTGTTGATGATGCGGAATTTCGCACGGACATAATTCTGCATCTTATATTCATAACGGTCAAGATGATCGGGAGTTATATTGAGAAGTACAGCGATGTTGGCTTTGAACTTATACATGTTCTCGAGCTGGAAACTTGAAAGTTCGATTACATATACATCGTGATTTTCAAACGCAACCTGCAGGGCGAGCGAACGGCCTACGTTGCCGGCAAGTCCGACATTTATACCGGCTTCTTTCAAAATATGATAGGTCAAAAGGGTAGTAGTTGTTTTACCGTTACTGCCGGTAATACAAACCATCTTTGCATCGGTATATCTGCCGGCAAACTCAATTTCTGAAATGATAGGTATATTTCGCTCGACAAGGCGTACAACCATAGGTGCGGTCGGGGGTATGCCGGGACTTTTTACAACCTCGTCGGCGTTCAAAATCATTTCAGGAGTATGACTGCCTTGCTCGTATGGTATATCATACTTTGACAGCATTTCGACATATCGGGGCGCGATAGTGCCTGCGTCACTCAAAAAGACATCCATTCCTTTTTGACGGGCAAGGATTGCTGCTCCGACGCCGCTTTCACCGCCGCCGAGCACTACAAGTCTTTTTTGTTTCATTGTTTCAGTCATATAGGGGATAGGTTATTATCTGATTTTAAGGGTTACAAAAGTCATTGCAGCAAGCAAGATGCCGATAATCCAGAATCGTGTCACGATTTTTGATTCGGGAATAGGTATTTTGGGATACTGTATCAGCGCATCAATTGAGCCGTCTCCGGGCTTTTGGTAGTGGTGGTGGAGCGGAGACATCTTGAATACGCGGCGTCCGACACCATATTTTTTTGTCGTATATTTGAAATATGCGACTTGAATAATCACTGAAAGATCTTCAACAAAGAAGATTGCACAAAGCAGGGGAATGAGCAATTCTTTGTGAATGAGAATTGCAAACACAGCTATGATTCCACCGAGGGTAAGGCTGCCTGTGTCTCCCATAAATACTTGAGCAGGATAGGCGTTATACCAGAGAAAGCCAATTAGTGCACCTATAAACGCCGCCATATATACCACAAGTTCTGAACTTTGAGGGATATACATTATATTAAGGTATGACGAGTAGATGACGTTACCGCCAAGATAAGCCATAATTGCAAGCGCAACACCGATAATTGCCGATGTTCCCGTTGCGAGTCCGTCAAGTCCGTCGGTGAGGTTTGCACCATTACTTGTGGCTGTCACAACAAAGATCACTACGATGATGAACAATATCCAGCTGCCCTGCTCGGCATAGTCGCCCATCCATTCGGTCAGCCACATGTAGTTGAAGTTGTTGTTTTTCACAAAGGGGATGGTTGTTTCAGGCACCTTGATGTCTTCTGATTGATAGATGACTTCGACGACCTCGTTGTTTTCGGCTGAGCGCACTTCGGCATTTTCGCGAATAACGATATCGGGGCTGAGATACATTGTCAATCCGACAATAAGTCCGAGCCCGACCTGACCAACGATTTTGAAACGCCCGTTGAGTCCGTCTTTATTTTTTCGTGCGGTTTTTAAGTAGTCATCAAGGAAACCGATAATACCCATCCAGATTGTCGCTGTAATCATCAAGATCATATAGACATTTGTCAGGTTACCAACCAAAAGACATGGTAACAAAATCGAAATGATGATGATGATGCCACCCATTGTCGGCGTACCTTTTTTACTCATCTGTCCCTCAAGGTCGAGGTTGCGGATGAGTTCGCCAATCTGACGTTTCTGGAGCATGTTGATGATGCGACGCCCTATAAAGATTGCAATGATTAGCGAGAGTACGAATGCCGCACCCGAACGGAAGGTGATGTAGCTCATCAGGCGCGCGCCGGGAAAATCTGATTTTGAGAGAAGTTCAAAAAGGTAATAAAGCATTGGGCTGAAATATTTTTGATAGGTGATCGGTTGTGGGTTTATTCTTAGTTTTCGTTGGCAAAAATCTCCTTGATAACCTCGCTGTCATCAAAGTGATGACGAACGCCGTTGATTTCCTGATAGTCTTCGTGGCCTTTGCCGGCGATGAGAAGCACGTCGCCCGGCAGTGCGATGTAGGCACCGGTCCTGATTGCTTCGTCGCGATAGGTGATGCTGATAGTTTTGTTACGCAGCAGAGGGGTGTCTAATCCCTCGCGCATATCGGCAATGATTTGGCGTGGGTCTTCATCACGGGGGTTATCAGAAGTCAAAATGAGACGGTCGCTGAGCTTAGCCGCTTCGGCTGCCATGATGGGACGCTTGCCTTTGTCACGGTTTCCGCCTGCACCGACAACTGTGATGATTTTGCCGTGGTTGCCGATGATTTCGCGGATAGTATGAAGAACGTTTACGACCGCATCGGGGGTGTGGGCATAATCGACAATAGCAACATAGCCGCGACGAGGTGAGCGGAATGTTTGGAAACGTCCTGAAACCGGCACGAGTCGGCTCATGTTCAGCAAAACTTTTTCTGACTGCCAGCCGAGCTGAATGGCTGTGCCATATAATGCGGTCAAATTGTATGCGTTGAAACGCCCGGTAAACATCACCTCGACTTCGTTCATGTTGAATGACATCAGGGTGCCGTCGAGACGTTGCTCGATGATGCGGCCGAGGTAGTCAGATGAACGTCTGAGCGAGTAGGTGAGACGTTTGGCTTTTGTGTTTTGAATGATGATTTCGCCGTTTTTGTCATCAATATTTGTCAATGCAAATGCCGTTGATGGGAGCATGTCAAAGAATGACTGTTTGGCGGCGAGGTATGCCTCAAAAGTCTTGTGATAGTCGAGGTGGTCACGGGTGAGGTTGGTAAACACCCCCCCCGCAAAAGTAAGTCCGGCAATGCGGTGTTGATGCGCAGCGTGAGAGCTGATTTCCATAGCCGCATATTCACATCCGGCATCAACCATACGGGCAAGGAGAGAGTTCAACTCGATTGGGTTGGGAGTTGTGTGGGTTGCGGGAACAGCCTCGTAGTCGATATAGTTTTTTACGGTTGAAAGAAGTCCGGCTTTAAATCCCATCAGGTGAGCCATCTCATAGATGAGGGTGGCGGTTGTGGTTTTGCCGTTTGTACCGGTGACTCCGACAAGTTTCAGCTTTGATGAGGGATTGTCAAACCATTGTGATGAAATTTCGCCAAGCGCAATTGCCGAATTTTCAACTTTGAGATAGGCTACTTTGGGGTTGAGTTTTTTTGGTAACTCTTCGACAACAACAGCTGCCACACCGCGCGCAACGACATCGTTGACAAATGTGTGCCCGTCGACGTTCACGCCTTTGACGGCAATAAAGAGTGCGCCTTCGACATCTTTACGTGAGTCGCTTACAATATCTTTGATTTTAAGATCGTCGGTGTTACCTTCACGACTTAAAACATTGATTGTTGAGGTTATTTGGCTTAGAAGTTTCATATTTTGTTAAATCAGTTTTATAGTTACGGTGCTTCCCGGTTTGCTGAGGGTTCCGGGGGCAGGTGATTGAGAGTTTACATATCCGCGACCCGAGAAGCTGACGTTGAAGCCGGCTGATTCGATTATCGAAACGGCTTCTCTTAGCCCGAGTCCCGAAACATCGGGTACGAATCCTTTTGAATAGGTGACCAATGGAGTTGACGGGTCTCCTTTGACTCCTGAAATTGAGCTGATGAGACTGTATGTATCGGGCTTAGATGTGCGATAGACATGTGGGGTTTTGCCTTGCGGAGGTTGGTCGGTGTGGTAGTCGCTTGAGTTGCCGAGCATTCCGCGGGAATACATCTTCATAGCGATGTTCTTGACAACTTCACCGCTGGTTGAGGCTGCACCCATAAGATTTCGTCGTGGTCGGCAGGTCAGCACAATGCAAGAATATTTAGGGTCTTCAAGAGGGAAAAATCCGCAGAATGCCAAGCGTTTGTGAGCGGTGTTATATTTCCTTGTCTCAGGGTCAACCATATAGCATGTTCCGGTTTTACCGCCAATCGAAACCATGTCGTTTTTCAGTCGGCGCGCTGTTCCGTGAGAGCCTTCGACAACAAGTCCGAGCATACGCTGAAGTTTGAGCGCGTTTTCTTCAGAACAGATGCGGTCTCTGACATAGGTGACGGGAAGAACTGAATCAACTTCTTCGCCAATCAGTCGGGAATAGAGGCGGGGACGTACAAATCGACCGTTATTTGCGATGGCGTTGTAGATTGCCAAAGTGTAGAGCGGCGGAATCATTGTTGCATAGCCATAACACATACGAGACAATGAAAGGCGGCTCGGTTTTTTCTCTACAACCGGACGACGTTCGCCGGCAATACCGGTGTGCATCGGCTCGAAAAATCCGATACGATCGAGCTCGTCATAGAATTTTGACGGGTGAGAGTGGAAAATCGAGTTGTTACGGGTGATGACTTTAGTCATGCCGATGTTGCTTGATTGCTCGATGATGCCTTCAACGGTCAATGCCGAGTTATAGTGAGAATCGGTAATTGGTTTGCCGTTTGCGTAGGCGTAGCTGTTGCCTATTTGGAAAACTTCGTTGACGTTGCTGACAAGTCCGTTTTCAAGGGCAAGGAGCATTGAAATCGGTTTGATTACCGATCCCGGCTCAAATCCGAGTACCGCGCGGTTCATACCTTCGATATATCGACCGGTCTTTTTGCTCTTTTCAAGGTTTGAAATAGCTTTGATGTCGCCGGTGGCTACCTCCATCAATACTGCCACGCCCCAGTCGGCGTCACATTCTTCAAGAACTCGGTTTAGCTCGTTCTCGACGATGTCCTGCATATTGATGTCGATGGTTGTCACGATGTTATATCCCGGCACGGCGGCTGTGTCAATCCAGTCATCGATGCGGCGCGTGAGGTTTATTTTCTTTGATACGCCGGGTTTGCCGTATAGGAGCGAATCGAGCGCACATTCAAGTCCTGAAATGCCGTGAACCTCGCTGCTCTTGCTGGTTTGTCCGACACCGCCTATTGAACGGCGAGCCATATCGCCATAGGGGTGTTCGCGTTTTACCTTTGAGTCGACTACGAAGCCGTTTTTATTTGAGTTTCTGATGCGGAAGAAAGGAATTGTTCTGATTTTCTGGAGGTCGGTGTATGACAGATTGTCGATTACGCGATAGCCGCGCGGACGTTTGTCAGCCGGTTTCTTGGCGGGTTTTGAAAGCGAGTCAATCCATTGTTTGCGGCTTGCACGACCGGGAAAGAATTTTACCAGTGAGTCAGCCATCATCGGGATTGAATCAAGATATTCCTGTAGTTTGAAACGCTCTGACCTGAAGTCGAGACGGACGGTATAGAATCGTAAATTTGTAGCGAGCACACTGCCGTCTGAGGCGAGGATGTCGCCACGTTCGGGGTAGATTATGTTTGATTGGGAAAGTTCTTTTTCGGCGCGTGCATTCCATTTGTCGGCATTGACGATGGTTGTATTGAAAAGATTGCGTACAACAAGCCCTGCTAATAAGAACACGCAACCCGAAATAAGCATATAGCGTGCAAGGATAAATTTCTTTTTTGATTTCTTTTTCGCCATGTCTTAGTACTTGATTTGATAAGGTGGACGTTCTTGAATGTGTAGATTAAGGTGCATAGAGTCTACAAGTTCCTGCATACCTGTTTCGCGGGTGCGGCTCATGTAGCGGCTGCGCTCGCGGATTCGCTCGGTTTTGACAACTTCGAGTTGGCGTGTGAGCGATTGGATTGTCTCCATTCGTGTTTGACAATTGTATCGGTTGGTAATGAATACGAGCAACATAATCATCACGCAAAGGATTTTCCCCCAGTTATGGACAAAGACGTCAGACGACAATAGGCGTCCGTGTATGGCTTTGAAAAACCATGAAAATGGACCGTTGTCTCTTTTTTTTACAGTCTTTGCCATTGGTGTTGATTGTTTATTGGGAATGATTGGTTTGTTTTTTGGGGAATTTTAAATTTTTTCAGCTACTCTGAGTTTCGCGCTTCGTGAGCGTGGATTTCGTTCAATTTCTTCGTCGGTCGGAACAATCGGCTTGCCTCCGAGCGGTTTGAAGGGTGAGAGGTTGCGTCCATAAAAATCTTTTTCGGCTTTCCCCTCAAGGTTGCCCGTTTTCATGAAGTTCTTGACCAAACGATCTTCGAGAGAGTGGTAGGTTATGATTGCAAGTCGTCCTCCCGGTTTCAAAACTTTAGCGGTTGCCAACAGGAATCGTCTTAAAACATCGATTTCATCGTTAACCACAATTCTCAGTGCCTGGAAAACGCAAGCCAGCTCTTTTTTTGTTTGTCGCTTGTCGAGCAAAGGAGTTACGATATCGACGAGTTGGCTGATTGTCTCGATAGGTTTCTGAGAGCGTGCTTTGATTATTTCCCGTGCGATTTTTCGGGAGGTCTTGAGTTCGCCATAAAGATAAAATATCTCGGCAAGTCGTTCTTCGTCCCTCTCGTTAATCAGTTTGGCGGCGGTTAGCGAAGCGTTGCGGTTCATTCTCATGTCGAGCGGACCTTCAAATCGGAACGAAAAACCGCGGTCGGCATCATCGAAATGATGGAATGAGACTCCGAGATCGGCGAGGATTCCGTCAACATCGTCGGAATGCCCGTAGAAGCGCATGAAGTTCGGTAAAAATCTGAAGTTTGAATAGACAACAGTCATTCGCGGGTCGGTGAAAGCGCGGTCGATTGCATCGCGGTCTTGGTCAAACGAATACAGGTGACCCTCTGTCGAGAGTTGATCAACGATGGCGTGCGAGTGTCCTCCACCACCGAAAGTGGCATCGACGTATATTCCGTCAGGCTTGATATTCAGCGAGTTAATAGACTCCTGAAGTAGCGCCGGTATGTGATATACTTGTTCTTCCATCGGGTTGATTAATCCACCTGTTATTTTTACGATGTAAAATTAGCTATTTTTTCTCAAATAATTTACATATCCAAATTCTTTTTTAGAAAAAAGTTATCAACATTTAGCTTTTTGGTTTTGTCCTGATGGACATTAAAGGTGTTTTAAATTGCGTGTTAGGTTTGGTAAAAATAGGAAACGGAGACCGAAAAATTATTTCGGTCTCCGTTTTTATGTGGTTTACAAATGTAAATTTAAAGTCTCTCGATAAGTTCTTTCATTCCCTCTGACGCTCCCTTTTTGATGACTGTAACACGTGACGGAACAATAGCAGGGTTTGGATCGATATAAAAGAGTTGAGCGGTCGGCGATGCAAAATTGAGTAGTGAGGCAGCCGGGTAAACTACCAAAGATGTACCGATAACAACAATTATATCAGCCTGTTGAACAATTTCAATTGCAGGTTCGATCATCGGAACAGCCTCTTGGAAAAACACGATGTGGGGACGAACATGGTGTCCGTCGATTATCGTTTCGGGAGTCGTTTCGATTGCACCGGCTTTGAGTTCATAGACCTTCGATTCATCATCGAGTGCTCTTACTTTCATCAGCTCGCCGTGAAGATGTATGATTTTACTACTGCCGGCACGTTCATGCAAATTGTCAACATTTTGGGTGATGACATAAACGTCATAATCCTTTTCAAGTTGAGCAACCAATCGGTGACCTTCGTTTGGCTCAGCTTTCAAAAGGTCGGCACGACGCATGTTATAGAATTGGTGGACCAACTTGGGATTGCGGGCAAATCCGTCAGCGCTGGCGACATCCATAACGGGATAGTTTTCCCACAGTCCGTTTGAGTCGCGGAAAGTTCTTATTCCGCTTTCAGCGCTCATTCCCGCTCCGGTCAGAAACACCAGTTTCTTTTTCTTGGTATCCATAGTTATTTGATTTCCTCAGCTTTTACTTCAAACGATGTGGCTTGTTGGTCGTTGTGCCAGAACTGGCAGTCGAGAGACGCATCGGCATTAATCATATTGATAATGAATTGATTACCGGCTTTTGCGTGTTTAAGATAGGGGACAAAGGCGGCTTTGAGCATTGTGCTGTTGACCTTTGTGGCCTCGGCAACTGATTCATTTTCGATATCACATTTCAAGATGACTTTATTGTCGTCAGTGTCATAAGAGACAGACAATATTGTCACTCCCGGAGCAACGTTTTGGGGGAGTGTCGAGGCATATTGTTCGACGCTCTGTTTGAGTTGGTTCTTTTCTTTTGAAAGACACGAGGTTAACGATATGATTGCCACAATCAGTACAGCGAAGACCGGTAGCCGTCTTAAAATGTTATTTCTTTTCATCGTAGTAGAAATCTAATGCATTTTTGGCTGCGATAAATGAACTGAGTCGGTTTTCAAGCACATCGGTTTCAAGACGTTCGAGCAACGCCTTGACTTCGGGATTGTTATAGAAGTTTGAGCGGAGTTGTGTGTCAATTGATTCAAACATCCAGTAACGTGCCTGTTGACGACGCTTGTGTTCAAAATATCCGTTAGAGGTCACAAAGTCAAAGTAGCGGTCAATCATTGCCCAGACATCTTCGATACCAAGCTCATAATATCCTGAATAGGTGAGAACTTCGGGCATCCATCCCGATGTTGTCGGCGGGAATAGATGGAGTGCGCTCCTGAACTGAGCCTGCGCCAGACGTGCCCGGTCAATATTGTCGCCGTCGGCTTTGTTGATTACAATACCGTCAGCCATTTCCATGATTCCGCGTTTGATTCCCTGCAATTCGTCGCCTGTTCCGGCAAGCTGAATGAGAAGAAAAAAGTCAACCATTGAGTGGACGGCGGTTTCTGATTGTCCGACTCCGACTGTCTCGACAAAGATATTGTCAAACCCGGCTGCCTCGCAAAGAACGATTGTCTCACGTGTTTTGCGGGCTACACCTCCGAGCGAACCTGCTGATGGTGAAGGGCGGATGAATGCGTCAGGGTGAACAGATAGTTTTTCCATGCGGGTTTTGTCGCCGAGAATACTACCTTTTGTTCGCTCGCTCGACGGGTCGATTGCGAGCACGGCAAGTTTACCCCCTTTTTTGAGGACGTGCAAGCCGAAAACATCGATCGATGTTGATTTTCCCGCACCCGGAACACCCGTGATGCCGATTCGGCGTGAGTTGCCTGAATATGGAAGACATTTTTCGATAACTTCTTGAGCAATAGCTTGATGATCGGGGTTGATGCTCTCAACCAAAGTGACAGCGCGGCTTAATGTTGTCATGTCGCCTTTAAGAATGAGTTCGACCATCTCGCCCGGTGAGGGGAGCGGTTTACGTTTGAACTTTTTCAGATAGGGGTTGACCGACGGTGGTTGAACAACGCCTGAATTAACGGTCAAACCGATGTATTGAGAGTCGTTTTCGGGATGCTCCATGATTGGATGAGTTTTTATGAGGTGTTGGTTTAAGATATTTAGTTTCGGAGTTCTGCCAAAATTCTGAATGACGCAGTCGGATTTTCGGGGTCGTTGGAGATGACGATGATCTTGGCATTGATTGATGTCTTACCTGAATATGCCATCGGGTTGATTGCTACCTCGATTTGGGCGGTCTTGCCTTTTTTGATTTCGGTCTTATTGATTTTAACGGTAATACCGGGGTCAGATGTATATACACGTCTGATTTTGAGCGGATTTATACCGAAGTTTTTGACTGTTACCGATTCGAGTATCGGTGCAGAATAATGATTTACAGTTTTCAAATCAATGTTTTCGGGGATGATGCCGATTACGGGTGCTTTCTGGCGCTGGGCAACAGTCATTTTGTCAAAGTTCTCTGTGACGACGGCGACAGTTGAGATGTTGGTGCGGTTGCCGGGAGACAGCATATCGGGAATCAGTGTTATGTTTCCGTCAACAATGCCATAGAGCGAGGTGAAATCAGATGCAAATGTAAATGCAAATGAAGCATATTCGCCGGGCGCGACAACTCGGTTCCCGCTGACCGAAATATAGTTCGGCAGATTTTCCCATCCCACGGAAACTGTTTCGCGCGATGAGTTGTAAACATCAAAATAGGCGGTTGCGGTGCGCCCTTTTTCAACTTCGCCAAATGGAATAACGGTAGTTCTTAGTCTCAACGGACCTGCTGCCACGGGGAATTTCGATCGCATTGTGTTTGACGAACCGATGACTACGCCCTTGACTGTCAATGTCGACTTTGAAGGGTTGCCGTTGGTCTCGACTGTTATATTTTTTTCAAAGCGTCCGGGACGGCCTATCGGGTTGAAAGATATTGTAACATATCCCGACTGACCCGGTAAAATCTGATCTTTGGTATAGAACGGGGTCGTACAACCGCAGGTTGCGCGTGCGGCAGTAATTACGAGCGGTTTGTTACCATCGTTTACAAATGTCATTCGACACGTTACACGACCGTTGTTCTCGTCAAACGCTCCAAAGTCGTGGACGGTTTTGTCCCATTTGATGTGAGGACCTGCAAATATTGAAAATACTGATAGACAGAGAATAAATGATAATGAAAATCGTTTCATTTACTTAGAGGTTGAGGGTATGACGTTGCCTTTGATGATGAGTTTAAGGCGTTTGTGATTTTTATCGTTGGTTTTGACTGTTACTTCTTTGAAAAATTCGCCGGGACGACCTACGGGATTGTATGTTACCGAAATTTCACTTGTCTCGCCCGGTTTAATAGGCTTTTGAGAGTACTTGGGGTTGGTACATCCGCAAGTCGATTTTGCCGATGTGATGACAAGCGGTCCGTCGCCTATGTTTTTAAAGGTGAAAGTCGCTGTTACCAAGCCGTTTGCCTCTTTGATGTTTCCGAAATCATGCTTCCCCGATTCAAATTTGATTGTCGGTTCGCCTGCCAACAATGAGGCTATACTTGTAATAAAAAGACAGATGGCTGTAAGTAGTCTCTTTTTCATATTGTTGCTTAAATTTAGTCTTCTAATATAACGCTTTCGCTTTTTATTTGTTTTGTTTCCCGGCGAGCATTCCGCACGCCGCGTCTATGTCCTCGCCTCGCGAAGCTCTTATAGTTGCCGTTATTCCCGAGTCGTTCAAGAGGTCACGGAAACGAACCATAGTCTCGTTGTCAGATGGTTGCAGAGGGTCGTCGGGGGTCAGAGCATGATAACGAATCAAGTTCACGCGGCAGTCAAGTCCGTGAAGAATGCGGGCGAGTGCTCGTGCGTGGCGCGAATCGTCGTTGACACCGTTCCACATTATATATTCAAATGACAATCGGCGTTGGTGGCTGAAGTCATATTTTTTCAGCAGGTCAAGAACGTCGTTGAGCGGATAGGCTTTTTCGACAGGCATGATGTCGGCGCGACGTCCGGGGAAGGGAGTGTGAAGCGACAGAGCGATATGCACTTTTGTGATGTCAAGTATCTGTCTCATTCCGTCGAGTTTACCGACCGACGATACTGTTATGCGTCGGGGACTCCATGCCAAACCCCATTTTTCGGTCAGGATTTCGAGTGCCGGAAGTACCCCATCAAGATTGTCGGCGGGCTCGCCCATCCCCATAAAGACGATGTTGGTCAGCGTCTCGCTTTCGGGTATTGATAATATCTGATTGATTATTTCTCCAGCGGTCAGACTTCCTTGAAATCCTCCGCGCCCGGTTGCGCAGAATTGGCAATTCATCTTGCATCCGGCTTGAGAGGACACGCACAATGTTGCGCGGTCGCGATCAGGAATATAGACAGCCTCAATCGGGCGGCCCGGTCTCGCTTCAAACAGATATTTCTTTGTGCCGTCAGCCGATGTCGCACAATGTATAGGTGCCTGACGCCCGATCTCATATTTCTCGGCGAGTTTCTCGCGTGCGACTTTTGACAAGTCGGTCATTTCGTCGATTGATGTAACCCGTTTTTCATAGAGCCATCGCGCCATTTGCTTTGCGGCAAACGGTTTCAGCCCGACGCTTGGGGCAACTTCTTTGAGCTGTTCGAGCGTCATGCCGAGCAATGATATTTTTTTATCGTGATTACTCATATATCAATTCAACGAGTTGATTCTTTGCAAATATAATATTAATATGTGTATTAAATATTGAGGTTGGTCAATATTTTAATATAAATTTCGATTGCCTCTCGTATCTCATTAATTAATATATATTCGTCGGGAGTGTGAGAACGTGATGATTGTCCGGGTCCGGCTTTGACTTTTTGCCATGGCATCAGTGCGCCGTCGCTCAGCGTAGGAGACCCGAACGGTTCTAAACCGAGCATCTCAAACCGTTTGACAATAGGGTGGTCGGCAGATATTGATGACGGGTTAAGTCGGGTTGAACGAGGAATGACATCAATATCTCTACCGGCTACTCCTCTTAGTATTTCAAGAGCTTCGAGATTTGAGTAGGCATCGGTCGTGCGTACGTCAACCGTGAATTGGCACGTGTCGGGAACAACATTGTGTTTTGTCCCGCCGTTAATTATTGTCGTGCTGACTTTAACCGGACCGAGTGTCGGCGATTCCTTTTCAAATTTGAAATTGCGCAGGCGGTTGATTGAGTCAATCGCATTGTATATCGCATTGACGCCTTCGTTGCGTGCGGCGTGTCCGGCAACTCCGTGAGCCGTGCAGTCGAGAACCATCAATCCTTTCTCGGCAATTGCCGGTCTCATTCCGGTAGGTTCGCCGACAATTGCACAATCGACTTTGGGTAGCACTGAAAGTACAGCTGTCAAGCCGTCTTTGCCGCTAACTTCTTCTTCGGCTGATGCTACAAAAATCAGATTATAACTTCTTGGTGATGAGACTAAACAGCGGAACGCCGCTAAAAGTGAAACCAATGACGCTCCGGCATCGTTACTGCCGAGTCCGTACAGCTTTCCGTCTTCTTCGATGAATGTCGGTCGGAACGGATCGCGGGTCCAGCCTGAGGCTGCCGGAACGGTGTCGATATGAGAGTTCAGCAAGAGTGTTTTGCGGGTGGCATCATATGTCGGGTCGGCAATATAGATATTGTTGCCGATGCGTTGTGGAGTAACCCCGGGGATGTTTTTGACTGCGAACGCATACACAATGTCAGCCGCAGCACTCTCGCTACGGCTGACCGATGGGGTTGCGATCAGCTCTTTGAGCAGATCTAAAGCATCATAAAACAATTGGTCATTCATTAAACAATTGATTGATGATTATGGGGTTAAACGCAGATTGTCAACGACGTTTGTTGCCTTTTTGCTGTTGAGCGCGGGCTTCAGCGAGCTGTTTGCGCTGAGCTTCTTCGAGACGTGCGAGCCAGCCGTTCTTTTTATGAGGCTTTGACGCATTCTCCATCATTTTTGCTCTCACTTTTTTTTCGTCAACACAGCGACGGAAAATGTAGGTTTGTATGATAGTGATGAGGAGTGACAAGAAGTAGTAGTAGCTCAAACCGGCGGCATAGTCGTTGAAGATGAAGAGGAACATGACGGGCATGAGGTACATCATCCATTTCATCATTGCCATTTGTTCGCCACCTGCCTGATTTTGCATATTGATGCGTGTATAGATGATGTTGACCACGGTCATCATAAGACAGAAGAGCGAAACGTGGTTGCCATACCATGGTATAGTGAACGGAAGGGTAAAAATAACGTCGGGAGCCGCAAGGTTGTGAGCCCAGAGGAATGATTCACCGCGAAGCTCGATACATGACGGGAAGAACCAGAACATCGCAATCAAGATAGGCATTTGAAGGAGCATCGGCAAGCATCCCGACATCGGGTTGGCACCGGCGCGTGAGTAGAGTTCCATCGTTTTTGAGTTGCGCTTCATGGCGTTTTCCTGACCCGGATATTTCTCGTTGATAGCTTTGATGTCGGGAGCAAGTACTCTCATTCGTGCCTGAGACATGAAGCTCTTGTAGGTAAGAGGGAACAGGACAATCTTGATGAAGATGGTCAGGATGAGAATGATTATACCGTAGTTTGAAATAAAGCCGTTGAGGAATGTGAACAAGGGGATGATAACCAAAGTGTTGATCCAACGTATGATAGGCCATCCGAGAGGGATCAGGCGGGTGAGCTGAAGGTCTTCTTTGGTATCGAGTGTGTCGTCAAGCGAAGCCAAAAGCGGATACAGGTTTGGTCCGATGAAAATGTCAAAAGCAATCGGATTTTCAGCAGTAGGGTTGTACTCGATAACGGTTGAAGCGTTCATCTGTTTCAAGTATGTCGGATCGTTCTTGAGCACCTGCTGGTTGACTTCGGCTGTCGCAAAAGATGTCCGGGGAATGAATGCGGTGGAGAAGAACTGGTCTTTGAAGGCAATCCATTTTACAGGTTGTTTGAGTTCTTCGGTCTTGTCGGCTGAATAGTTCAGGTCGTCGGGTGAATCACCAACGTATTTATAGTAGATTGCACTTTTTTGTTCTTCAAAAGTGCGACCTGCCTCATTACGCGCCATTTTCACACCGAAATCAAAGTCGATTGTAGCGGTGCTGGGAGAGATGATAGACTCCATATTTTTCTGCACGACTTCCATGCCGAGAATGTAGCTTCCACGACGGAGGGTATATCTGATACCCCACATGGCATCGTTGCCAAGGTCAAGTTTCATCAAAATGGTAGAGTCGCTTTCGACAACCGGAGTGAAATAGAACTTGTCGGTGTCGAGACGTTGTTGCTGGGTGGTGACAAGCTTGAAGTTGAAAGACGATGTCTCGGGGGTGAACATCACAACGTTGGTTGTGTCGTCGTTAAGGAAGTTGTCGTAGTCGAGAAGTGTCGCACGGCTCGGACGACCGCCAAGCGAAGAGAATTCGATAGCGATAAGGTCGTTTGTCAGTCCGACTGTTTTGTCAGAACCGCTGAGATAGCGGGCAAAAGTGCTGTAGCGTCCGGCATTTTCGAGAGCCGCACGCAGGTTGGCGACAGCTGCTTTTGATTGAGCCAATGTAAGATTGCTGAAGTTGTTGGCAAGCAGATCGTTGATGTCGATTGAACTGCCGGCGGCCGAAACAATTCCGCTTACGTTTTGACCGTTGACGGTGATGTTGACGTTGGCATCGGCAAACGTAACTGAGCCATTAACCGAGTCGGTTGTGCCGATCTGTTTGATTGTCGGGATTAGTGATGCGCGTTCAGTAGCCGAAATCGAGTCGGGTTGAGATGCGATTCGAGCAGCTTCTTCAGCTTCAATACGGGCTTGTTCAGCCATCTGTTCTTGCTCGGCGCGTTGGGCTGCAAGCTGTTCTTCCGATGGTTTGTTGAGCCACATGAAGCCGAAAACAACACACGCCATCATTACAAGACCGAGTAGTGTATTTTTATCCATATTAAGTTTATGTTCAGTGATTTATTTCGTGGTTTATTAATTGCTTATTGTTTTTTGCTTATTTCTTTTCTTTGAGACGTTCGTTCTTATACTCTTTGGCAGCTGAAACGAAGCTGATAAACAGCGGGTTGGGGTTGAGAACGGTGCTCGAATATTCCGGGTGGTACTGAGTGCCGATGAACCAGCGGTGGTCAGGGAGTTCAACGACTTCAACAAGGTGGGTCGAGGGGTTTTCGCCAACACATTTCATGCCGGCTTCCTCAAACTGTGTGCGATAGTCGTCGTTAAATTCAAAACGATGGCGGTGGCGTTCTGAAACTTTTGTCTTGCCGTATGCTTTAGCCGCTTTTGAGCCGGGCTGTAACTCGCAGTCATAGGCACCAAGACGCATTGTTCCGCCAAGATTTGATATTGATTTTTGTTCCTCCATAAGGTCGATGACGTTGTATGGAGTTTTAGGATTCATTTCAGTTGAGTTGGCTTCGTCGAGCCCGAGTACGTCACGGGCAAACTCGATCACCATACATTGCATTCCGAGGCAAATTCCGAGAGTCGGAATATCTTTTTCGCGACACCATTTGAGTGCGACAAATTTGCCTTCGATTCCGCGCTGACCAAATCCGGGAGCTATAACGACCGCATCCATGTCGCGGAGCATTTCGTCAACGTTGTTTTCATTAACTTTTTCAGAATGTATAAATCTCAAATCGAGACGCAGGTCATTGTAGGTCGCGGCTTGGAAAAGTGATTCGTTGATTGACTTGTAGGCATCTTGAAGTTCGACATATTTACCAACGAGTCCGATTGTGATTTTCTTCTCGGCTTTCTCCATTTTTTCGAGGAAGTGGAGCCATGGAGCCATGTGGGGCTCGCCTTCGACGGGTACTCCGGTTTTGCGCAGAACCAATTCGTCAAAATGTTGCTCGTGCATTTTGAGGGGTACTTCATAAATTGTCGGTACGTCAACCGATTGGATAACGGCATCGGGGGCGACGTTGCAGAAAAGTGCAATTTTGCGACGCATCTCTGCCGGAATATTTTTTTCAGTTCTCAAAACGAGGATATCGGGCTGAATACCAACCTCTTGGAGCTGTTTGACCGAGTGTTGGGTGGGCTTGGTCTTAAGTTCTTTGGCTGCACGGATATAGGGGACGTAGGTCAAGTGGATGCAAACGCAATTGTTGCCGAGTTCCCAGCGTAATTGTCTGACGCTTTCGATGAACGGGAGCGATTCGATATCGCCGACCGTTCCGCCTATTTCGGTGATTATGAAGTCGAAGTTGCCGGTTTTGCCGAGCTTTTTGATGTTGAGTTTGATTTCGTCAGTGATGTGGGGAACAATCTGGACGGTCTTGCCGAGATAGTCGCCACGGCGTTCTTTGTCAATTACGCTTTGATAAATGCGTCCGGTTGTTACGTTGTTGGCGCGGGTTGTGTGGATATCGGTGAATCGTTCATAGTGACCGAGGTCGAGGTCGGCTTCGTGTCCATCGACTGTAACATAACATTCGCCGTGTTCGTATGGGTTGAGCGTTCCGGGGTCGATGTTGATGTAGGGGTCATATTTTTGGATGGTAACTCGATAGCCGCGTGCTTTCAGCAAGCAAGCGAGCGACGATGATATGATGCCTTTCCCTAAAGAGGAAACGACTCCGCCTGTGACAAATATGTATTTTGTTTCCACTGAACAAGATTTTTTATTAAGTCGCAAAGTTACGATTTTTTTTTGAAATTTCGGGCACTCATAAAATATAATATGTGTCATGCTCTTTTTTTTGATATATAAAGATTTCAATTCATAATATTTGAGTAACTTTGCAGTCGATGAGAATCCTATATCTCTCATTTGTGATTTATGTGGAGACATAATGTCTTTGTTAATCATTATCGTAATTAATTATGCCTGAGTCTTAACGGATTATGGTACTTTTTAAATATCAAAATGAATAAAATCATTGAAAAGCAGCATTTCTCTGAAAATGTAGTAAAGCTTGTTGTTGAGTCTCCTTTGATTGCTCGCTCACGTCGCCCGGGTCACTTCGTTATTGTTATCAGCGGTGAAAAGGGCGAACGTATTCCGCTCACGATTGCCGATTCTGATTTGTCAGCTGGTACAATAACTCTTGTCGTTCAGGCTGTCGGCGATTCAACCCGTCAGATTTGCGCTCTTGACGCCGGCGATCATCTGACCGATGTGGTTGGTCCGCTCGGACAGGCTACCAAAATTGCTAAATACGGAACAGTTGTCTGTGCCGGCGGTGGTGTCGGTGTGGCTCCGTTGCTCCCTATTATCAAGGCGATGAAGGAGGCGGGCAACCGTGTGATTTCGGTGTTGGCGGCCCGTACCAAAGACTTGATTATTCTGGAAGATGAGGTAGCTCGTTATTCTGACGAGGTTATCATCATGACCGATGACGGTTCGTATGGTCAAAAAGGATTGGTTACATCCGGAGTCGAGAGTGTTATCAACCGCGAGAATGTTGATTTGGTGGTTACAATCGGTCCGGCAATAATGATGAAGTTCGTATCGGAGCTTACGAAAAAATATAATGTGCCGACAATGTGTTCGCTCAATACAATCATGGTTGACGGCACCGGTATGTGTGGCGCCTGCCGAGTGACAGTCGATGGTAAAACACGCTTTGTCTGTGTCGATGGTCCAGAGTTTGATGCTCACAAAGTTGATTTTGATGAAATGATGATGCGTATGCGCGCTTACAATCCGGTTAAAAAATAATTTGTCATGTCTAAAAACACTATATCACCGCGCGACGCTCAATGGCGTGAAGAATTGCGCAAGTCTATGAGTGCAAAAGAGCGTACCTCGATTCCGCGTGCCCGAATGAACGAATTGGATCCCGAATATCGTGTGACCTGCAACGAGGAGGTCAATCAGGGGCTTTCGGCTGAACAGGCTAATCTTGAGTCGCGCCGCTGTCTTGACTGTCCCGACCCTCAGTGTATGCAGGGTTGCCCGGTATCAATCAATATTCCCGGATTTATCAAGAATATCGAACGAGAAGAAATCGCTCAGGCGGCTGCAGTACTGAAAGAAACCAGCGCACTCCCTGCTGTTTGTGGTCGTGTTTGTCCTCAGGAACGTCAGTGCGAGTCAAAGTGCATCTATAACAAGATGAAAAAAGAGCCGGTTGCAATCGGCTATCTCGAACGTTTTGCCGCCGACTATCTCCAACATTTGCCCGATGCTCCGCTCCCGCCGGTTGAAACTCCCAACGGTTTAAAGGTTGCGGTTGCCGGGTCAGGTCCTGCCGGACTCTCGTTTGCCGGCGACATGATTAAAAAAGGGTATGATGTGACAGTCTATGAGGCTCTTCACGAAATAGGCGGTGTGTTGAAATACGGCATCCCCGAATTCCGTTTGCCAAACTCGGTCGTTGACGTTGAAATTGAATCGCTCAAAAAGTTGGGTGTTAAATTTGTAAAGGACTGCGTAATTGGTAAGACCATATCATACGATGATCTCCTGAACGAGGGTTATGATGCGATGTTTATTGCATCGGGTGCCGGACTGCCACGATTTATGGGTATTCCGGGCGAGAACCTTATCGGAGTGATGTCGAGCAACGAATATCTTACCCGCATCAATTTGATGGGTGCCGGCAAGTCGGATTGGGCAACCCCTGTTTTGACAGGTAAACGTGTGGCTGTTATCGGTGGCGGTAACACGGCTATGGACTCAGTCCGCACAGCCCGACGTATGGGTGCGACTGATGCGATGATTATCTATCGTCGCAGCCTTGAAGAGATGCCGGCTCGTGCTGAGGAAATACATCATGCTCAGCAAGAGGGTGTTAAGTTTATGACATTGCATAACCCCATTGAATTTATCGGAGATGAAAGCGGTCGTGTCCGTTCAATGAAACTTCAGAAAATGGAGTTGGGCGAGCCTGATGAATCGGGTCGCCGGTCGCCTGTGGCAATTCCGGGAGCAATCGAAGAGGTTGAGGCTGATGTTGTAATTGTCAGTGTTGGTGTTTCGCCTAATCCGTTGATTCCTAATTCGATTGACGGGCTCGATATTACCCGTCGCGGAACAATCGCAGTCAATGACGAGACCCTCCAATCGTCACTCCCGTTGCTTTATGCCGGCGGTGATATAGTCCGTGGTGGCGCAACCGTTATTCTTGCGATGGGTGACGGCCGACGTGCAGCTGCCGCTATGGATGAAATGTTGAAATCAAGAAATAAATAACATATAATAAATATACCTGTAAATATTCCTATCATGACTGACAAACTTACTATCGAAGAGGTTTACAAGGCAAAGGACGTGCTGAAAGATGTAGCGAGACATCCTCGCCTTGTTCCTACTAAAATTTGTGGAGACGCTGAGATTTATCTTAAACCTGAATGTCTTCAGCACACCGGTTCGTTTAAACTTCGTGGGGCATATTATAAAATTTCACAACTCACCCCTGAGGAAAAGAAACGCGGTGTAATTGCTTGTTCGGCAGGTAATCATGCCCAGGGCGTTGCTCTTGGCGCAACACGTAACGGTATCAAATCGTTGATTTGTTTGCCTGCCGGTGCCCCTATCTCAAAGGTTGAAGCGACAAAACATTATGGTGCCGAGGTTTGTCTTGTGCCGGGTGTATATGACGATGCCTATGCCAAGGCGATAGAATTGCGCGATAAACATGGCTATACATTTGTTCATCCGTTTGATGACCCGCTGGTTATTGCCGGTCAAGGTACAATCGGTTTGGAGATTCTTGAAGAAATGCCTGATGTGGAGGAAATCGTTGTGCCTATCGGCGGTGGTGGGCTCATTTCGGGCTTAGCCTTCGCTGTAAAAACATTACGTCCCGATGTGAAAATCTATGGTGTTCAGGCTGAGGGAGCTCCCTCGATGGCTGAATCGTTAAAACTCCATCGTATGATTCATCTTAATTCAGTATCGACTATTGCCGATGGTATTGCGGTGAAAGAACCGGGCGTTAATACGTTTGATCTTGTTAACCGTTATGTCGACGATATTGTCACGGTGAGTGAAGATGAAATCGCTGCGGCAATTCTATATCTCATTGAGAAACAAAAACTTGTTGCCGAGGGCGCGGGCGCTGTACCTGTGGCAGCCGTTATGGCAGGCAAGATTCCGGTTAAAGGCAAAAAGGTGGTTTGTCTTGTGTCTGGTGGTAACATCGACGTTAATACGCTCAACCGCGTAATTGCTCGTGGATTGAAGGTTGGTGGTCGTCTGTTGACACTCACAATCGACTTGGCAGATAAGCCGGGTCAGCTCTCGGGTGTCTGTAATGTGATTGCCAATTTGGGAGCTAATGTGGTGTCAATCAACCATGAACGCACCGGTAATACACATGCGATCAATGATTGTATCATACGTGTTGAACTCGAAACCCGTAACCATGAACATGTTGAGCAGATTAAAAAAGCTCTTCACGAAAATGGCTATAAGATAATAGGATAAATAGGGAGTCTGCAAAACTCCGGGAAGCTCTTGGTAATATCTATGTTATCAAGAGCTTTTCTTTATATTGTGTTGTAAATCAAGCATAAAAAATTGTTCATCGTCGAAGATGATGAACCCAAGTAAAATTTTGATACACGGGTAACAATAAGAGAGATTTAGTACGGATAGCTCTGTTAATCAACGTATTAACTCCTGCGTTCTTGGTTGAT
>CAMWIM010000005.1 GCA_947174335.1 uncultured Porphyromonadaceae bacterium | reverse complement strand
CGATATAGGGAATGAGCTCGTTGAAAAAGAAGTCTTCATATTTCCATCCGGGCATGTTGAAATAGCCGTTTTGTTCTTTGTCGGCATCATAACCGCCGGCGTTGGGGCTGACAATTACCATCGGAACAGCTTCGCCTGAAGTGAGAAGTCGGTCGATGGGACCTTTGCCTTGAGTTTCTTTAAACCATGAGTCATTTTTGGCATACATGCCGTGGAGCAGGTAAAGTACGGGGAAATGGTCACCGCTTTTGAAGTTTCCCGGAAGATAAATTGTGACTTCACGGTCGGTTCCAAGTATCTTGCTGTGGATAGTGTCGGTTACGAGAGTGCCGCGCGGAGGGAGTGCGGCAAATGCAGATGATACGCAAAATAGCGCGAGGAGAATGATGATAATTTTTGATTTCATAATATAAAATTTAGTGGTTGATTATTTACAAAGTTCCCAAAATGCGACGGCAGCTGCGGCTGCAACATTCAGTGAGTCAACGTTGTGGCTCATAGGAATGCGCACCGTGAAATCAGCGTCATTAATAGTTGACTGAGCGAGTCCGTCGCCTTCGGTTCCCATAATGATGGCAAGACGAGGTGTCTCCTTTAGTTGAGGATCGTTGAGCGATATTGATTTGTCGGTTAAAGCCATAGCTGCGGTTTTAAAGCCGAGGCGGTTGAGTGTCGGAGTGATCGGACCGTCAATCCAGGTCCAAGGAATAAGGAAGACCGAACCCATCGAGACTCGCACGGCACGTCGGTTCAGCGGGTCGCATGATTGTCGGGTCAACAGTATGCCGTCAATGCCCAATGCGGCAGCTGAGCGGAATATAGAACCGATGTTGGTAGTATCGACAACAGAATCGATTATGACAATCCGGCGGGCGTTTTCACAAACCTGCTCAACAGATGGTAATTCGTGACGTTTCATTGCACAAAGCACGCCACGGGTGAGGGTGTAGCCGGTCAGTTGGGCGAGCAATTCACGACTGCCGGTGAATACGTCCATATCGGGTGAGGTGGCAATTATGTCGGCAGCATCACCTGTGATGTGGCGTTCTTCACAAAGAAGTGCTATCGGTGTATAGCCTGCTTGCAGAGCGACCTTGATGACTTTCGGACTTTCGGCAATAAAAATAGAATTCTCACGGTCGAGACGATTGCGCAACTGGGCTTCGGTCATTGAAACAAACATTTCGATGCCCGGGGTCGATAACGACTCTATTTTATTGATTGCCATAATATTAAGAACTGAATTTAATCGTTGGTTTCGTCATCGGCGTGCCTGATGAAAAATCCGTCGGGATGATGTTCCATCTTGATGATGCCCATAGCAAGCAGACGGACAACAGTTTGGCGTGCTGACTGTTTTGACCGATGATTTGAAATCATATATTTTTCAAGAGTTGAAATTTCGTTTTCTCTTAGATGTCGCAACAAAGAGAGGTCCTCGTCGGTCAGTGTTCCCCATTGAGGATGTTCATCTGACGATACGAGTTCCCATGCTTCGACCATGAGCGGATGAGCGACGATATTCTCGTCTTTCACACGATAATATGCTACATGACGATTTTTTTCTTCAAGACAATAGACCGGACGTCGTGATGCGCGGTTGATCGTGGCACGTAAAACGACCGCACCGCCTTCGGCGACAAAAGCTGTAATTTCAACTTCTTGTGGCGGATTACAATAAGATGTGGCGGCATGTTCAATCATATAGATGTCCTCTTCGTTGGGTACACCAACAATACTGCCGTTATCTTTTACACCGATTAGTAATCGACCGCCGTCGTTGTTGGCAAATGCCGAAATTGAACGAGCGATTTTGCGGGCATCAGAAATGGCATATTTGAAATCCTGATGCTCGTGTTCGCCTTCTTCAATCAGTTTGCGAATATAAAACTTACCTTTTATCGCCTTTATATCCTTCACTTTCAGCCCGGTTACGCCGGATATTCAAGATTTTGTTCGGTCGGGTTTGTAAGGACTTCATCGAGAAAACGTTTGGCTTCACGACGTGCGCCATCAAGGTCGTTGAGTTTGTAGTTGCCACATTCAACATCTGTTGCGCCGGGAATATCGCCTTGAAATTCGGCGATAAACTTCATCATATCGCGCATCAAGTTGACAATGTCGGTCGATTTGTAGTCTCCTGCCAAAATCAGATAGTTACCGGTCAGACAACCCATCGGCCCCCAATAAATTATGCGTTCTTTCCAATCGTCACGGTTGCGTAGATAGGTTGCAGCAAGGTGCTCGATTGTATGGATGACTTCGGGACGCAAAGCGGGTTCGCGGTTTGGTAACTTCATGCGGATGTCAAACGTTGTCAGTATGTCGCCGGCGGGGGTGGCATCTTTGCGCGAAACAAATATACCTCGGTTAAGTTTACGATGATCTATGGTAAAGCTTGCAATCTTTTCCATTTGTCAGATTGTTTGAAGAATTTCGTGGAGAATATCAAAGGTTTCGCGGGGTGCGTCACTCCAGAAATTTTCATATTGGGCGATGTTGTCGTCGCCTCCGGGAGTGTCGCTGATAACACGGATGCAGAAGTAAGGGACTTCCTTGATGTGGCATACCTGGGCAATAGCCGCCGATTCCATATCTACTGCCATAACGTCGGGGAACAATGCTTTGATGCGCGCGATGTCTTCGGGACGGCTTACAAAAATGTCGCCTGACGCAATCAATCCCTTTTTGACTTTGGGATTATTTGCAAGGAACGGAAGGTCGCCAATCTCGGCTACCGATTCAAAGAAGCGGGGACAGCCTGCGGCTTCGCCCCATTCGGTTCCTGGACCGCACCAACAGTCGTGATAGGCAATGCGTTCGCCGACAACGATATCGAGTATCGAAGCATTATTACCTGTTCCTCCGGCAACACCTGTGTTGATAACGAGTGACGGATGAAAATTCTCAATAAGAGTAAGGGTGGCAACAGCGGCATTGACTTTGCCAATGCCGCTTTGCAGAGCAACCACATCGTGATTGCCCACGTTCCCTTTGTGAAATGTAAAATCGTTTATTGTAACAGCCGATGGGTTTGACAAAAGGGGCAACAAAAGGTCGAGCTCCTTGCTCATGGCTACTATAATTCCTATTTTCATTTACAAGTTGTTTGAAATCAATATTTTACAGGTTGACCTTCGGGATAAAGAATCTCACGCAGGATAGGCGTGATTTCTTCGGCATATTCAACAAATCCGAGGTCGGTCAGGTGGATTCCGTCAACTGTTCCGTCGTTATATGCACGGTCGAGTTTGTCGGCGGTGATGTAATAAAGTTTTGCGTTAGGAAATTCTTTTTGAACTCGTTCAAAGTTACGGCGGAGTGCGGCATTTTTGCGAGGCAGATAGTTGCCGAATGACGGGTCATAACGTGAATAGGGGTACATCGGACCTTCGAGCATTACGATGGGTACTTCGGGACGTGCTTCAACCAAAATTTTTACAAAATCATAGGTCAGAGTGTCGCACATCATTTCGGTACAGTTAGGCACGGGGTCGAGGAAGTAGAGATCAACATCGGGAATCTGAGCCATTGCACGTGCCATGCAGAAGTCCATTTTACCCTCGCCGCTGAATGCGAGATTGGCGATTTCACAATTTAGGTCACGGCTCATGATGTTAGTGGCACACATACCGGTGCGTGAAGCACATCCACCCTGAAGTATGCTTGTGCCGTAGGCAATGATTTTTTTGTTTTTGTCGATGATTTCAAGATTACCCGGAGTGATTGTAGCACCGCTGTCAACAACGATTTCGAGGTCGGTCAATCCGTCATAAAGGGGAAAATAAACCATGAATTCTTTCATCTCGGGAGAGAGATGTTCAACATAAGTTGATTCACAAGTTTTGTCAGTGCCTTTTTTGATATAAGGTCGGTTGGTATTGACGTGACGCCAAACCGAGTCACCTTCAAGTATATAAAGGTCGGTCCCTTTAAGCCCGGTATCAGCCATGTGTATCATGTGAGTATTCCAGAAAAGGTCATAACGGACGCCGACGGTTGATGAGTTTGTCGCAAAACGAACACCGATACCTGTCGAACATTGCTGACGTTCCCAAAGGTCTTTTCTAACAGAGTCTTTGAGCCAGACGGGAAGTCGTGAATAAACACGTTCGGTGTCGTCAAAGCCTTTGTTAATGATGCGAAGGTCAGTCGCTTTGACATATTGTTTGGGCGTTTCCTTCTTTGTTTCTTCAGCTTGAACTGTTAAAGTACAAGCAGCCATTGCGATAGTGAAAATGGCGGTTAATTTACGTAACATAGATTGGTTGTTTATTGTGTTAAGGTATAAATTTTTTCAGTTCGTTCTCTCCCAGTCCGCGACGTATGGCATATTCTCGGCGTTGCGCCGGAGAAATATCGCCGAGCGAGAAGTAACGGGCATCGGGGTGGAAAATGAGTAATCCGGTGGTGGTTGACGACGGGAATAGGGCGCCGTTGGGCGTCACCACAACGTCGAGTTCGTTAAAATGAATCACGCGGTCAAGCAGGAAAACAGTAGATTGGTCGGGCAGAGACGGATAACCGACAGCCGGACGTATTCCTTTGACAGCCGGAGTACCGTCGCCACTAAATCGTTCTTGAAGCCATTCGGTAGCAGCCTCGGCAAGTCGGTTGAGCAACAGGTCGGCAAGCAGTCCGTCGTAGCTTTTCGGGTCATCAATAATCTCGTTTTTAAGGGTTGCGCCTACTGTTACTCCGAAAATACCGAAACGAACACTGTTGCCCGATGCTACCGAAGGGAAGTAGTCGGCGAGCGACAGGGTGTGGTCGTTACCGGTCATCGGTCTGTTTCGGCGCATAACTGGAATTGAAAGGACCTGATGGGTAAGATTTCGATCAGCGAAGGCGAGAATTATATCGTCGTTGGTCGAAGCTCCATAAAGTACTACAAGACGAGCCTTCACTGTGGATCCACGTTCTTGAAGTGAATCAAGCAGGCGGTTTGCATCGGTGGTGACTTTGCTCGCTTCCAATAAAGAACCGTCGGTTGTGACTCCGGTTGAAACGAAGTTGGGGTTAAGTCCCCATGTTGCAAGGAATTGCCTCATATTGATATGAGGTCGGAGTATCTCAACAGGAATATCAAAATCGTAGGTCGAAGGGGCGGGAAGTGGAGATTCAAAATCAAATCCGAAGGTTGGACGAAGTGATCGTGATTCGTCGATTGTCAAGTAGTCGATGTTGCCTGAATGGTACTCTCTCAGCTCTTCCTGACGCAATTTCAGTTGCTCGATTGCGACAGATGAGGTTGCAGGGTCAAGATATTTTTTTGCCTCGGCTGCAAGCGTGGCTGCATCAGGTGTATGAATGACAGGACCTGAATATTCGGGTGCAATTTTAACCGCAGTGTGAAGGTCAGATGTTGTTGCTCCACCGATAAACAATGGAATTTTAAGTTCACGTTTTTCCATCAGTCTGGCAACCTCAACCATCTCGGCAAGTGATGGGGTAATCAGTCCGCTGAGACCGATTGCCGAGGCGTTGTTTGCAATTGCTGTATCGACAATCTTGTCGGCGGGTGTCATAACACCGAGGTCGGTGATGTCAAAACCGTTGCATCGCATAACCACGTCAACGATATTTTTACCGATGTCGTGAACGTCGCCTTTAACAGTGGCAAGCACCATCGAATAGCGTGAAGAATTGCCTTGGTCGGCTTTCTTTTCTTTTTCGATATAGGGTGTGAGTGTCTCAACCGCCGTTTGCATCACCTCCGCACTTTTGACAACCTGGGGCAGGAACATTTCGCCACGACCGAAACGTTCGCCAACGATATTCATACCTTGCATCAGGCAGTTATCGATTACATTCATCGCACTACCCTCGGTTTCAAGGACTTTGAGGGCAAGTTCTGCCGCCTTGTCAGAGTTACCGCTGATAACGGCATTGATGAGCTGTTGAGCAGGAGAAATATCTGCGCGAGTCTCAACTTTTTGAGGTGCATCATTTTTCATCGGGCGAAAACGTTCGGCAACCTCGATCAGCCGGTCGGACGCCTGAGGATCGGTATTGTCGATTACATCACTTATTGCTTTTGAAAGCTCGGGGTCAATCTGGTTAACAGGGATAATTCCTGATGGGTTGATGATTGCCATATTCATGCCTTGGCGGCGGGCGCGGTCAATGAAAATTGAATGCATCGCATTGCGTACCAAGTCGTTGCCACGGAAAGAGAATGACAGGTTACTCAAACCACCGCTTATGCTTACGCCTGGCATCTCGTCGGCAATCATTTTAGTTGCCTTGATAAATGCGGCGGCATAGTCGTCGTGTTCGTGAAGTCCGGTTGCTATGGCAAGTATATTGGGGTCAAAAATAATATCTTCGGTTGGAATACCACACTCTTTGGTGAGAATTGTGAAGGCTCTGCGGCAAATTTCGAGACGTCGTTCAACGGTCGTAGCCTGACCTTGCTCGTCAAAAGCCATGACTACCATTGCCGCGCCCATCCGATGAATGTGTATGGCACGTTCTTTAAATTTTTCCTCACCTTCTTTGAGTGAGATAGAGTTTACAATCGGACGTCCTTGAATTACTTGCAGGGCAGCATCGACAACTACCGGATCAGAAGAATCAATCATCGTCGGGACAGAGGCAATTGAGGGTACAGCCTGTATTTTTTTCAGGAAAACGGTCATGGCTTGTTTGGCGTCAAGCATTCCGTCGTCCATGTTGATGTCAATAATGTCGGCTCCTTTTTGTATTTGGTCGGCGGCGATGTCAAGTGCGCTGTCAAAGTCGTTTTCTTTTATCATTCGAAGGAATTTACGACTTCCTGCCACGTTACAACGTTCACCAATCTTGACGAACTTATGGTCGTTGCAGTCAAACATATCAAGTCCGGCAAGACGGAGGTGTTTGTCGGGAGCGGGAATTTGTCGCGGCTTAGAATTTCGTGCAATTTTTGAGAGAGCCTCGATATGGTCGGGGGTCGTTCCGCAACATCCACCGATGATATTTACTTTGCCACCTTGTATAACGGGACGAAGAGTGTCAGCCATTGTGTCGGCGGTCTCGCGGTAGTGTCCGAGTTCGTCAGGAAGACCGGCGTTTGGATAAATGGCGATTGCAGTCGGGGCTTTGTCAAGAATGTCGATATATTTAATCATCTCATCGGCTCCGAACCCACAGTTAAGGCTGAATGCCAACGGATTGGCATGAGCCGTAGATGCCATAAAGGCATCAAGACTTACACCGGTGAGAGTGCGCCCGTTTTGGGTGAGTGTCGCTGAGATAATCAGCGGAACTTCGCGAGTTGTATCTCTCATTGCACGTTGGGCTCCATGAATTGCCGCCTTTGCATTGAGAAGGTCAAAAACGGTTTCTATGATGATTAGGTCAACGCCCCCTTCAATAAGCGATTTTGCTTGATTGTAAAAGGCATTTTCCATTGTGTTCCAGTCGATGTCGTCACCAAGAGTAGCCGCCATCGAAAGCGATTTACCTGTCGGTCCCATGCTCCCGGCAATCCAGACAGATCGACCTGTTTCAGACGTGTAGTTATCAGCAACCCGACGAGCAAGACGTGCGCCTTCAAGACTGATTTTATCAGCCATTTCGGGAATACCATACTCGGCAAGTGATAACGAATTGGCGTTAAAGGTATCGGTTTCGATAATGTCGGCACCGGCTTCAAGATAGGCGCGATGTATTCTTTCTATTATCGCCGGAGCAGTCAAAACAAGGACATCGTTGCACCCTTTGAGAGAAGGCGCAGATGAGTGTTTGACTGATGAACGGCAATGACCGCATTGGCATTGCCCGGTTGCGTGAAGATTAAAATCTTTATCGGTTGGCGATGATTGTTGAATCATTGTGCCAAGTCCACCGTCAAGAACAAGAATACGTTTTTTGAGCACATCAATGAGTGCGCGTGAACGCTCGTTCAATGTCGGTTGTGATTTTTTTTCTTTCATAATTATTCGTGTTATCGTTTCCCGATAAAAAATTCTTTCATTAATGCACCACATTCTTCGGCAAGAATGCCACCTTCAATTTTTGTTTTGGGATGGAATGGCGATTTGGCGACAATCGTTGAGTATCCTTTTTTAGGATCAGACGCGCCGAAAACAACTCGACCGATACGGCTCCAACCGATGGCTCCGGCACACATCAGACATGGCTCTACGGTGACATAAAGGGTGCAGTCGTCAAGGAATTTACCGCCGAGGGTGGTTGCGGCAGCTGTCAATGCTTGCATTTCAGCATGTGCTGTAACATCAGTCAATGCTTCAGTCAAATTGTGACCTTTGCCGATTATACGACCGTTGCAAGTTATGACTGCTCCGATTGGAATTTCGTCGGCAGCCATCGCTTCGCGAGCTTCGGCAAGGGCGAGTCTCATCATGCGCTCATCATCGCTACGGAGTGTTATATCGCGTTCGGTATCAGTCATATACTTTTGTGATGTCAATTTTCATTTCTTCGTTTGCAGCAATGGAGTTCTCAAAAATCGGACGTGCTTCGTCGAGATGACCTTGCTCGTCAAGATACATTTTTGAGTAATGTCCCAAAATCAGCATTTTTGCACCGGCTTTGTCTGCAATTCTTGCCGCTTGAGACGCTGTGGAGTGGAAACGATCGCGGGCTTTGACAGCTTCGTTGTCGAGATATGTGGCTTCGTGATAGACCACATCAACTCCTTTGACAGCTTCGGCAACGCGTTCATCAAAAACAGTATCGCTGCAATAGGCATAACTTAGCGCAGGGTCTGGTTCGGTTGTCACGTGGCGTGCCTCGACCAAACGCCCGTCGGGAAGGGTGATGTCGCGACCAGCCCGGAGTTCGGGAATCAAACTTACCGGAACATCATAAAACTTTATCATGTCGCCTTTGAGGTGTCGCGATTTGGGCTTCTCGCGGAATATATATCCGACTGTCGGCACACGGTGATAAAGCGGAAATGCCTCAATAGTCAAACTGTCGTTTTCAAAAACGATACCACCTTTATGGTCAACAGGTTCAAAAACAAGGTCATAGCTTCGGTCGCGACATAAGAAGTCGATCATAGGCTTGAACAGGTCGATACCTTCCTGAAACATGTGGACAGTGACGGTGCCTGTACGCTGATGAAGAGAAAGTGTTGATAGCAAACCTGGCAGACCAAGACAATGGTCGCCATGAAGATGACTGATGAAAATATGATTAAGGCGCGAATATTTAAGTTTCATACGTCTCATTTGAAGCTGGCTACCCTCGCCACAGTCAATCATCATCAGATTGTCGCGGAAGTCGATGACTTGGCAAGCCGGAAGGTGTCGGAGCGATGGAGTCGCTGACCCGCAACCAAGTATATTGATTTCAAATTGAGCCATCAGTCGTGTTTTGTTTGTTTATACTTTACAAAGTTACAAAATTAAATAGGGACTTGCAACCGAAGTTCAAAAAAAAGGATGCGACACTCACGTGCCACATCCCTGAAACGTATTTGGGAGTATGAAAGAATTTGATTATTTTGCTGTTTCCATTACTTTTGCAACATCTTCGCGGAGCGCGTCGTTTTGTTTGTCACGGCTAACGATTGTGCCTTCGCTGTCAAAGACGATGATGCATGGAATACCGTTGAAACCATAGATTTCAGAAGGAATTTTTTGAGCATTGGGAACAATTTCCCAGGGATATTGATGTTCGGCAGCGGCTTTGATTGTGTTCTCGGGTTCGTCCCAAACGGCTACACCAATGATTTCAAGGCCTTTGCCGGCATATTCTTTGTAGATTTCTTTGAGAACTTCGCCTTGACGGATGCAGGGACCGCACCAGCTTGCCCAAAAGTCAACGATAACCGGATGTCCTTTGCCAACATGGTCGCTGAGACGGAATGTTGAATCGTTGTAGGCTACTTCAAAGTCTTTGAATTTTGCGCCAACACCGGTTGTTGCAACCTGAATTAGTCGATCTTTCATTGCGGCAACACGTTTTGAATTGGCGATGTAGGGATATTTAGTTGTGATAGAGTCAATTTCTTCAACGGTCATATCACCTGATGCTCCTTGAATGAACATAGCATAGCCGATAGCATTGTCCATGTTGTCGTCCATGAAATTTTTGTCAAGCGCATTCATTTTTTCTGCTGTCTCGGGATATTTGGCGTCTTGTTCTTCGGGCGTCAAGTTTTTGAAATCGTTGATGATGGCGCGACGTTGAGCAAGATATTCGTTCATTTTTGTGTTAAGCGTACCGCCTTTGACAATGAAACCCTCGTTCATTAACAATGAGTCGGGCTCAAGAAAGAAAGTACCATAATTGTCTTCTCCGGCTCTGATTCCGGCAAAGATGCTTTTATCAATTGTACCTTTGAAATGGGCGACTCCGTTGTCAATGAGAGCACTATCAAGCACTTCATCGGTGTCAAAATCGATGATGTAAGCCATCTTGTCGTTTAGCGAAGGTTCGCCAAAGGTGGCTTCGAGAGTATAAGCATTTTTTTGATTTTGGTTGCAAGCGGTCAGCATCAAAAGAGCACCGGCAAAAAGTACTGATTTTTTCATCGAGTGTATTTGTAAAGTAATTAATGTTATTATAATGCAAATGTATGGAAAATATTTCATTCTGATTATAAGTCATTGAAAATATTTCTAATAAATAATGTGAAAAGTCGATATTTCGAGGTTTGGGAAATTTTTTTATGAAAAAATTGATAAAATATTTGCACGATTGAAAAATCTATTATACCTTTGCACTCGCAAACGACAAACAAGTCGAGCAAAGACATAGAATCCTGGTGCGGTAGTTCAGCTGGTTAGAATACCTGCCTGTCACGCAGGGGGTCGCGGGTTCGAGTCCCGTCCGCACCGCTGGAGAGAGGAGAATGACTAAATGAATTTTACTTATGTAGACTGATTTTAGTCATTCTTTTTTTGTGTATATAAAAAAGAATGACACGACTGTTGTCATGCCATGTTGACACATTCTAATAGATAAGACTTATTGTGTCATGTTTTGGATTGAGGAGAATGTATCTGTATATAGTTTATTTACCGAAGCTGTATCTGAGACCAAAGGTGAGTACAAAATTAATCGGGCGTTCTTTGTAAACATTAACAACCATTGAATGATTATCAAAGTAATATCCAACACTCGGTTCGAGATAGAATCCAAAGTGCTCAGACACGTTTAGTTGAGCTCCAAGTCCGGCATTAACCGACCACTGGAGTTCTTTTTCTTTGACGCTGAATGAAGTGAATTCGGCTCTGTTCTCGCCTGAAACTTTGCCTGATATGAGTTTCTCTCCAAAAACACCGGCTGTTCCGTAGAACTGTATCATGCGCCATGTGGCAAAATTATAGTTTATTTGGACAGGAATACCGATATAGTGGAGTTTTTGGTTTGCTCTCATATAGAAATGGTCGTCAAAATAGAGGTTGTTGAAATCGCTGCTCAAGAACGAATAACAAACTCCTGTTCCGATTGTAAGGTGGGGGATGACCTGCCATCCAAACGTAACACCGACCTTGAGTGGCATACTATGGCGCATTTTACCGGCGTCTTTAAGTTTGGTCGCAGAAGCATCTTCGCTTGATGAAGGAATTGAGGCAATATATGAATCACGGTCAATTCCTCCACCATTGTTTACATCTCCGCCTCCCCAGCGACCGCTGGTGTAGGCTCCGATTTTAAATTTACTGTCATCTTTGATAGTAAATTCTTCACGAGGGCGTGATCTAAACGACGACGTTCTCGTCGATTTTTTCTTTTTCGACGAGGAACGCGCATCGCTATTTTTCACTACTTCTTCGTTAGAGATAGAGCTTTCCCCGACATTATCTTCTGTCTCATCCGACAGAATCGAAACCGAGTCGGGGCGCTGTCTATCATCAGATAGATAAAGGCGTGGTGAGGGTTGCATTCTGCGCATGTCTGATAAGGGCGCAGTTATCCTAGGGTCAGTTAGTAATAAATCGGTTTCGGGTTGTGATTCAATTTCTATTTCAATTCCGGCTATTTCCTCAGATGAGGGAATGCTATTAGTTTTATCTGCGGAGAAATCGGCGATTATAGCTGTGATTCCCACAGAGGCTCCAACGATGGCAGCCGCAGCCCATGGGCGCCACGAATGTAAAAGGCTGCTGCCATGCCAACCGGAGGTGTGTGCCTGATGGCCGGTCTCGATGTTTTCCCAAAGTCCGGCAGGCTCTCCTGCTTCAAACTCTGACATCTTATTGCTTATGTCGTCCAACCATCTGTCTTTCATATTGTTGTATTATTTAGATATTCTTTGATACGTTGTGCAAGAAGATTCTTTGCACGGTGAAACTGAGACGCCGACGTGCTCTCTTTGATGTTGAGCAATTGTGCTATCTCGCGGTGGCTCTTATCCTCTATCACGTAGAGGTTGAAGATGGCTCGATAGCCGTCGGGGAGTTGTTTTATGAGATCGTAGATTACCGATGCCGGTATTTCTGACGTATCAGGCTCGTCTGAAACTTCTTCGGCGAGTTGGTCTATGGGCGAAAAGCTTATTCGTCCTTGTCGTTGCAAGAAATCAAGTGATTGGTTAACTACGATTCTCGACATCCAAGCTCTTAGCGATCCCTCGCCTTTGTAATTGAAGTTTTCTATGGAGTCAAATATTTTCATAAAACTGTCCTGTAACACATCTTTCACATCTTCGTCGTCAACGAGATAACGTCCACATAAGGCAGTGAGGAGTCGGATATATTTTGAATATATCATTTTGTGTGCATTGCGATCGCCTCTCTCGACGAGCTGCATCAGTTCGAGTTCACTGACCGTGGTGTTCAAAACTTCGAAGTTTTAATTACATTGTCATCGTCTGTCTATCGGACAGAGGCGATGGTGAAAAATGTCTTTTGAACTAACTCTACTATATAAACGGGCGTTTTTTGAAAATCTTGCATCTGTGTATCAAAAAAAATCAAATTTTTTTCATTAAATTTTAAAGTTGTGAGCTAACTCGTTGATATGTTCGTATATACGCTTGTCTGTTTCGGTTAATTTTTTTTCGCGTCTTGCCATAACTCTCTCGGCAATCTCAAAAAATTTGCTCATCGGAACGTCGGTAAAGCCTGCGCGAGATCCCTCACTGAACGATGCAAGGAAGTTGCGCTGGAATCCTGAACCGTAAACATTGACCCCGACACCAAGAACGGTTGCGGTATTAAACATGGTGTTGATACCCGCTTTTGAGTGGTCGCCCATAATCAGACCGCAAAATTGCAACCCGGTGCGTATAAAACGATGGGCATTATAATTCCACAACTTGATTTCGGTATAATCGTTCTTAAGGTTTGACGCCACACATCCTGCACCGATGTTACACCATTCGCCGATAACGGCATTACCTAAAAATCCATCGTGAGCCTTGTTGCTGTAACCGAGAATGACAACATTGTTAAGCTCGCCTCCGACTTTTGAAGCTGGCCCAATGGTTGTCGCCCCATAAATGCGGGTTCCCATATTGACTTTTGAACCGTCGCATATTGCAACCGGTCCGCGAAGACAACAGCCTTCCATGATTTCGGCGTCACGACCAATGTAGATTGGTCCGGTCTTAGTGTTGATGATCGCACCCTCGACGGTTGCGCCTTCTTCAAGGAAGATGTGTGAAGGATCACCGATAACGGTGTTTGTGTCGCTCAAAGGTTGCGATGTGCGACCGGCTGTCATACGCTCAAAATCGTTCCTGATTGCTTTGTCGTTAAGCAAAAAGATGTCATACAAGAAGTTGACCCTGTCAATCTCACCTGCATACTGAGTGTTCGCGGTCAGCTCGCAGTTATCAAACATTTCGCGCGACCCTCTGACAGCGATGACTTTATCATCTTTTACAAGCACTTCGCCATGTTGAAGTGAAGCTATCCTTTTTGCCAATTCTTCATTGGCGAGGATATTTGATGCAATAAATAATGTGTCATCGGTAATGTTAGCCGGGAATTTTTCCGAAAGATAATCATCGGTCAACGTTGAATAATAGCCTGATAACATCGATTCCCACTTTTGAGAAAGTGTTGTTATTCCAACTCTTAAATCTCCTATCGGACGAGTGTAACTCAACGGCAACAAATCAGTTTTTGTATGGGGCTCATCAAACAGTACTATGTTTAAATTTAAACTTGACATGCTTATAGTTTGGAATTAATACGCAAAATTATTATTTTTGCTTGTAAAAACCAAACAGTTATCTATGAAACTGCTTTTACCTCCCGATTCTGAAGGTCGTCGTCAAATTTTAGAGACGTCGGCACGTCAAATTTTGATTATTGGTGCCAATGGTGCCGGTAAAACCCGTTTTACCAATTATCTGATTGAAGATATGCATGACAGGGCGTTTTGTCTTTCGGGTCTCGACGCTTTGTATGGCTCCCGACCTGATAGTCGCCGTCAAGTTTTACAGGGGTCTATTGAAGATCTGTTCAGGAGGATGACCGAGCATCATACTCTTTTCCGTTCAGATGTTCCTTTGACTTTTGACAAGCTTGTTGCATTGCTTCTTAATGAGGAAATCTCAAATTTAATAAGTGATAAGGTATCAGGAGGGTCGCATAAGGTTAGAAAAAATCATCCACATTATACAAAACTCGACAAAGTAATTGATGCGTGGCAATCGATTTTTAGTGGTAGCCGTATTCTTGTCAAGGGTGGTGAACTTGCATTTTTGCGTGATGCTGATACGTCGTCATATTCATCAATGCGACTCAGTGATGGGGAAAAAGCGGCTCTTTATTATCTCGGTGCCGTACTTTTTGCTCCTGAAAATGGTGTGATTTTTATTGATAATCCGGCAATGTTCCTTCACCCGACGGTCAGCAATCTTATTTGGGACCGTGTTGAGGGACTTCGCCCCGACTGCACATTTATTTATACTACTCACGACCTCGAATTTGCAGCCACACGCACCGACAATGCAGTGGTTTGGGTACGTGATTTCGACCCGGTTTCAATGACTTGGGACTATTCGCTCCTCCCCGACCATTCAGGTATTCCCGAAGATGTTTATTTGTCAATCATTGGTGCGCGCAAACCTGTTTTATTTATTGAGGGAGTAGCGCAACGTTCAATAGATCATAAACTTTATCCATTGATATTCACTGATTTTACGGTCCGTTCGCTCGGTAGTTGTAATAAGGTGATTGAATCGGTTCGCACGTTTAACGACCTGAACGCCTTTCACCATCTCGACAGTTATGGAATTGTTGACCGTGACCGTCGTTCAGAACGTGAAGTCGACTATCTGCGACATAAAAAGATACTTGTACCCGATGTTGCCGAGGTTGAGAATCTGCTTTTGCTTGAAGGCGTTATAAAAGCGGTTGCCCGTTATCATCGGCGTGATGAGAACCGGGTGTTTGACAAAGTAAAAAAGACTCTTTTAAAGTTGTTTGCAACGGCAATGACTGCTCAGGCACTTGAACATACACGTCATCGGGTGAAGAGACTGGTTGAATTCCGTATCGATGGTAAATTTTCAAACATCGATATGCTTGAGGAGCACATGGTTGATCTCGTGAATGAGATTAATCCTCGCAATATCTATAACGAGTTGTGCCTCGAGTTCAAGAACATAGTTGACACGTCAGATTATCAAGGTGTTTTGCGTGTCTATAATGACAAGACTATGTTGTCAAATACAAATGTTGCTGCTCTCTGTGGCTTGCGCAATAAAGAGCAATATCTTTCATCGGTAATTTCAATTTTGAAACGTCGTAGTCCCGAAGCTGACATGATTCGTCAGGCAATAACATCGGCGTTTAACTTAGAAGGACAGTTTGATTAAAGACCTTCAAATTCTTTGATGGCAGCAGCCCACTTCGGGTCGATTGGTGCGCCGGTCGCTGTTTGAGGATCAAAACCTGCCATAACGGTATTTGCAACGCATTTGATATCGCCGGTCAGGCGGTTGATGATGCGTTGTTCCATTTTGAGGCTACGTTCTGAAATGGCATAAACGGCAGTGACAACTTCGATTTCCTCATCGAGATATGTAGGGGAGTAGAAGTTTACGTTTATATTGACAACAACTACCGGAATATGATTCCAATTTACCTTGTTTCCCATGACAGCTTTGAAATAATGAACCTTTCCGAGGTCGAGAAACGACAGGTATATACTGTTGTTGAGATGTCCGACCATGTCGATGTCGTTAAATCTCATCTGCAAAGGATAGCTGTGATAGAAAGGTCGTATCTGTTCGGGTACTTTGGGATTTTTTGATTCGGGATATTCGACTGCTGTTTTCATTTTCTTAATTAGTGAAGTTGTATATCGTTAATAACGTCTTTACCGATAAGTGAGTTTAACTTTTGCCGGATAGTTTCGCGATGAAACGATAATTCGTTTTTGAGAGGTGCCGATGTGATGAAGACATGGAGAACGCCCAAATCATCGACATATCGGCGTAAGGTATAGCGATTTACGCCCGGTCCGACAATCTCAGTCCAAAGATAAGATGCCTGTTGGCGTAAAAAATTATCGGAATCGGATGTTTGTTTGACCACACTGTCAAAAATCTCGCTGAAAAGTTTTGGATAGGTCTTTTTCATTAGTTGGATGATGACAGGGTGAAGTTTCCGTTATCGACATGCCAAAGCGAGTAGCGTGTGGGTGAGTGAGACATGATTGAATCGAGGTGGTCGCGGTTGGTGTCGGTGATAAATATCTGACCGAAATTGTCACCGGCGGTCAGGCTTACTATTCGTTCAACACGACCGGAATCGAGCTTGTCAAAAATATCGTCGAGCAACAGCAACGGCTTGAGTCCGGTTGATTCTCTGAGGAAATCATACTGAGCCAATCTCATAGCAATGACAAAAGTTTTTGTCTGACCTTGAGAGGCTGTGCGTCTGAGCGGCATTGTATCGATGGTCATTGACAAATCGTCGCGATGAATACCGACACTCGTGTGACCCGACATCATGTCGTGGCGACGTGCGGTTTCAAATTGTTCATATGGGTCAGCATCGCCGGGATTAAAGGTCGTAAGATATCCGACCCCGACTTCTTCGGCTCCTTCACCCGAAATGGCTGCGTAATAGCGATTGAATACGGGGGTGAAAAGCTCGATCCATCGACGGCGTGCTTCGCTGATATATTTTATGTCGGCAGTCATCGGGAATTCCAATGCCTCAAACAGAGTAGTGTCGCTCACTTTGTCGCGCAACATTTTGTTGCGTTGCTCAAGTAATCCGTTGAAATGAATCAGTGCGGCGAGATAGTTGTGGTCAGATTGTGAAATTATACGGTCGATGAATCCGCGACGTCCTTCTGAAAGCCCGTTTACAAGGTCGATGTCTTGGGGCGCGACCATTACCAGCGGGAATGCACCGATGTGCTCGCTGAGACGTTTGTATTCTTTCCCCTTGCGTTTAAACGATTTACGACGCCCGGGCGTAAATCCGGTTTGGATTTCTTCGGTTACACCTCGTCGGTCATAAATTGCTTTAATCATCATGAATTGCTCGTCGCGACGCACTAATCGAGTGTCGGGCAAGCCACTGAAACTCTTACAAAAGCTGAGGTAAAACAACGCGTCAAGCAGGTTGCTTTTTCCCATGCCGTTATTGCCGAGCAGACAATTCATTTTGGGTGAAAAGTCAATATCGGCGTGAGCGATGTTTTTAAAATTATCAATTGTAAGGTGTTGCAGTATCATAAATCAACGATATCAACGGGTGATCGGGATGAAGAAACGGAAGCATGCACCGCGGGTATAGGTTGTATCTAATCGGATGTCACCACCGAGAAGTCGTGCAATCATTCGGTCAATAGTCAATCCGAGACCGGGACCTTGGGTGTTGCGGTCGAGTTTGACAAATCGGTCGAAGATTACCTCGGCTTTGTCGGCAGGAATACCGATACCTGAGTCTTTTATTTCGAATATAAGGCGGTTGCTTGTTGCTTCTATCATGTAGCTGAGTTTGATTGATCCTTTTTCGGTAAACTTGGCCGCGTTTGATAAAAGACTGATTAAAATTTGTTCAACACGTCGCGGATCGGTTGATACGGTCAAAGATGAGTCTCCGGGTATAAATGTCAGCTCAACATCGGGATTGACAAGATGAGCCACCGTGCTGACCGCGATTTCACACATTTCATTAACATTTGCACCAAAGTAGCTGATTGACATACGGTTGCTGTCGAGCTCTGACAGGCTGACAACGTCGGTGATTACGCGGTTCAAAATGTCGGTGTTTGACTCTACGAGGTCGGCATATTTAGACAGGAATGGTTGTTTTTGAATGTCAACACAATCTACAATCAGGCGGCTGTATTCAGAAATCGCCTGCAACGGTATCTTGACCTCATTGCTGATATTACTTATAATGTCTCGAGTTCGTAGGTTCGCTTCGCGGGCTTCGTCGCGAGATCGCTCTAGTTCATCTCTAATAGCCATCAGGTTTGAACTCTCTTCAATCAATGCATCGTTAGCGTTGATAATATTTATAGAGAATTTACGAGCCTTTCGATAGAGTTTGAACAGAATAATAAGGAATACGGTCAGAATAAGCAGTACGATAACGGTAGTGATTATGAGTGTGCGCTGACGTGATTCCGAGGCTTTTTGAGACTTGATTTCAAGGTCGTCATTTGTTGAGCGCAGGTCATAGACATCATACATGATTTGTAACTCACGATATTTTTCAAAGTCACGTTGTTTGATGTAGTCTTCGAGATATTTAATATATTCCTTGGCTGTTTGATTGTAAACTTTAAGATTTTGTACAGAGTCAGAAGCTTCAAGCAGGTAGCGGTAGTAGCGACGCTGATTACCTTGATTATAAGCTATAGGTAACTGTTTGACCAAAATAGGGATTACTTCTCTGTATCGTTTGTTAGCCATCAGGTAGCTGATTGTCGGCGTCTGGTATTCGTTGAAAGCGATGAGCGCATCAGAGTCTCGTTCGGCATGAAATTTCACTTTATCATATGCTTCTTCAACTTCGTGAAGTTTCATTACCGGATAATTATAGAGAATGCACATATATCGGGCATATCTGATAGCATCATAGTTTCGGTAGATGCGTCCTTCACTATGATAGCGTTTTTCGAGATTATCAACAATTTCGAGTAACTTTTTGTCGAGTTCGAGTGCACGTTCATGTTCTCCGACCTCAGTGAAAAGAGTACTTCCTCGTGTATAGACCGTATTTCTGATAAAGTAGTCTGACTCGGGAAGTTTATCAACGAGTTGCAGAAGCTCGTTATAGTAATGAATTGTAAAATCGGGATTGGCTGACTCTCCGAGCATACAACAGATACCATATAACAGGTCGATATGTTCGTAAATATTGGTAGGCTTGTCTTTAGAGAGTTTTGAAATGAACTGTTTTAACTGTTTTAATCGCGTTTCATCATCGACATTGCGAGATTTGTTGCGAATCTGATTCATTTTGATGTAGGCAATTGTGGCTTGTCGCTCTTGATTGTCGGGAAGTGAGAGGGCTTTTTCCATCAAAACACTCTGAATACTGTCCTGACGCACTGAAATTGCACTCGTTTGATGAATGATGTCGTTTTGTATATGAGTATCGCCTATTCTACCGGCGATATCAAACAGCTGCATACCTATTTCACGGGCATGAACACGGTTGGTTATATCAAAAATATTATACAGAATCTTGATGCTGTCCCGAGGTGTTTTTGCCTGAGACAGTTCTTCAAGTAACCGGTCTTTAATCTGATTCTTTTCTTCGAGTGACAGGTTTTGGGCTTTCACAGTGAATGTTGAAGCCAGAATAGTTAATACTGAAATAATAGTAAATCTAATCATTTATCTTGAATCTGTATTTAGTCAATATTGCGTGCATTAATTGTCTCGGCAAACGGACGCGATGTCATTGTCTTGAAGTAGGAACGCAAATCACTCCATTTGTAGAACGGTGCCATGGTAGTCGGAACCGGAACAGATGTCTCGTTTTCGTTATGTAATATCTTGACTATAATATCATCGGTTTTTTTTTCGTTGCGGAAAAATATAAGCTGAATGTTTGATGCCATAGGCGATACAAAAAAGTCGTTCCACACTTCCTTGACACATTCGGGGTCAGATGTGACTCCCACACAGTTATCGAGTTGCATCAACGCAGTCAGCGGTGTGATATTTCCGTCGTGTCCAAATCGAAGCGTCGCTCCGGTTTTACCTGATGAAATATATTTGTCAGCATTGTCAACAATGTGGTTGAGTAAATTCTTTGCATTGTCGATATTGACTCCTTTTGAACGGCTGTATGCCGCGTTTCTCATATAGAACTGTAGATTGAAAACCTGCCATAAATTGTAGAGTTCGTCGGGTGTCAATACATCGGTAAACGTTTCGTTGTTCTCGATATTTTGCTGACCGACCGTGACCCAATAAAATTCCCATATCAATTCATCTGGCACGATATGTTCGCTAACATAGTTTTTGTCGGCAAACAGGGCGTCAACTAACCGTTTGCCATCGGTATGGTTCGCTTTGAAGTTGACATAATCAGGACGCCATGTTCCTTTGTTGCTGTTAAAATCGCTCGATTCAGGAGTCCAGTAACAAAGATACTCCATGTGGCGTTGTCCCGATTCACGGGGAATATTTAATGACGGATTTTTCTCTTTCAGGGCTTCGACAAATGCAAACATCGAGTGGGCGCATCTCATAACCTGTGTCGAAACCGCAGTGATATCAGAAGAATCAACAAATACTTCGGGATAGTTCTCAAACATTCGTGAAGCAATGGCATGGTGTTGGCGTGCGCCAAGTGGTGATAACTCGCCTCCACGTCCGCGAGCCTCGTCCCATACTCGTTCAAGACGTTGAGTAACCTCTTTGCCAAAAGGCGTTAAGGCTCCGGCTTTATCGGCAGCCTGCATTTTGTCAAGCAAATTTTTATAGTCGTTGTCGCTTATCAGATAACGGCTGCCGTGACGTCCGTAGTGGCTGATATAAAACGGTTTATATCCTTTGGGAGCGACGGTCGTTTTGACGATTGAGTCTGATGCGATAGGGTAGGCGTAATAGACACCACCACATTTATCAGGGTTAGCGACCATTTCTGAACGAATGTCTTTTGCAAAACCCGATAATGAGATAAATACTGATATTGCGGTCAGTGTGATGCGTGATGTGATTGGAAATGTCATAAAAATCAGTTGATTGTGAGGCTCGTTTTACATGATGCCGGTTTCGCGGAGGTGCTGTTGCCACTTCCATGCCGAGCGCATTGTGTCTTCAATAGATGTGGTGGCTTTCCATCCGAGTACTTCGTTGGCGTGGCGCGGGTCAGCCCACACTTTTTCGATGTCGCCGTGACGTCGTCCGACAATCTTGTGAGGGACTTTGACCCCGGTGGCACGTTCAAAGGCGGCGATGAGTTCCAGAACTGACAATCCGACACCTGTTCCAAGATTAAAAATCTCAATCGGAGCCTCGCCTTTGTCTTCAAGCATACGCTCAACAGCGATAACGTGGGCTTTTGCAAGGTCAACGACGTTGATGAAGTCGCGTATACATGAGCCGTCGGGCGTGTCATAATCGTTTCCGAACACGCTGAGTTCCTTGCGGATACCCATTGCGGTTTGGGTCAAGTAGGGAATCAAGTTTTGGGGAACACCATTTGGCAGCTCGCCGATAAGAGCCGACGGATGTGCGCCAACCGGGTTAAAGTAACGGAGAATAACACTCTTGAATGGCGCACCTGAGCTGATAACGTCAGTGATGATTTCCTCGCTGATTTGTTTTGTGTTGCCGTAAGGCGATGTCGCTTTTTTTATAGGAGCGGCTTCAGTTACCGGATTTTGGTCAGGCTCTCCATAAACGGTACATGACGATGAGAATACAATTCCTTTAACCCCGAAACGTGGCATCAGGTCGAGCAGATTCATCAGCGTGTTTAGGTTGTTACGATAATAAAGAATAGGTTTCTCTATTGATTCTCCGACAGCTTTGCTTGCGGCAAAGTTTATGATGCCTTTGATGTCATCATATTTTTCAAACAAAGCAGTCAGTGAATTGATATCGGTACAGTCAGCTTCAACAAAGTCAGGTCGTAAGCCGGTTATCTTTTCGATACCGTCAAGCGCGTCTTTGTTACTGTTTGACAAGTTGTCGATGATGACAGCTTTGTAGCCGGCATTGATGAGTTCGACTACTGTATGTGAGCCAATGTAACCGGTTCCACCGGTGACGAGAATACGAGGTTTTGCCATTGTTTCAGAGTTTTTAAAATAGGGCTTCTATAGAATATATCTATAGAAAGTGCAAAGATAATAAATTTATTTTTAATTTCGCTCTTTGACGATACCTTTGCGATAAGCGGCTAAAAGTCGGTTCAAATCATCGACTTGGCGTATGAGCTCACGACCTTTGTCGGTATCACGCACTTTTAATCGTTTGGCTTTGTACTCATTAAGCACTGTGTTTGAAATAATATCCTGACCGTCTTCAATTGCTTTCTGACGAGACTCAAACGGTTCATGCTGAACAAGTTGGAATCCGCGCGAATGATAAACCAGAGTGTAGCCTGCGATACCGGTAGTCGATTGGTAGGGTTTTGAAAAACCACCGTCGATGACAAGTAATTTTCCACCGGCTTTAACTGGGTTTTCGCCATTTATTGTTTTTACGGGAACGTGTCCGTTGATTATGTGTGCGCCTTCGGTGTGAAGCCCGAATTCTCTCAGGATGCGGTCACATATTTCTTCTTTGTCGTGAAGGTCATAATAGTTGCCGCGCAATTCTTTGTGTGTTTCCTCATCGTCAATCAAATAGCGTTCAAATGTCGCCATCTTTGATTTATCAAAAAGTGGAGAGTCGGGTCCGCACCATAAATACCACATATAGTCAACCTCATATTCATTATCTTTGTTCCGCTCATCATTATCGCTTCGACAGGCGACCTGAACGAGTTCGTCCAACCGGTCAAACAGGGCTTTCCCGGCAAATTTGGTACCATTGATAGTGACTTGTCTGAATGATCCGTCGGCATTAAGCGGCATAGATGCGTGGAACATCAGATTGTTATTTCGAGCGAGATAGAACGATCCACGGCTCAACAGACAGTCAAGATGTTTGCGCAATTTTTCACTGTTGACAAATGAGTTATGTAGTTGTGTTACAATAGTTTCTTCGGCAGGGGTGAGCTTGTTTGGATCGGCAGGGTCGATGGTCGGGAAATCAGTGTCGGTCAGCTTATAGTCAACTCCGTCGATATTGATTGTCATACGGTCATAGTTAATGCGGCGCAACATGTTACGGTCGCTCATATTGAAATCGGGGCGTTTCTCGATGAGTTGTCCTTCAAGTTTCCATTGTATGACACTGATTGCTTTATGCATTTGTGCAAACATACGCACTTCGCGATCGGTGTAAAAACGGTTGGCAAACTTAATTTTAGGGATAAAATTTTCAAGAGTTCCGTTCTCGTAGGTCTCCATTGCAAAAGTTCCGAGTGGCAAAATATTGATGCCATAACCCTCTTCGAGAGTATCAAGATTGGCATATCTCAAGGAGATGCGCATTACGTTGGCAATCGAAGCATCATTGCCGGCAGCCGCTCCCATCCAAAGAATGTCGTGGTTACCCCATTGAATATCAACGTTGTGATAGTCGCAGAGCGTGTCCATAATAATGTGGGCACCGGGTCCTCGATCATAAATGTCACCGATTATATGCAGGCTGTCTATTGCAAGCCGCTGAATAAGTTCACACATTGCAACAATAAAATCATCGGCACGGTGGGTCGAGATGATTGTTGATATAATCTGGTTGAAATAGGCGTGTTTGTTAGGGTCGGCTTCGGTCTCATGGAGTAGCTCCTGAATGATATAGCTGAAGTCTTTCGGGAGAGCCTTGTTTACTTTTGAACGAGTGTATTTTGATGATACGCTTTGGCAAACTTTGACAAGCCGGTTGAGGATTATTTCATACCATTCGGGCATGTTCTTTTCGGTCTGACGGATAAGTCTGAGTTTCTCGCGAGGATAGTAGATGAGGGTGCAGAGGTCTTTTTTGTCGTCCTCGCGAAGTGTGTTCCCGAAAATTTCATTTACTTTTCGTTTGACGGTACCTGATGCGTTTTTCAAAACGTGTTGAAACGCCTCATATTCACCATGGATATCGGTTAAAAAATGTTCTGTGCCTTTTGGCAGGTTGAGGATTGCCTCAAGGTTGATAATTTCTGTACTCGCTGATGCGATTGTCGGGAACGTGCGGGAAAGAAGCTTGAGATAACGTAAGTCGGCTGACAGTTCGGCTGTCGTATAGTTGAGATATTGAGTCATCAGATTAAATGATTGAGATTAAACAGTTTAAAATAAAGATTAAGTTAGTAAAGCAACTCCGACAAACAGGAGTGAAAACAGAAACATTGTTACGGCTGTCATTCCTAAAACCGGAGTAAGCGATGCCCCTTGGCGTGATATCAACATTCGCCATAATATAACGTGAATAAGCAAATAAAGTGCAGAAATAATCCACCCGGATGCCATTTTATCCCAAACCGGTATCATAACAGCTTGAGATATAAGCCCGTTAAGCATATATATTTTCGCAACAGATTGTTGCCCTAAAATAACGGCTAAAGTACGCTTGTTGACGGCTCGGTCATCCTCAATGTCACGGTAATTGTTGACTATTAGGACATTTGCACCCATCAAACCGATAGCAACCGATAGGAGCAATGCTTCAGTCATAAAGTATCCGGTAGCGACATAAACCGTCAGGTTGACAGGTATAATTCCAAAGAAAAATATAACGGCAACCTCGCCCAATCCGTGATGGGAGAGGGGATATGGACCGGAACTGTAGGCAATGACACCGAGTGCGATTACAATGCCGGCGGCTATCAGCCACCATCCCCCCTGCCAAGCAATCCAAAGTCCTATCAGACAGGCAACGACGAGCGTTATAAATGTTGCATTCCGCATTGCTGACGGAGTAATGTCACCTTCAGTGACCCCGCGTCTGGGTCCTTCACGTCCGGGACGGTCAAGCCCGTTCTTAAAGTCAAAATATTCGTTGGCAAAATTTGACGAGATTTGGCAAAGCAAAGCGAATAAGCAACAAGCAATCACGACTTTGGGACTATAGCCCGCAGGATTGGTCATTGCCACACCCCATGCCGCCGCCACTCCGGCAAGCGAAACGGGAAGTGTTCTTAGTCTCATTGCTTCAATCCATGCTTTTATCATATCCTTTGGTTTAGGTTAACTTATACGGCTGAGGTCAACCGCTTTTTCAAAATTTTCTTGAAGGTTTGACAACAGAACCGAGTGAACCGGTTTATTGAGAGCCGGGTCATCTTCGAGGACTTCTTCGGCTTTGTCTCGTGCAAGTTGAACAATCTGTTGGTCGGTGGCAAGGTTAGCTATTTTCAAGTCAAACGCTATACCGCTTTGAAGAGTTCCCTCTATGTCGCCGGGTCCTCTCATTTTAAGATCGGCTTCGGCAACAATAAAGCCGTCGTTGGTTGACGTCATAATTTCCAGACGCTCACGTGTTGTCTTGGCAATCTGAGGTTTGGTCATCAGAACACAGTAGCTTTTGTCGCCACCGCGTCCGACACGTCCGCGTAGCTGGTGAAGCTGTGACAAACCGAAACGTTCGGCATTCTCGATAACCATTGTCGTGGCATTTGGAACGTTGACACCGACTTCAATAACGGTTGTAGCAACGAGTATGCGTGCTTTCCCCGAAACAAAGTCAGTCATTCGGCGGTCTTTCTCAGCCGGTTTCATCTTGCCGTGGACATAGGTCACCTCGTAGCTCGGGAACGTTTCGCAAATCGTTTCATATCCATCTTCAAGACTCTTTAAATCAAGCTTTTCGTTCTCTGAGATAAGAGGATAAACAATATATATCTGCCGTCCCATGGCGAGCTGTCGCCCAATCGAGATGTTGACCATTTCGCGACGCGTGTCATAGCAAATCATCGTGTCAACCGGTTTTCGACCGGGGGGGAGTTCATCAATGACCGACACATCGAGGTCGCCGTAAAGTGTCATCGCCAATGTTCGTGGAATCGGCGTAGCTGTCATTACCAGTACATGGGGCAAAATATTATTCTTGGTCCAGAGTCGCGAACGTTGCATTACTCCGAAACGGTGTTGCTCGTCGATAACGACAAATCCGAGATTGCGGAATTTTACGGTGTCTTCAATTAGAGCGTGAGTTCCGACAATCAGTTGAATATCACCCGATAAAAGTCCTTCATGAATTTCACGACGTTCTTTGGCTCGGGTTGAACCGGTTAAAAGTCTGACGTTGATGCCGATTGGAGCGACAAGTTGGCGCAGGGTCTGATAGTGTTGAGTGGCAAGAATTTCGGTCGGTGCCATCAAACAAGCTTGATAGCCATTGTCAATTGCTATCAGCATTGTCATCAGTGCGACCAATGTCTTTCCGCTGCCGACATCGCCTTGTAAAAGTCTGTTCATTTGTCGACCCGACCCCATGTCATGACGAATCTCTTTGATGACTCGCTTTTGGGCACCGGTCAAGTCAAACGGTAATTGACGCTCATAAAACATATTGAAAAAATCGCCGACACGACTGAATTTGATTCCGTCGGCGCGCGCAGCTCTCATCAACGAGTGACGTCGCAAGTTGAGCTGTATATAGAACAACTCTTCAAATTTCAAACGGAAGCGCGCTTTTTGAAGCGTGGCTGCATCTTGGGGATTGTGAACGGCGATAAGAGCCTCGCGTAGCGGCATGAGTTTCATAGCCTCAATCACATCGGTTGACAGAGTCTCGGCAACCGGACGAATTGTTGACAATAGATTCATAACCCATGTGAAAATTGTGCGCGAACCGATACCGGCATTGCGTAATTTCTCGGTTAACGGATAAACGCCACGAAGTCCTCCTGTTGCAGTTGTTGACCCAACCGGGTCAATCTCAGGATGGACCATCTGGCGAGTGCCGTTAAACTCCCCGGGCTTGCCAAACAGAATATATTCGTTGCCTGTTTTGTAGGCTTGTTTTATCTGAGATATTCGACGGAACCATACAATCTCAATAGTAGCCGTTCCGTCAGTGAAAAGTCCGATGAGCCGGCTCTTTGCGCCCTCTCCAACGACGTTGAAAGTCAAGAATTTACCTTTGATCTGTAAAGCCGGCATTTCGCCACGCAAGTCAACGATGCGATATATTTTTGAACGATCGACATAGTGTGACGGGAAGTGATGTAAAAGGTCATAGTAGGTCTTTATGCCAAGCTCACGACCTATGAGGTCGGCACGTTTTGGTCCAACACCTTTCAAGTACTTTATGTCGATTCGTCGTAGAGAGTTCATTTTTGACGACAGCGCATGATAGCTTCTGCTATTTCAATATCAAGTGGATTTGTTATTTTTATGTTTTCGGGAGAACCTTCGACAAGATTGATTTTTGTTTTACCTGCTGTTGCCATTACCGAAGCATCATCGGTCCAATCGGGTCGTTCGGGTATCTGATAGGCTTTTTGTAAAGCGATCAGGTTAAATCCTTGCGGAGTTTGAACGGCTCTGTATCTGCTTCGGTCAACCGGATGAGAGCCTGTATCATCAAGCTCTCTGATAGAATCGGTTAGTGCGATAGCCGGAATTACACCGTCGCTCGTTTGAGAGATGAGACATTCAACCACGCGTTTCACTGTCGGTTCATCGACCAGAGGACGGGCACCATCGTGAATCAGCACGATATCATCTTTGTCGGGATTGTTGATTGAGTTTATTGCGTTGGCAACCGATTGCGCGCGTGTCGCTCCACCATAAACCACCGTAGGCGAAATGAAGTCGTGAGTTTTACACAGATCATCCCAAAGTTGTTGCATGTCACTGCTGATTACCAACGTTATTTCTGCATCGGGCAGTGCGTGACGCATCGCCTCGATTGTGTGTATCAATATCGGACGTTTTGCAAGGAGGCAATATTGCTTCGGAATGTCGGCGCCAAAACGGCTCCCCGACCCTCCTGCAACGATGATAGTGTGGATTTTGACAGTACTCATATTTTATTTTTTGCAAAAATAACGTTTTTTTCTCAGTCACGGGCAACTTTCATCGCTATTCTGAATCCCTGACATGGCGGAACGAGATCAATAGCGCCTTCGACAAGTCGATTATGCTCAATTTTTGCACGAGAAATATCTAAGGGCTCAAAATTGCCATGTTCAACCATAAAACGTCCGCTCGACTCGGAGGCAATAAATCGGTCACGCAAAATCAGAGCAACGACTCCCATTGTTTTTCTGAGGTTCAATTCAATACAGGGTGCAAGTTTTCCATTGTTCTGCACCATCATGTCAATACCGAGCCAACCTTCATAATCATCCTTTATTATGTCGCTTAAAATCTGTTCAAGTTCGATAGAAATTACAGAAAGATCGATTCCCTCCAGTTGGTTTTCTAATTGTTGAGACATTACTTTTTCGGGTAGAAGGATGTTGCCGGTATATGCTGTGCCGACAGTTTCAAAAAGTGATAATCCACGATAAGAAACTTTGCCGTTTTCGGCAAAAAAAAGCATGGCAAAATCAATCTTGCGGTCGAGTAACGGCTCAATTATAACGCTCCCTTGACGGCGTATTATTCCATCGGCATTTTTTAATATCGTTTCGGCATTGGTTATGTTTGATAAAAACACTCCGCGACCGGTGCTCGACCATGGCGATTTCATCACAAATCTTCCATTAAATTGCTTGACGGCACGTGTTATTTCGTCTTGGGTTGAGACCTCGATGGCGAGTGGGGGAGTGGAGATTCCTCTCAGTGCCAACAGTCGGTTGATTTCGATTGACATACGGCGGTGGCTGAGTTGCCTCATTCGTTCGAGAGCTCGTTCATCAGGTAAATTTGCACGGTTGATTCCGGCTCTTGTCAGTTTGGTTACAATCGCATTTGACCAACCCCAAGGCTCTCCTGTCGCATGACAAGGTGAAACGGTTGAAATATTGATGTTTATATCAAACAATGAGGTGGTATTATCAATCCAATTTTCAAACCCTATGGGGTCGGCGATAACGTTATCGCCCGACTCGGCAAGCCACATCGGCAATATAGCTCCACAATGAGCAAGCAAAGCGGCGTTGCGAGGTGGTGTATAAACCTTACTTCCCGAGGCAAGAGCAAGGTCGTTTTCAGGGTTGAAAATATAACTTTTCATTGCAAATTGACAAAATGATTGACAAAACGTTACAAAATTAAGGAATAAGTTAACAACGAGACTTAATAGTTAACGTATTTTAACTTTATGAATACAATGAATTATGTAATTTTGCAACATTAATTTATAAACATATTAAATTGACCAATGACTGTAAAAATTCTGATTGTAGATGATGAGGAATCAATCTGCGAGATTCTGAAATATAATCTTGAGAAGGAAGGCTTTGATGTCGATTGTGCTTATAGTGCTGAAGAAGCTCTTACACTTGACATCGCTTCGTATTCGCTTTGTATAGTTGACATTATGATGGATACAATGAGTGGATATGACTTCTTGAAACGACTTCGCAACAATTCTGCGACCGAACGTGTCCCGGTTATTTTCTGTTCAGCCCTCAATGGCGAGGACGACACGGTTATGGGGCTTAACATCGGTGCAGATGACTACATTACAAAGCCGTTTGTAATCAGTGAGGTAATTGCACGTGTTCGTGCGGTGCTCCGTCGTTATGCATCTGCTCCGGCAAACCCTTATATGGCTCCCGGAATGCCTTCTGCGGGCACTTCAATGCCTGTACAAAATACACCCAAGTCATCATATGAGCCTGATGTTACTTTCAAGACTCTCCGACTTGACCGTAATGAAAAGGTATGTTACCTCAATAATGAACCTATTCACCTTACCCGTAAGGAATTTGACCTTCTGTTGTTTTTTCTTACCCACCGTAATCGCATATACTCGCGTAACGAAATCATTAGCCAGGTTTGGTCAGGAGATGTGGTTACCAACCGCACCGTTGATACAAATCTAACTCGACTCCGTAATAAAATAGGCGAATACAGCGCAAATATTTCAACTCGACTCGGTTTTGGCTATGGCTTCTTTGAAACTGTCTAACTATCAGGCAAGAATTTTTATTCCGATAGTAGTTCTGATTTGGGGTTTTGTTATATTTCTAAGTTTTTTCCACTATTACCGTAGTGTAAATTATAAGAGAAGTATTCTCAAAGCCAATATTGACTTGATTACAAACCGTGTTGTTGAGAGTTTTGAATCTGACGATATGGTTGCGGCAAATAAGTTTCTCGGGTGGATTGATACATATTACACAACTACTGACCTCGATGATGTCAGTGTCGCTGTATTTGACACGCAGAATGAGACAAAAGTCGCATCTGCAGGGTTTCAGCTTCCTATGCCCAACATTTCGGAGCTCAAGCGTCGTGGCGAGTTCTCGACCTCAGATATTGATGTTCTGAACGAGGACGGTACGCCGATTGATCTTGGCGACCGTGAACTGTTTTATTATCGTACCCGTTCAACTGCTGACGGCAAATATCTTGTCCAAACCGTTATGCCTTTAACGGCAATGTCAGCTCAATCAATCGCATACTCTCCGGTGTTTATTATTACCATTGTTATAGTAGCGATTGTTTTGACATTTATTATTTATTTCTTTACCGCCCATCTCGCAAAAAATATAACCGCACTTCGAGACTTCGTTGATCATGCAGTGGCTGAGAAAGATACGATTCCGGTTGAAGACTTCTCTAATGACGAACTCGGCGATATATCTCGAAAAATCGTGGAACTTCATATAGAGCGTGTAAAAGCGATGAATACGCTTGAACATGAGCATCAAATCGCGCTTAAGGTTACCGAAGAAAAAAGTCAGATGAAACGCCAGCTCACCGATAACATCAATCACGAGCTGAAAACTCCGATTGGTATTGTCAAAGGTTATATTGATACTCTTCTGGAAAATCCCGACATTGATGCTGATACCCGAAATCACTTCCTATCGAAATCGGCTATTCAGATTAACCGTTTGTCGACGATGCTTAACGATATCTCGACAATCACTCGTCTTGAAGAATCGGCGTCTACAATTCCAACCGAGAAAATCGATTTTCAGGAAGTGGTGTTTACAACAGCCAACGATATTGTTGAGAGTGGTATAAACAAGAACATGGAATTTGTTTATGACATTCCATTTGATACATTCATTCGCGGTAACTTTAATCTTCTTGGCAGCGTTATCTCCAATTTGGCTAAAAATGCGGCTAACTATAGTGAAGGAACCGAAATGGGTGTCAAACTAATTAATAAAAATAAAAACTTCTATACATTCTCGTTCTATGATAACGGCAAAGGTGTCGATCCGACTCACTTGCCTCATCTCTTTGATCGATTCTATCGAGTAGACTCGGGTCGCAGCCGTAAAAATGGTGGTACAGGTCTTGGTCTGCCGATTGTAAAAAGCAGTATCCTCACCCTTGGCGGAACAATTTCGGTTAGAAACCGCAAGGGAGGTGGTCTTGAATATCTTTTCACTCTACCCGTTTGGCACGATTAATTGTCGTTGCCTTAAAAACGTTATTTTATTGACTTATGGCACAGAAACCATCAATCCCAAAGGGAACACGCGACTTCTCGCCGGTTGAAATGGCGCGTCGTAACTATATATTCGATACAATCCGTGACGTATTTCGTCTTTATGGCTACCGTCAGATCGAGACTCCGGCTATGGAGAATCTTTCAACTCTGATGGGTAAATATGGCGAGGAGGGAGACAAACTCCTTTTTAAAATTCTTAATTCGGGTGACTACATGAGGGATGTCGATATGACAATGCTTCAAAATGGAGACCTCAACCGTGTAGCTGCTCAGCTTTGTGAAAAGGGTTTGCGTTATGACTTGACCGTTCCGTTTGCCCGCTATGTCGTTCAACACCGTAATGATATTACTTTCCCGTTCAAGCGTTTCCAAATTCAACCGGTTTGGCGTGCCGACCGTCCTCAAAAAGGACGTTATCGCGAATTTTATCAGTGTGATGCCGATGTAGTCGGTTCTGATTCGCTTATTAACGAAATCGAATTGCTTTCGATGATTGATGAAGTTTTCCGTCGCTTGAAAGTCAATATCGAAATCAAACTCAATAACCGTAAGGCGCTTGCCGGTATCGCTGAATATATCGGTGCGCCCGAGAAAATTGTCGATATAACCGTTGCTATTGATAAGATTGACAAAATCGGGCTCGATGCGGTTAAGGAAGAACTTGCCGAGCGCGGTTTGTCAGCTGAGGCTATTGATAAACTTACCCCGGTATTGCTTATTGAAGGTACAACCGAAGAGCGAATTGAAAAATTAGCTCAGATTATCGGTGGAACTGAATCGGGTCGCCTTGGTATCGAGGAGTTGAAAACCGTGTTTGAAGGCGTGAAGAAGGCAGGCATAGATGCTCGTATCACACTCGACGTTTCGCTCGCTCGCGGCTTGAACTACTATACCGGAACAATCATTGAGGTAAAGGCACTCGATGTTGAAATAGGTAGTATTACCGGTGGTGGTCGATATGACAACCTGACCGGAATTTTCGGTCTTAAAGATGTGTCGGGAGTTGGCATTTCGTTCGGAGCTGACCGTATCTATGACGTTCTCAACACCCTTGATCTTTATCCCAAAGACACTCTGGCGGCTGTTGACGTAATGTTTGCCAACATGGGCGAAAATGAGGCTGCCGTTTCAATGAAAATGCTTCGTGAATTGCGCCATGCAGGAATCGCAGCAGAAATCTATCCCGATTCATCAAAAATGCAGAAACAAATGAAATATGCCGATTCTCTCGGTGTTAGATATGTTGCAATCGTGGGTGAGACTGAAGCAGCCGACGGAACTCTTACATTGAAAAATATGGCAACCGGTGACCAGCAGACCGTAACTCCTGACCAGGCTATCGCTATTATCAAAGCCTGATTACACATTAATATATAATAATAGAAATCATCCCTTATGAAAAAAATATTTACAGTCATCGCCCTTTTGGTTGCTCTGATTGGTGCGTCATTCTCGTCATCTGCACAGTTCCGTTATGGACCGATGGTGGGTTTAGACATTACGACACTCAAGTTCAAGCAAAAACTTGTTACAGTTGACCAAAGCGTTGGGTATAACGCAGGTGTGCAGTGCGAACTGATGTTTCCCGGTATTGGTTTTGGGCTAAACTTCGGTCTGCAATACCAGCAACGAGGTGCCACTATCCACTTTGGTGAAAAAGAAATATGGGCATCGCAGGGCGTCGGGACGATGCGCAGCTATCTCCATTATGCAGCTATTCCGTTTAACCTCCGTTTTAAATGGACCCGTATGCATGGACTTGAAGATTATATCGCACCGTACGTTTTTGGCGGACCTGTGTTTGAATTTTTGTTGGCTCACAATAAAGTGTCTCCGTTCAAATATACAGGTGCTGAAATAGGACTCCAATGTGGCTTAGGCTTTGAGCTATATAAAAAATGGCAGGTCGAGGCAGGTTATATCTGGGGTATGAGTCGTGCTTGCGAAACTAAATTGCTCGAAGATTTAACTGTAGCCAATCGTGGTTGGAGTGTTAGAGTAGCTTACCTCTTCTAAAATCAGCACGTTTTTTGTAATAAAATATTAAGGGCGGTGTTTCTTAATTGATTCACCGCCTTTTGGGCTTCTGCAAAATTGTTAATTTTTATTTTGACAGTCCCTCTTTTTGTATGAAAAAAAACGAACCGGAATTCCCGATTCGTCTTCATTAGTGGCGGGAGGAGGACTCGAACCTCCGACCTTTGGGTTATGAGCCCAACGAGCTACCACTGCTCCATCCCGCGATGTTTTCGTGTGCAAAGGTACGGACTTTTGACTAAATGACCAAATATTTTGGCGTTAAAAAACATTAACCCCTATTTTTAACCTATTTTGTTGACAAAAGCGTTATATTTGTAAAATCTTATAAAATAGCGTATAAAATGGAAAATATAGTTGTCCTCGACGGATATGTTGCAAATAGCGGTGACCTCTCGTGGGAACCCCTCGCTCAGCTCGGTAAACTTACTGTTTATGACCGAACTCCTTCTGATTTGGTTGTAGAACGAGCTGCCGATGCCACAATCATCATTATTAATAAGGTCAATATCACTGCTAAGGTAATGGAGCAGTTGCCAAAACTGCGTTATATCGGACTACTCGCAACCGGCTTTAACAACGTTGATATCGCGGCTGCCCGTGAGCGTGGTATCACCGTAACAAATGTTCCGGCATACAGCACCGATTCGGTCGCCCAAAACATCTTTGCCCATCTGTTGAACATCACAAATCGCATATCGCTCCATTCCGAGAGCGTCAAACGTGGAGATTGGACGCGTTGTACCGACTTCAGTTATCGTCTGATGACTATTGAACAGCTCGCCGGACTGACAATGGGAATCTATGCACTCGGTCATATAGGCTTGAAGGTTGCTGAAATTGCTCATGCGTTTGGCATGAACGTTATTGCTCTTACCTCTAAATCTCAAGACCAAATTCCCGACTATATCACGAAGGTCGATCATGATACGTTGTTGAAACAATCAGATGTATTGTCGCTCAATGCTCCATTGACACCCGACAACCGTCACTTCATCAATCGTGAATCACTCGCCTTGATGAAGCCATCGGCTATACTTTTGAATGCGTCTCGCGGTCCTCTCATCGACGAAAAAGCGCTTGATGAAGCTCTTAATAATCGACAGATAGCCTATGCCGGACTCGATGTTCTCGAAGTTGAACCCGCATTGCCCGACAATCCATTGCTCACAAACAAATACTGCGAGATAACGCCACACATCGCATGGCAATCAACCGCCGCCCGCACCCGTCTGCTCGAAATCACCATCTCAAATGTGAAACATTATCTTGACGGTGACCCTATCAACGTGGTGTCTTAGTCGAGTATTGATTTTTCGATAGCGTAGCGTGGACGATGTTTTACCTCGATGAATATTTTACCGATGTATTCGCCAACGATTCCGATTGCTATCAAAATTAAGCTGCCGAGAAACCATACCGACAGCATAAGTGAAGTCCAACCCGGTACGACGCTGTCGCCAAACCAATAAGAGCCTAATATATAGAGGGCGACGAGTATGTCGATTAACAGCAACGATGCTCCGGTGAGGAAAATCCATCTCATCGGACGAGCCGAGAACGAGGTGATACCGTCAATTGAGAAACTCAACATCTTTGACAGCGGATATTTTGATTCGCCTGCCACTCGCGGGTTACGGGCGTATGTCACAACTGCGGTCTTAAGCCCGATTAATGGTATTATCCCTCGCAAAAACAGGTTTTGCTCGCCATATTCCGATAGTAATTTCAAAGCGCGGTTGCTCATCAACCGATAGTCGGCGTGGTCATAGACTGTTTCGAGTCCCATGCTGTTTTGGAAAGAATAGAAGCCGTGAGCGGTCACTCGTTTAAACCATGTGTCAGACTCGCGCGACGACCTGACGCCAAAAACAATTTCGGCGTCATCGTCACGATATTTTTTTACCATCTCGACAATAGCTTCGGGGTCATCCTGCAGGTCTGCATCAATCGACACCGCAATGTCGCAGTGATCCATTGCAGTCATCAGTCCGGCAAGCAGGGCATTTTGATGACCGCGATTATGAGCGAGCGAAATTCCTTTCAACCGACTGTCCTTTGAGTGAAGTTGCTCGATAGTTTCCCACGTCAAATCTCGACTACCGTCGTTGACACACAAAATATAGCTGTCACCGCTAATCATAGCATCGTTGGTTAGGCGGTCAAGTAAATTAAGCAGCGCATCAGCCGTAATCGGCAAAGCTTTCTCTTCGTTATAACATGGAACGACAATAGCGAGTCGGGGAGTCTTATTCATGGGAAAAAGGAATGTTTAAAATGTAGAAATTAGTCGGGCCAGCACTCGGTTTTGTCGGCAATCTCGGGGATTACCGACTTGCGATAAACAGGGTCTTTACCCTCTTTGATCTGACGGCGATAGTCTTTAAGGCATAGGAATGAGTAGCGTCCGAGAATGATGATGGCGATGATGTTGCAGAGTGCCATCAACGCCATTGTTATGTCGGCGATTGCCCAGACAATTTCGAGCGAAACAATCGCGCCAATCATCACGACAGCAGCCACACAAACACGGAGAATATTGCGTATTTTAACGCTCGGATTGATAAAACGCAGATTGGCTTCGCCAAAGAAATAGTTGGCAAGAATTGATGAGAATGCAAACATAATCACGGCGAGTGCAACGAAAATCACGGCGGCGCTACCGACCTCGTTTTCAAGAGCACGTTGGGTCAGTTCGATTCCGGTCAATCCGCTGTCAAAAACTCCGCTACAAAGAATTATGAATGCAGTTGCCGAACATACAAAAAGTGTATCGGTAAACACGCCGAGTGTTTGGATGAGCCCCTGTTTGACAGGATGGCTTACCGCCGCAGTTGCCGCAGCGTTAGGAGTTGAACCCTCACCGGCTTCATTGCTGAACAGTCCTCGTTTTACGCCTTGAATGACCGCCATACCGAGTGTGCCTCCAAGAGCCTGATTAAATCCAAATGCGTTTTCAAAGATCAACGCCATTACGTGAGGGAACATTGTGATGCGTGTGATGACAACATATACTGCCAGCCCGATATACATCAGGGCCATGATCGGCACAATAATCTCATTAAATTTGGCAATACGTTGAATACCTCCGCAGATAATAAGAAGCGTCAATAATGAGCATATCGCACCAAAAATCACAGGGTCAACACCAAATGATGATTTAAGGGCAATAGCCATTGTGTTACTTTGCACCGAGCTGAAGGCAAGGCTGAATGTAATCGTGATGAGGATGGCAAACAAGTTGGCATACCAGCGTTTGCCTATACCTTTCATTATGTAATAGGCAGGACCGCCGATGTAGCTGTGATCGCCTCTGACTTTAAAGAGTTGGGCGAGTGTTGACTCAACAAATGCGTTGGCTGACCCTAAAAGTGCCACGACCCACATCCAGAAAATTGCTCCGGGACCACCCAAAACGATGGCTATGGCTACGCCGGCAATATTTCCGGTTCCGACGCGGGCTGCAAGCGACACGACAAAAGCCTGAAACGAGCTGATGCGTTTTTCGGTAGGTTTGTTAAGGTCGGCTGCATCGTCATGCTTGTGTCCTGAATTAACGAGCAGACGAAACATTTCGCCAATCATGGTAAATTGCATGCCCTTTAGGCGGATTGTGAAATAAATTCCGGCACCTAACAGCAGGGCTACAAGAATGTAGGTACTTAAAAAGTCATTGATTGAGTTGATTATCTCCATTGTGAGTTGTATTTGATTGTTTATTTTCTTCGTTTTTATTTTTTATCGTGATGAAATCATCAACAACGACCTCGTCTTCTTGAATTATCTCAACGGGTTGAGATTCTTGGGCAGCTTCTTTCTGTTGATTTTTCTTCTTGCGTCTGAACAGAGGCTTGATTAGTGAAGACAGATTGTCAAAATCTTTTTTAACCATTACGCCTATTCCTTGGGTGGTCGTCGCAGTCTTGACATAATAGTTCTGGTCGTTATATCGGTTGTAGGCTTTGAGCCTTAAAGAACCTGATTTATTAAGAAGATATTCGAGGTCAAAGTCGCCGACAAACTGGTTGGTATTCAATGTCTTATCGCGATATCCAAAGTTGCCGTTAAACAACAGTCGGTTGTTCAGCAAGTTGCTCGACAATGCAAGGTCAAACTCGACATCCGAGAAGTCGCCTCGGTCGCTTCGGATGTTTGGGGCGATGCTCCAGTTATCACTGAGTTGTCCGAGAATACTGCTCAACTGAGATGAGATAGTCGATGAAGCGACCGATACCAACTCGTTACCTTTTGTTGTCGAACTCATATAGTCGGGTGTATAGAAGCGGTTGAGTGCCAACAGATAAATGATTTGTCGGTTCATCATGTCATCGGTCGATACAATACTTTTGACCTTGCGATAAATATCACTTGTCAGGGTCGGGAATTCGAGGTCAAATTTTATTTCCGGCTCATGAATATCGCCGGTTACTTGCATAAGAGCATGAACAGGTACATTGGTGCGGTTCAAGTCTTTATCTTGTAGGAACGACTCGTCAAGGTCGCTGAGGTTGGCGTTGACCGAGTATGTCGCGCTGATATCGAGCTGGGCGGCAAACGGGTCTCCGTTAAAGGCAATCGAGCTACCGGGCTTGATAGTAAAGTCTTTGATGATGATGTCTTGTAGCGTAAAGTTATAGCTGCCCTTGTCAAGAGTGTATTTGCCATACATTCTGAGGTCTTCGTTTGCCGACCCGTAGGTCATTCGCAGGTTTCCGGAGCCGTTGGCTCTTATTCGGTCGCCACCGACCGGGTCCATAACGAGGTAAATTGTGGCGGCAGGTGTCACACCAATCAAAAATTCCATGTTGTAGACCGAAGGGTTACCTTCTTCCGAGCGGTTTATGCGCTTTTTGAGTTCCTTGACGATTTTGGGTGTCGGGTCGGCTGCCTCGATAGAGTCGTTATAAGCCAATTTACGACGGTCGCGAAGAGTTACAAACGAATATTCGCTTGCTTCGGCTGCGTCAGAAAGTACAAATGTAAATGTTGAATTGGGGGCGGTTGTCATGTTGACTTTTATGTCGACAATGCCCGGTTCGCCGGTTACTTGAGCCGAGCCGTTAGTGAAAATGTGACCATACCAGTCGGGATTGATGGTTGAGTTAACATCATAAGCCAAGAACTCCTGAGCGTCAGTTATGCGGAAATCAAATGCCGGTTCTTTGAAGAATTTGTGAGTTACTTCACCATTGAGGTTGGCTGTGTTTCCATATATGTCGTATAGCGTTACGTTGTTGATATCGATGCGTCCCGGTGTCATTTTAACCGAGTCGGTGCATGAGTAAACGGTGTTTGTGAAATCGAGCTTCAGTTTCAAGTCGCGAGCAAAAACATCGCCCTCAAGATCGATATATTTGAATGTGCCGAAAAGATGAGCATATCCCGATGCATAACCGCTGACCTCGCTTGTGAATGCCGACATATAGGGTCTGAGGAATCCGACCGGTATATCTGTGCAATTGAAATGCAGGTCAAGCGATTCGGTAAAGGGATATATCGCACCGTTGATAGCTGATTTTTGTCCATCGGGTTGAGATATTATGGCATCAAGCGTTATGCCGTGGGTTTCGGTATCAAAGCTACTCTTGACAACTGCGTCGCCAAATACAACTTTGTTGTAGCTGATGTTTTTTACGTCAAGTCCGGGAGTAGTGATGACCGGTTCGGTGGTGAACAGACTTGAGGCGTAGAACGATCCTGTGGCATCTCCGCCGATCATCGCCTTTTCGATACCGAGCGATTCAAAGATATAGTCAAGATTGACATCGAGCAGGTCGAGTTCCAGAACATCGTCGGGATTGTCTGAAGCCACACCGTTCATCACGATAAACTGATTGTCGCGACGCACGTCTATATTTTCGATTTCAACCCTATTTGTTTGAGCTTTGATTTCAGCTTTGTTAATAGTCCAGACAGCATCGTTAAACATAAGTGAACCGGGGTTGATGGTGACATCAGCCATAAGTCGGTTGTCGTCGGTCTTGCTTATGAGTGTTGACAGGTCGATTTTTCCATTATAAGCACGCTGTCGGTCAATATTCCATTTGAAGTAAGTGTCAACGCGGTTATCGGCGGCGTCACAATCGAGTTTAAGGGTCATCAAACCGTCGGCAGTCGGCACTTTGGTGGTTGCCGATGCATCGAATATCTTCAGGTCGGGGTCAATCCCGAACGACAGGCGCGTATCTTCAATCAGTTTGTTATTTTGCTGTAGGTATGGTGCGTCAAGATAGCCGGCGAGCAAGCGTGACTTACTGTCAAAACGGGTGTGAATTTTTACCGGATAGATAACGTGGACGGGTAGCTTGAGGAAATGATTGAGTTCTTCGTTATATTTGAATGTCATATCAAGAACGAAGTCATTTACACCTCGTGTGACCCCTTTTCCCTCAACGGTTGAATGATGATGTGCGTTTTTTGAATGTTCTCCATCGCTATTCTCGAACAAGACCGGAAAAACTTGAGCTGCTATATCTTTAAATTCGGGAACAAGCTGTTTGAATGAATAACTTCCGTCGAGATTAGCGTCAACATAATCGCTGCGGAGTCTCATTGAAGTTGGAGCTTCTCCGCCGTCAGCTTTGAATGTCAGTTGCTTCATGTTGATTGAAGGCTTGTTTAAGGCTCTGAAATTAAGGTTGTTGATTTTTAACTCGACATGGGCAGTGTCAGGGTCAGCACCTTCAAATGACCCGAACAAACGTCCGCTCAATTCATAACCGTCATAATCTTTTGTCAGTTTCATTCCATTCAGGTCGAGGTAGTCAAGATAAGCTACGATATTTCCTGACGGATGTTGACTGTCGGTATTAATACGACCCTTCACATCAAAATTGGCGAGTGAGTCGGCAATTTCGGCATTGAAGTCAATCATGCGTTTCCTCATCACGGCATATGCTGTTAAATCAGCATATGGTACGCCTTTAAATTCGATTGTCTTGAACCGTGCATCAACTTTTGCATTGCCTCCGGTTTTTCCAAAATCATAATCTCCTTTTATTTTGGCAGAGATTCGACCCAGTTCGCTTTTAGGTAGAAGTTTGCCGAGATCAAAACGTCGGGTTTCGATATTGCCCGATGCAAATGAGGGATTTTTGAGCGATGTAGCCTTGTAGTCACCGTTAAAGTCGATTCCACCGATTTCTGATGACAGATGAGACTTGACTACGGCATGTTGAACTGAGCCGTTAATGTTTGAATTTAAAGAGAACTCGCCAATATTTGACAGGAATTTTACAGCGTCGGGAGTTAGTTCGGTGAAATGTGCAATCATTCGGGCGAGATCTGATCCATTACCGAAAACACGACATGTTGTTAAATTGAATGTCAACGAATCGGGGTTATGGAAGTTACCGGCCTTTCCGCCAAACTGAGCACCTAAACGTTGACCGGCAATGTCGATTTTGATATCACCTATTCTCATTTCGTTTAGTGAACCGCTTGCTTTTACTTCAATATCGACACGTGTATCAATATTTTTGAGTTGAGGTGAGAACAGGGCGAAATCGGCGGGGGTTACATAGCTACCCTCGGCAATATTGACAGGAATGTTATTGCGGTCAAGAGAGGGGAGTATGTCGTTCCAGCCGCTGAATTCAAGTGATGTATTGTCAAACACCAACTGGGTTCTCGGCATTTTGATTGCCATTTCGCTGATTGCCAACAGTTTGTCAGAGATTACGAAATTTCCGTGAAAATCATCCACCTCAAATTCGTCACGGCTATTGAATGTAATGCGGTTGATGTCAATTGCAAAATCGTTGTTAGCCATGTGGGGCAATGAAATGTCGGCATTGAAGTCAGAGACCAAGATATGGGAGGGATTAAATCGTCCGGGAGTTTCATCGACCGACTTTACGTCATAGCTGACGGTAGCGCGTCGAATAACAACTGTATTGATAGTGAGATCGAATTTTGATTCGCGCTTTTGACGTTCTTTAGGAGAGACCGCTTTGATGATATGGTCGATATTCAGTGATGATTGCGGGGTCTCACGATAAAGCTTGATTTGCGGACCAATCAATGAGCCATAGTCAACAATTATTTTTTCGCCGCTGAACAGGCTCGACAGTCTGACTCCGGCAAGAATTGAGTTGACTTTTAAAACCGTATCGTTTCCTTGGTCAAACACAGCGACATCGCGAAGCGACACGCGGTTAAACGGAGCCACTGATAACGTTTTGATTGTTACCTTTGTATCAAGTAATGTCGATAGTTCTTTCTCGGCTTTTGAACACATTGATTGCTGTACCGGAGGCAAGGTCAACAGTACATATATGAAAAGCGGCACCGCAACTGCAAGTGCAATCAAGGTGACACATATCGCGCGAAAAATGCGGTAAAACCACTTCATTGAATGTTCAATTACGGCTTACTTGATTTTTTTCACTGCGAAGTTAATCATTTTTCTTCTTTTTTTTGTTATAACTAACGTAAAGTTTTAACTTTGTACCCACCATAATTAACATACATCCCAATTTGCAATGCCACTACGTCTATTCACACGCATTTTAACGCTTACAATAGTTACTTTATTTACCATGTCAGAGGTAAAAGCTCAAGATTATATTCCCAAAGAAAAAACTATTGGAATTGAGGCGGGTTATAATTCAAGGAACAGATCGGCTTTAGCCGGTATCGCTTTCTCATATCGTTTCAACCGATATTTCAGATTGGCGCCCAACGTTCAGTATGTTTTTAATAACAATAAGACCGACGGATTTTCAATCAATCTTGACGGACACATTCCGTTCAGCCTGAAAAATTCGCCTGTCGAACTATACCCCTTAGCCGGTGTGAATTATTCAATGTGGAATAAGAAAGACACTAAGTCGCATCGTGATTTCAGTGACGACGTATCGTCTCGCGAGACTAATTTCGGAATTAATCTTGGTGGTGGTGTCGGAATGAGATGTTCAGGTCACTTGCGCCTTTTTGTTGAAGGTCGCTACACGTTTGTTCGCCATTTCAGTTCGGCTATGGTAATGGCAGGGATTCAATATCGTTTCTGATTGGTTGTTTTTAATGAACTCGATAATCTCAGTTTCGCGCTTGGCAACCGGTTATATCAAGCGTGACGGTAGTAAAATCATAATTACAAATCCGTTTGATGCTTCGCTAAAAAGCGGAATGTTAACTTGTTTGCTCGGTCGTAACGGGTCGGGTAAATCAACTTTGTTGCGCACTTTGTCGGCATTTCAGCCGGCGATTGGTGGTGATATTTTTGTTGATGGTGTGCGCCTGCAAAATATGACTGACGCTGAGAAATCACGTCTGATAGGGGTTGTACTTACTGAAAAAATAAACAGTGAAAATCTAACGGCGGCGGAGCTTGTCGCTCTTGGTCGCAGTCCCTATACTAATTTTTGGGGACGACTTCACGATGCTGATAAGCAGGTCGTTGAAGAGTCGTTGTCTGTTGTCGGAGCAATAAATCTTGCTGACAGAAAAGTTGCAACACTTAGCGACGGAGAGCGTCAGAAAGTGATGATAGCCAAGGCTCTTGCTCAGGAAACACCTGTCATATTGCTCGATGAACCAACAGCGTTCCTCGATTATCCCGGCAAAGTAGAGATTATGATTATTCTTAGAAAATTGGCTCGTGAAAAGGGCAAAATCATTTTCTTATCGACTCACGATCTTGAAGTCGCACTTCAGATTGCCGATTCAATATGGTTGCTCGACCGTGACGGTGGCGTAACGACAGGTGCGCCAAACGAGTTAGCAAAATCAGGAGTCATAAGCTCCTATTTCAATACAAATGAGCTGAGTTTTGATACTGAGACAATGAGGTTTATAATCAAATAGTAATTTATTAGACTAATTAGACTAATACAATCAATGGCTTGTTTCTCAAAAAAAGTTAAAGAGGCAAGTCGGGGCAAACTATTATCACCCTATAAATGTTTTAATATTGAATCGCGAGAGAAATCGTGATGAGTGTTAAACAAGTAAAGTGTAACTAAAATTAAGATAAGGAGTTAAGTTATGAACGACTTTAACGAAATCATCAAAAGCAACAAACCTACATTGGTCGATTTTTATGCAACATGGTGTGGACCATGTAAAATGCAGGCACCTATTCTTGAACAAGTAAAAGAAAAAATCGGTGATGAAGGTACAATCCTGAAAATAGATATTGATCGTAACCGCGAAATTGCGGAACGTTACCGCATTATGTCAGTGCCTACTATGATTCTTTTCAAAAATGGAGAACCTGTGTGGCGTGTCTCAGGAGTTCAACAGGAATCAGTTCTCGTCGATAAAGTTAGAGAGCACATCGAAACTAAAAGCGATGAACGTTTCCAAAACGTAGGATAAAGCAGTTTAAATAAACACAATTAATATTTGAAATAGATTTTAGTGTATATAACGAAAATCTGTGATTAGACGTGGAAGCGAGAAAGCATCACGGTGGTCTTAATGACTATCAGATGCTTTCTCTTTTTTAGCCGACTGTGATGTCGGCTTTTTTATGCTGTAAAATCAGTTGTACAAAGTTAAAAATGGTTGTGTAGTCAACCATTTTATAACAGTGTTGTTATAGTAGTATGAAAACCGAAAAGAAAACATATCAATCCCCGGCACTCGGCTGTATGCTCGGGTCGGCAAATCAAATTCTGTTGGGCGAACTTGAAAGGGCTCTTAAAGAAGCAAAGCTTAACTTGACTACTGTGGAATATCTTGTGCTTCGCGCATTGTATTCAAAAGATGGCATCAGGCAATGCGAGATTGGAGATATGGTAGGGCGCGATAAAGCCGGAATTTGCAGGTGTGTTACAGGATTGATAAAAAAAGGTCTGGTCATAACCGAGCCTGTCAGCTATAAATGTCTGAAGGTGTATTTGACCGATAAAGCGCGATTGATTCAACCTAAAGTGATGCAGGTTGCCGAGAGCCGTCATCAGGGGCTTGTTGACTTGTTGACGCCGGAAGAGTTGAATGTTTTCAATAAAGTTCTCGAAAAAATTATCATAACCAAATCTAAATAAAGAAAGGAAATAATAACATGATTACACTTACTATTTGGAGCGATTTCGCTTGTCCGTATTGCTACATCGGTGAAACCCGTTTGCAAAATGCGATTAATGAACTTGGCATTTCCGACCAAGTTACTGTTGATTTCAGAGCTTTTGAACTCGACCCGAATGCCTCAAAAGAAGTTGTAAGTTCGACTCCCGAACGCTTTGCAATGAAATATCGTCTTTCACTTGAAGGTGCAAAAGAACAGATAGAGCAAATCTCATCGCTCGGTCGCGAACTCGGAATCGATTTTAAATATGCTACAACTCAATATTCAAACACTCGCGATGCTCATCGATTGATGAAACTTGCCGAGACTAAATATGACCGTGAGACTGTAGGTCGTTTGAATGAAGCATTGTTCAAAGCCTATTTTGTCGAAAACCTTGTCCTTGCCGATCATAAAGTCCTTCTTGACAAGGCCGTCGGCGTCGGAATGAAAGAATCTGATGTTAAGGAAGTTCTCGAATCAGACAAATACGATGATGAAGTTCGTTTTGATGAACGTGAAGCAATGATGCGTGGTGTTCACGGAGTGCCTTATATCGTTATCAACGGTGGTATGGCAATCCCGGGTGCAATGTCAACCGAAAGTTTTAAATCGGCACTTCAGCGCGAGTTGAAAAAACAAGACAAGGCTCAAGCTGAGGCTGAAAATGCTACAGGCGAGCGCCCTCATCAATGCGGACCTGACGGTTGCCAATTACTTTAATAGTTAACTGCTTAGAAGAAAGGATATAAAGCGATGATCAAAGAATTACAGGTTCAGGGTGTCTTTGCTGAAAACACCTACTTTTATATCGACGATCATTCAAAATCGGGTTTTATTATAGATCCCGGTGCTCAAGCCGGACTTATATATGATATTGTGGTTCGCAATGGCTGGACAATCGAAAAGATTCTTCTCACCCACGGACATTTTGATCACATTGGAGCAGCTGAATTGCTTAGAGAAAAGCTTGTCGCACCAATTTATATCTATCCCGAAGATGCACCTTATCTGACTGATCCATATTTGAACTTGAGTGGTAATTCAGGACAGCCGATTACAGTGCCACATTACGAAGAAATGTATGATGGCGAGATAATCCGTCTTAAAGCAAATTCAGATTTCTATCTGAAAGTTATTCATACTCCCGGGCACACACCGGGTTCGGTAACTTATTATTCACCCAATGATAATGCGGCATTTGTAGGTGATCTGCTTTATCAGCATGGACCCGGTTTAACCAACTTCCCGGGCGGAAACCGCATGGTTTTGGAAGAGTCGATCGTGAATAAGATTTTTACACTTCCCAACAAAACGGTTTTACTTTCAGGTCATTCCTCGCCGATAACGGTAGGTCAGGAAAAACAAATTTTATTATAAGTAAAGGAGCTATGTCGATTTTTGACATAGCTCCTTTCTTAGTTATGAAGTTTGTGTTATAAACTGAGTGATTTTATCCATGACTCTATTGTAGCTTTTGTTGCATTGTTCAAACGTTTTCCTTGAACAATATCGAGGGTGGGGTAGGTTTGACGAAGTGCGTTTATATTTCCTTCGATCGGGCTACTGCCTGAAGTGCAGAATGTGTAGATTTTCTTACCTTTCAGATTGTTTGAATCGATGAAAGTGTTGATAACTCGCGGAGCCTCGTTCCACCAGATTGGATAGCCGATGAATACAATATTAATATCGTTAAGCTTTACCGCACCGTTTTTGATTGCAGGGCGTGAGTTTTTGTCGTTCATTTCAATCGATGTTCTTGATTTATCATCGTGCCAGTTGAGGTCGGCTGAGGTATAAGCGTTTTCGGGTTGTATCTCAATGAGTTGACCTTTTGTTGCATTGGCGATTTCTTTTGCGACTTTTTCGGTTGTACCTGTTGCTGAAAAATAGACCACAGCAACTTTACCCTGTTGAGGTTTGGATCCTTCCATAGTTGGTCCTTCGGTAGGATTATCAACCGGTTCAACATAATCTTTGGCGCATGAGGGGAATATTACACTTATAAGTGAAAGGCATCCGATTATAATTTTATTCATAGTCAACGAGTTTAGGGGAGTTTGTTATATTGTTCGTCGGTTACGGGTTCGAGCCAAACGTTTTCAGCTGTTTCGCCGGGAACTTCAAATGCGAGATGGGCAAACCATGAATCTTTAGCTGCTCCGTGCCAGTGTTTTACGTTGGCAGGAATATTGATTACGGTGCCGGGGAGAATTTCGACGGGTTCTTTGCCCTCTTCCTGATACCAACCGCGACCGGCAACACCAACCAACATTTGACCGCCACCTTTTTGTGCTTTGTGAATGTGCCAGTTGTTGCGGCATCCGGGTTCAAATGTTACGTTGGCAAAAGGTATCTGATCTTTTGAAATCTGTGCAAGATAGCTGTTGCCGATGAAGTATTTGGCATAAGCGGTGTTAGGTTCACCGATGGGGAAAATCATTGTACGGGCAAACGCGGCTTTAGCATCATCACCTTTAATGTCATCGTTCCAGACATCTTTGGCAAGTCGGAACGCAGCCCAAGCTTTAGGCCATCCGGCATAGAAAGCTATGTGGGTAAGAATTTCTGAAATTTCGGTGCGGGTTATTCCGTTTTTTTTCGCTTCTTGGAGATGGTAGATTAGAGACGTGTCGGTGATACCTTGCGAGATGAGGCAAGTTATAGTAACGAGACTGCGGTCGCGCAACGAAAGAAGGTCGTTGCGACTCCATACTTCTCCAAAAAGGATATCGTCATTCAGGTGTGCAAATTCGGGTGCAAATTCGCCAAGTTGCTGACGACCTGCTGTTTGCGTTACTTTCGTACCGTGAGCTGAAGGTTGAACTATTTTCTTCTGTGCCATAGTGGGTATTAATGTTACGATTATGAGAGTTAATGAAAGGATTAAGCGATTCATTTTTTAATAGAATTTGTTAATATGTTATTTTGATTTAATGGTGTTACATCGTCAAGAATCAAGGAATCGACCATCTGAAGAGTTCCTTGCTTATACTTTTGAAAATGCTCTGAAGCGATATGGCTTTTATAGGCATCTTGGCTCGCGTAGGTCTCCAAAATGGTGATATTGCACGGGTTATCTTTGTCGGCAACGGCATACATTGTCAATACTCCCGGCTCGGTTTCCAATGATTTCGTGCCGACTTCAACAGCAAATTTCATATATTCGTCAAGATACTTCGGGTTAACCTGTATTTTAGACAACCGAACAATGCCATCGGGCTGCATCGGTAGTTTTTCGCACATATTTTGTCCGGTCATTCTGAACATAGAAAGAGTTACTATTATGAGTGAAATAAATTTTCTCATTTTTACTGTATTTCAATTATTGAGGGTTGAACTCCGAGATCCCGGAAAAGTGCAATCTCGTTGGGGGTGAGGGTATAGTCGTCATTGTTGGCAGACTCGATTATTCCGCACTGCACGAAATAATGCTCCAATACCTTTTCGGGCGTGGTTCCGTGACGGAATGCTATATATTTTATAGCCTCCATATCACAGAAGTCTTTTGACAGCATGATTTTTGTTTTCATTTCATTTATAATTTTCATATTGCAAAATTACGCATGAGATATTGCTTAAAAGTGACAAATTTTACTGACGTCTAACCATTTTTTTCGATAAGAATATTAGAATTAAAGGCAGTTAGTAAAAATTTTTATAAATTTGTAGTTGTAAATCAAATCGGTAGCCACTTTATGACTAAGATTCTCAAAGTTAGTAAGCCTTCAGATTACAGTTCATTAATGGGTCAAACTGATCCTCATGAGCTAATCAGTGTCATAAATTACAGTGAATTGTCACCTGTTCCTCATACACTCAACCGTTATGAGGTATATGGACTTTTCCTTCAAGGAAAGGAGATCGAATTTGATCTTACTTATGGTACCGGAAAATATGACTATTCCGATGGTACATTGATTTGTGTTGCCCCCGGACAGATTGGCGGTAAGGAAGATAATGGAGAACTTGTAAATCTTACCGGCTGGGCACTCCTGTTTCATCCCGATATATTGCAGGGAACGGGACTTGAAAAAGAAATCAAAAACTTCTCTTTTTTTGATTATCGAATTAACGAAGCATTGCACATGTCAGAAGAGGAAAGAGATATTATGATAGGTCTCTTTAAACAAATAAAAAATGAGTTGACTTTCCCTGCTGACGCAATGCAAAATCGTATAATTGTCGGTTTTATAAATCTGTTGTTGAGATATGCGCAAAGATTTTATAATCGCCAGTTTGTGTCACGAACCATCACCAATAACGATGTCTTAACTCGTTTTGAAAATCTTTTGAAAACCTATTTTGAAGATGAGAAACAGTTGATACAAGGAATTCCGACCGTTCAATTCTGCTCTGAACAATTGAATATGTCCTCAACTTATTTCAGCGATATTATCAAAAGAACTACCGGCGAAACCGCCAATCATTGCATCAAGCAATATGTGATTCAACTTGCCAAAAACCGACTTGTGTCGGGCATGAGTTCCTCAGAGGTTGCCTATTCCTTGGGATTTGATTATCCCCAGCACTTCTCCCGGACTTTTAAAAAAATAACAGGAGAAACCCCGAAGGAATATTGTGAGCAGAGGCAGGCAAGTAAATAAATTTTTGTAAGAAAGAATATTTTTTGTAATTTTGCGGTCGAAATGGTTGCTCTGCCGTCCAAGAGTGGAGGCTTAAGGAGCATCAAAAGGGAACGAGGTGTGATTCCTCGACAGTACCCGCTGCTGTAATTCCCACTATGATTAATCGCAATATGTCACTGGTTATTAACCGACCGGGAAGGCGCGATTAAATAGGGATAAGTCAGAAGACCTGCCATTATCAATAGAAATATCTGAGAGCCTACGGGATAATGGGACTGACTTATTCATTAAATGATATTACAAGGAATGTCGTTTAATCATTTTGTATTAACATAAAACCGATATATACTCCCGTCTTTGATATTTCAACCCAAAGGCGGGAGTTCCTTATTTTCATGTGTCTGCGCCGATGGGATAAATGTGTATCTGCTTTATAAACCATCATTTATTAATTATCACATGAGTAAAATTTTTAAATTGGCGGGATCTTTGATAATGTATCTCGCAGTGATGAATCTGATGTCGTGTAAGGAGACGGAATATGTATTGCCTCCCGAAGTGACAATCCAGATTCCTGAGGCAGGGCTATCGGTAGCCCTTGGCGAATCGATCGACATCTCGGCTAACGTGAAAAATGCCGATACCGGCGCCGCCTATCAATGGAGTGTTAACGGAATTAAGGTATCAACCGAGCGTGTACTCCATTTTGAGGGTAAAGAATCCGGAAACAACACCGTAAAACTTACTGTAATTGCTGAAAACGGCACTGCCACCGATGCTGCTAATGTCCTCGTTGCCCGTGGCGAGATCGACGCCTCTATATCGGTTGTCGGAGATCGTAAGCCCGAAATTGAATATCTCGATTCACTCGTGCTCCGCGGTAATGTGTTCTGTCGCGAGGACTATGAGGTTGAATGGCTTATTGACGACAAACGAGTGTCAAAAGAGCATTACTATGTATTCAAAGCTCTCAAAGAGGGTGTCCACAAAGTGACATTCAAGGCTCTTGATGCAAACGGAAAATTTGCTACCAACGATATTGAAATCAAAGTTAACGTGCCTGTTCTTGACGTGGCTATTGATGAGCCTGAATATGGATTCCGCACTCCGGTGGGCACTCCTCTCACTCTTCATGGCGAAGCCAATCGCATCAGTGACGTGCAGTATGAGTGGATTGTAAACGGTAAAGTTGTCGGCACCGAGCAGGATTATACTTTACCCGGCGAGAATCTCGACTTGGTTGAGGTTACTCTCAAGGTTACCGACCCGACCCAGACCGCAAGTACCAAAGTCACTGTCGATGTTCACAACGTGACACAATATGGTTCATATATAGTTTCTCAAAAAGATTTCCATTTTGTCGACTATGCCGGGCGTCTTACTATGAACGTGTATACTGCGGCTAACCCTGACGTAGACGTTGATAAAGTTAGTTTCAATGCAACCTCAGATTATAATGACAAGTATTTTGTATATCAATCAGCAAGTAAAAATGTAATCTCCGGTTCAAGCCGTACCGCAGAACGAACATTCAGTGTTATTGACCTGAAGACATTACATCAGCTGAAAGAGGTGAAAATTTCGTTTCAAGGCGCAGTAGGAACCGGTAAAATGGCTATTGCAAACGACAATATCTTTTATGCGGTAAAAATTACCGATAATCAATACAAGGGTGAGGATCTTGATGGACTTTATATGATTGATCCTAATACCGGAGAGAAGAAACGCATTTTTGATCTTGAGGATAAAACAACGCTTAATACTATTTTTTCTCATAATGGTCGTATATTCTTGATATGCAATGGTAAAGAAATGAGTGCCTTTAACGGCTCAACCGGGGCGCTCCTTTATACAAAAAGCGACTTTTACCTTTCAAATATGGATAAAAGAGAAACGTATGCTGTTGGTGATGACAAGCTGATACGTTTCCAAAGCAATTCATCTTATATGATTTGTTATGACCTTTTGACAGGAGAACGGACTATGTTCTATGGTGAAAAAGATAGCAGTCGTTTGTATGCACGTAATATGTCTATTTATAATGGTTATGTCTACACATGCAACGACGGATTTGTCGGACGTATTCAGCTCGAGTCGGAGGAAGAAGACAGACCATTCAATTATATTGCCGATATAAACTCACACAATCAGGCAACCCCATATAGCGATTATGTAATGAATGAGTCAACAGAGAATTTCAAGATAATGCCTGATGGAATCATTCTTGCTCACTGGCGAGATAAATATTTTGGTGGGAGTGTTGTAGGTATCTATTCGGTTAAAGATCCCGGAACAATACTTAATAAACTTGAGACGTCAAGACCGAATTACATTTATCAATACATATATAGAAATTAACAGAGACAATGAAAAAAATAAAATATTTATATCTGCTTCTTCTTGCGGTGATGTCGTGCAGTGTCATGACTTCATGCAGCAACGATGATGACGATAATTATGGCGTGGCTCCGGCGGTGCAGTTTGTGGAGCCTGAAAACGGATTTTCGGTTGAGATAAACGAAACTCTCGCCCCCGAAATAAAAGTAACAGGTACTGACCCTCTAACTTATAGCTGGACAGTCGACGGTAAGGAGGTCGCAACCGACCGCGCGTATGTCTTCCGCAAAAATGCCGAGGGTGTCTATAACCTCAGCGTGACCGCCAAAAACAATAAAGGTGTTGCCACAGCCGAGACCCAGGTGCTTGTGGTAAAACCGGGCACCGATATCGCAGTGGCAATAGACCGCACTGCCGGCGAAGAGCTTATGCGATATAATCCCACAGTAATAAAGGCAAATGTCCACAGCCTGCACAATGTCGATTATCTATGGACCGTCGAGAGCAAGGACTCAACCTGGACATCGACCGACAAGGATCTTGACTTCTACACTCCATTTACCGGTACTCACAAGGTGAGCCTCACCGTTTCCAATATATTGGGTCAGGCAACCGATGAGTTTACAGTCGATGTAAAGTATGGACCGATTGATGTGGCTATAGTGTTGCCCGAGGCTGAGGAAGCCAAGGTTGAATGTGGAGAAATACTGAAACTCGTTTCAACCGTCGCCGGCGATTCAGTGGCATCATATAAATGGCTTGTTGACGGAAAACAGGAGAGTGATTCGGCTACACTTGATTTTGTCAAACTTGAACCGGGTGATTATGAAGTGAGCCTTATTGTGGCTAATCCCAGCGGCAAGGAATTTGAGGCTAAGCAAACGGTTAATGTTTATAATGCAGGCTTTAGATTCGGACTCCGTCTTGCCGGCATTGAAACCGAGATAGGCGAGGGTGAAACTATAACTCTTAATGCGGTCTGTGACTGGGAAAATGCGAAATATGAGTGGAGCGTTGACGGCAAGGTCGTTTCAACCGATAAGGACTATACTTTCCCCGGCTCGACCGAGATTGGCAAGGTGTTTAAGATAAATCTTGTGATTAGCCGCGGTGATGAAAAATATCCGTTTGAAAAGACCATCAAGATAACCGAGCGCTATGCCAGCGGAGCTTTCCTTCTTTTTGAGGGTAACATGACAAGTGAAAACGGAGCGATCTCGTTTATCAGTGACGGCGGAACTGTTTATAACAAACTTTTCCGTGAAAACAACGGTGGTGCCCAGCTCGGCAACGTAAGTCAGGGTCTGTTCCTGCGTGACCGCAAGATTTATATTGTTGCACAGAATGGTCAGAACACGGCATACGGCGTGCCCAACGGCGGCGGTCTCGTTACAATTATGGACGGACGCACCATGAAGAAGATCGATTCTTATGACAGAGATTTCTTTGAAAGGAAAATCGCATGGCCACGCGAAATTTATGTGCCAAACGAGCGTTATGCCATTCTCAAGAGTAGTAACAGCGCGGATGCGGTAAATGGTAGTACTAACGGCGTGCTTGATATGGTTAACCGTACATACGAGCAGATGATTTTCCCCGAAGGAGGAGGAAAGAGTGTAAATGCCTACGTTGTCCGTAAAGGGAAAGCATACGCTGCAATCAAGCAAGATATTTATATTGTAGATGTCGCCAACCATAAAATCGGCGAAAAGGTGCTTACGCTTGACTTTAACATCGCTGAATTATTGCCGAGCCGCGATGGAAGCGTATGGGCGATATCAGATTTGAGCGATAATCAGAAAACGATAGCCAAACTTACCTCTGACATGAAGCTCGTGGCACAGAAATCGGCACGAATAGTTCAGGGTGAAAGCTCGGCAATGTCACCTCACGCCGTGAGTGTAGGTAGCGATTATATCTTCTTCGGAACCTCAGGAAGCCCGGTTGTAAAATATCACTTTGAAACCAACACCGCCACCACGATGAACTCGGTATCGTTCTATAACGCTTTTGCCTATAATGAAGCAAAAGGAACGCTGTACGTCGGTCAGATTAATGAATATGACTTTAGCGGCGGGGTTCTCGAGCAGATAAACAAATATAGCGTCAGTGGCGCTTCGTGGCCCGCAGGTATATGGTTTACCTACAATTTTGACGAATGGTAATGAGATTATTGTAATAATTTAATGAAACCATCTGTAATCATGAAGAGTATTGTTCCGGCTTTTTTGGCAGGGACAATACTCCTTTTTTCTTGTACAAAAGACGATGTAATCGAGGTTAAAGCGGCTCCTGAGATTGAAATTGACAGTGAAACAGGTGTTTACACTACCAAAGTAGGCCGCGAGATTAAAATAGCTCCGGTTTATAAAAACTGTGGAGCCGAAGCGATTTATCAATGGAAAATCGACAGCAAGACGATAGCAACTACACCGGTGCTGACCTATACGTGGGATGTCACGGGTAAATATTATATTACTATTGTGGTATCGACCAACGACGGTCACGCTTTAGAGGAGTTGCTCGTGGAGGTGGTTGATTTGGCAAAACCGGTGATATCGTTGCCTGTGGGTGACGAAGGGCTGACTATTGCCAAGAATACCGATTATGTACTGACCCCCGAGATAAGCAACAGTAATATCGAGGGATTTGGCGTGACGTGGAGCGTGAACAGCGTAGAGGTTGGACACGAACTGACCTACACGTTCAATGCTGCCGAGACGGGAGAATACAGAGTGAGTGTGACCGCCTGTAATATCGACGGCAGTGATACCCGCGAATTTTTAATCACCGTAGTTAACAAACTGCCTGAAAAGCTCTCGTTCCCCACCCCCGGGTATTCTTTCGAATCGACCGACCGGTACACGTTTGCGGGCAGGAGCGTTTGTCTGAAGCCGATAGCCAACGGCATCGCGCCAACCCAATGGAGCTGGACGGTTAACGGTGTGAAGCAACAGTGCAGCGAGCCGGTGTTCATGTTCACTCCCGACGTGGCGGGTGACTATCAGGTGACGGTCACGGTTGACAACGGAGTGTCGGCGAGCGTGAAGGTCGTGTGTGTCAGCGGCAGCGAAGAATCGCGTTACCGTGCAGCCACAGCATCGAGTCTGGCGACATGTAACAAGGTCTTTGAATGGATTCCGGCTCCCGGCCAGTTTATAGGCGAGACCCGGACCGGAGGCATGACCGGCAACGAAACAACGCTTGAGAGTGCCAATGAGTGGGCACGGAAGCGATTGGCAGATAATAATTTTGTGTCGCTCGGGGGCTTTGGTGGCTATATAGTCGTGGGCTTTGACCACAGTATAGCCAAAGGAAGCGCCGAGTATGATTTTGCGGTGTCGGGTAATGCGTTTTTTAACGCTCTGACCGGAGACGGTGGCTCAAATGAACCCGGAATCGTGTATGTCATGCAGGATGTCAACGGCAACGGCTTGCCCGATGACGAATGGTATGAACTGCGAGGTTCTGAAACCGGGAAGCCTGAAACAATTCACGACTATGCCGTGACATATTACCGTCCGTCGGCTCCGCGGATGAATGTTCAGTGGACCGACAACCTGGGCGCGTCGGGAACAATAGACTATCTTGCCGACTATCATACCCAAAACTATTATTATCCGGCATGGATAACGGATGAAAGCTACACGCTGAGCGGCACCCGTCTTGAATCGCGAGTGACAATGGACTCGTCAACGGGATACTGGGAGCTATGGAAATATGACCGGGGTTATGTTGACAACATGGGCAGCGATGTTGTCAAGGCGATTTCGGGGGGCCAGCGTAACGGGTTCAAGATAGCCAACGCTATGTATGCCAATCAAACGGCGGTAAATCTCAAATATATCGACTTTATAAAGGTTCAGACCGGCGTAAACGCAAAAGCCGGTTGGCTTGGTGAGGTTTCAACCGAGGTCATTGGCTTTGAAGACCTGAATATGTCGGAGAGATGAAAGAGTCTATCACCAAAATGCCGATAATTATTAATATTATTTAAGATTCTTGAACCGTATATTAAATTTTTTTACCGTACCTTTGTACCCGATGGTTGCTCTGCCGTCCAAGAGTGGAGGCGTAAAGGAGCATCAAAAGGGAACGAGGTGTGATTCCTCGACAGTACCCGCTGCTGTAATTCCCGTTCTTTTACGATGTAAATTCGTTATTGAACAAGGTTTTTCGCAACCTGCCACTGGTCTCCGTAAGACCGGGAAGGCGCGATTGAACCGGGATAAGTCAGAAGACCTGCCATTATCTAATTGTTTTTAAAACGTACCTGCGGGTCTATGGGTCACACAATTTCAGGCAGTCAACTGATGATGTCGGATTGATTTTATATTTCCGATTTGATATGTAAAATATTTTCCCGTCCGCAATTCTACGTTTTCCCGTAGTTTACGCGGACGGGACTTTTTTTGCGTATTACTTTTATAAACTATATCATTATGCGAAAGCCAATTTTAATTTTATCAATTGCTGCGGCTATACTTCTGCCAACAGCATGTAGTTATGATGATTCAAACATCTGGGATGCCGTAAACAGCATTGAAAATCGAGTTGAAACCCTTGAGAAAGCATCAACTCAGACGAACACAAATATCAAAACTTTGCAATCTCTTCTTGAGGCTGCCCAAAACAACATCTCCATTACATCTATCGAGAAAACCGAAGGAGGTTATACCCTTAAATTTTCAGATGGTACTAATGCAACCATTTCGACGACTACCGGCGGAGTTGCAACGCCTGAAATCTCAATAAAAAAAGATGAAGACGGTCAATACTATTGGACAATCAATGGAGAATGGCTCACTGTTGACGGTGAAAAAGTAAAAGCAACCGGCGTTGACGGAGCCAATGCTATCGCACCTCAAATAAGAATTAATACATCGGATAACTGTTGGGAAATTTCAACCGACGGCGGTGAAACATGGGAATCGACCGGAGTCTCAGCTAAAAATGAAAGTGGAGAATCTTTATTCAAAAAAGTTGATACGACCAACCCCGACTATGTTGAATTTACACTTGCCGACGGCACAAAATTCAGTGTAAAGCACTTTAATGGAGAAACTCCTTTGTTTTCTATTGAAAATGCCGAGGGCATCCAAGTTATTCGTCAGGGAGAAAGCAAGACCTATAAAGTCGAGACCTCAAATGTAGCGTCTTACACAATAGGCAAACCCGATGGATGGCGTGTATCTTTTGACGACAACAATCTAACGGTTAAGGCTCCGGCTGAAGATAATAAATATGCCGAGCAAGAAGGGACTATCGACATAACCGTTATCTCGACAAAAGGATCAAGTATGATTGTGAGAATGCCGGTAGCTACTTTTGAGCGTCGCGTACTAACATTTGAAGATGCTGATGCCAAATTCCCCGCCTATACTCTCGATTATTGCTCTAAAACCATTAAAACATGGTCTGACCTTATCGACAATAAACAATATGGCGGTCCCATGCTATATGGAGATTCGGGATATGGCATGGATGAACCATATTATTGGTATGACAAAGGTAACACCGAGCTCAAACATTCAATATCAGAGGCTTACGGATCGTATTGCTATTGGAACGGAGGTCATGCTATTTCAAACTATGCAAGTACCGAGCTTGCTGACGGTAATTCGGCTCATCAGCTTGCTGTCTATGGGACCTCGGGGCATAATGGTTCGGCAAACTTTGCCATTCATGATGGATATAGAGATAACTCAGACTATAAAAAAGATGCTGCGCTCCCAATACTTGAATTTGGTGACGGCAAAGAGCATATTGTTGAATCAATGTGGGTGATGAATACATTATATGCAATGAACTGCTACATAAATGGCAATGGATTGACTGCTAAAATTGGACCTGATGACTGGGTAAAACTCGTTGCTACCGGATATAATTTAAGCGGCGAAAAAGTGGGCGAAATATATTTTTACACTTGCAATGGTCCCGATAACATCGTAAGAGATTGGACAAAATGGGATCTTTCGAGTCTTGGCAAAGTCGCAAAAATCGAGTTTAATATTCTCGGTACAAGCGATAACGGATATGGCTTTAGCCAGCCTGCCTACTTTGCTTATGATGATGTGACCGTTCAAATTTAATCGTTCAGATGATCAAAAAACTCTTTTCATATATTTGCATTCTCTCGGCTATTTTAGTCGGGGGAATGCTCTCTTCTTGTAATAAAGATGAGCTGATTTCGTCTGACTTGGCACCTCAAATCATCATTGATAATGAAACAGGTATTTTTGAAGTGAAGGTGGGCGAAGAGTTGACAATAGAACCGATTTATAAAAACGTCAGCGGAGCTGAATATACATGGCGGGTTGACAAGGTAGTCGCTTCTACCGACCCTATATTCACGGCAACCTGGAACGAGCCGGGGCAACATTATATTGATTTGACCGTAACGACCGAAGCCGGTAGCGCCAATGAAGAAATGCGCGTTGATGTCATAGACCTCAAGTTGCCAACAATCTCACTCCCTTTTACCGGTAACGAAATTTCATTGAAAAGCGGAACCGACTATATGCTCACCCCCGAGATTGCAAATGCTGATGATGAAGATTCTAAACTGACAATTGAATGGTTGGTCGATGGTAAACCATACTCAACCGAACGTACATTCCATTTCACTTCTGATATAATCGGAGATTATGTAGTGACAATAAAAACGGCAAATGAAGATGGGACAGATGAAAGACAGTTTACAATTCATCTGCTTGACACGCTTCCCTTTACTCTTGAATTTCCCTCACAATCATATTTCAACACCTCAACAACACGATATACATTTGCCGGACGCACCGTTATGCTACGTCCGATAATAACAGGATTGGAAGCTACAAACTATGAATGGTCAGTAAACGGCAGTCCCGTTGAATGTGACACGGAGATATTTGCATTTACGCCCGACAGTCCCGGTGAGTATGTCATAAACCTAACAGTCAACGGTTTGGCAGGTACTTCAGTGATTGTCAAATGTGTGGACGGATCGGAAGAATCTCGCTACAGAAAACCGAGCGGCTCAAACAGTGCGAGATCTGATAAAGTCTATGAATGGGTTCCGGCACCCGGACAATTTATCGGTGATAACCAAACCGGAGGTATGACCGGTGATGAAACCACACATGAAGCGGCAATAACGTGGGCTGAACAACGTCTCGACAAGTATCAATATGTGTCACTCGGAGGGTTCGGCGGATATATCATAGTAGGGTTTGACCACAGCATAGAAAACCGTGAAATTTCATACGACTTTTCAATTCAAGGTAACGCATTTTTAAATGTCTCAACCGGCGACGGTGGCTCAAATGAACCGGGAATAGTGTATGTCAGTCAAGACGTTAACGGCAACGGCTTGCCTGATGATGAATGGTATGAGCTTCGAGGTTCTGAAACCGGCAAAGCCGAAACGCTTACCGATTATGCCGTGACATATTACCGTCCGTCGGCACCTAAAATGAATGTTCAATGGGTTGATTGTTTAGGACAAATCGGCTCGATCGACTATCTGGCGGCATTTCATCGTCAAGACTACTATTATCCAGCTTGGATAAAAGAGGATAGTTATACGTTGAGAGGCACACGACTTAAAGACCGTACAGTGCTGAACAGCTCAACCGGTATGTGGGACAACAATCTTTTTGAGTGGGGATATTCCGATAACATGGGCGGCGACACCCTTTCAAGCGACAACGCCGGAGGCGGTGAGGGTCAACGCAACGGTTTCCTAATCAAAAATGCAATGTATTGTAACGGAGAACATATCAACTTGAAATACATCGACTTTATCAAGGTTCAAACCGGAGTGAACTCAAAAGCCGGGTGGCTTGGCGAGGTTTCGACTGAGGTTTTTGGCTTTGAAGATTTAAATATTTCGGGAAAATGATTAATAAGGTTTGCAATAATTTTTTCTTTTCTGTCATCTTATTCTATGCAACCATGTCATTGACAGGTTGCATGGAATGGGATTACGGGGAGGAACCGGAAGATTTTAACGCAACCGGATTGGGATTGTTCATTACCAACGAGGGTAACTTTCAGTATGGTAATGCGACGCTGTCATATTATGACCCGGCAACGAATCAGGTTCAGAACGAGGTGTTTTTCCGCGCAAACGGAATGAGACTCGGCGATGTCGCTCAGTCCATGAGTATTTATGACAACAAAGGCTGGATAGTGGTGAACAACTCCCATGTCATCTTTGCCATCGACCTCAATACTTTCAAGGAGGTGGGGCGCATCGAGGATTTGACCTCTCCGCGTTATATCCACTTCCTGAGCGATGAAAAGGCTTACGTAACGCAGCTTTGGGACAACCGCATCTTCATTGTCAATCCCAAGAAATATGAAATTACTGGCTATATACAGGTGCCTGACATGACGATGGAAAGCGGCTCAACGGAACAGATGGTGCAATACGGCAAATATGTCTATTGCAACTGTTGGAGCTACCAGAACCGTATCATCAAGATAGATACTGAGACTGACGAGGTGGTGGACCAGTTGACGGTCGGCATACAGCCTACGTCGCTTGTCCTGGATAAAAACGATAAGATGTGGACTATCACCGACGGCGGTTATGAAGGCTCGCCATACGGCTACGAGGCTCCTTCTCTCTACAAGATTGATGCTGCGACATTTACAGTTGAAAAACAGTGGAAATTCAAACTCGGTGATGCGCCAAGTGAAGTACAACTCAATGGCGAACGAGATAAACTATATTGGATAAACAATGACATCTGGAGTATGGACGTGACGGCAAACCGTGTTCCTGTCCGTCCTTTCCTCGAATACCGCGACACAAAGTATTACGGGCTGACGGTAAATCCTGTAAACGGCGAAGTGTATGTAGCCGATGCCATTGACTACCAGCAGCAGGGCATGATCTACCGATACTCGCCTGAAGGAGAACTGATTGATGAATTTTATGCCGGCATCATTCCCGGTGCCTTTTGTTGGAAATGATTATATTTGTGGTAGAAAGCTATTTTTGATTACGTAGATAACAATATATATAAATGGAGCGAAGATTGTTTAAAATAAAACGATGGATTTTATCCGGGTCGTTACGAGCAATGACCGTACTAATAGTCTTTTTGGGGTCGTTGCAAGCAACGACCGTACAATCAATTAAAGCCCAAACTTCTCAAAGAGTGCGCAATTTGCACGAGGTTGTCTTTTGGGGCAAACGCCCTATGAAGGATATCGGAGTGCAAAAAACAACTTTCGATTCTATCGCTCTCAAAGAGAATATCGCCCTCTCGATGGCTGACATACTCACGTTCAACTCATCAGTCTTCGTCAAGAGCTATGGTCGTGCCACGCTCTCCACTGTTGCTTTCCGTGGTACCTCTCCCAGTCATACACAAGTAACTTGGAACGGCATGCGTATCAATAACCCCATGCTCGGCATGACCGACTTCTCCACCATCCCGTCCTACTTCATAGACCAGGCATCGCTGCTGCACGGCACGTCATCGGTCAACGAGACCGGTGGAGGTCTGGGCGGTCTTGTCAGACTCGGCACCATTCCCGATGTGGCTGAAGGTGTCAATCTGCAATATGTGCAGGGTGTGGGCTCATTCAGCACCTTTGACGAGTTCGCCCGTTTTACCTACGGCAGTGAGCATTGGAACGTATCAACACGTGTCGTTTACTCATCATCGCCCAACGACTACAAATATATCAACCACGACAAGAAAGAGAACATCTATGACGATGACAAGAACATAATAGGACAGTATCATCCGACAGAACGCAACCGCAGCGGTGCCTACAAGGATTTTCATGCGCTGCAGGAGGTGTACTACAACACCAATAAGGGTGACCGTTTCGGATTCAACGCATGGTATATCAATTCCAACCGCGAACTGCCTATGCTCACCACCGACTACGGCAACGAGCGCAACTTCGAGAACCGCCAGCGCGAACAAACCCTGCGCAGTGTGCTGTCGTGGGACCATATCCGCCACAACTGGAAATTTGGAGCCAAAGGGGGATATATCCACACATGGATGGCGTATGATTATAAGCGAGAGGTCGCTGAAAACAACTGGTCGTCAATGACGCGCTCACGAAGCAGGGTAAACACATTCTATGGTCAGGCAGAGGGTGAGTATAATCCCACGAAAAAATGGTATCTGACCGCTACAATCTCTGCTCATCAGCATTTTGTACGCTCCGAAGATAAGAACATCATCCTTCAGGACGGCGACAAAGCCATTGTCGGTTACGACAAGGGGCGCATCGAACTCTCCGGCTCCGCTTCGGCAAAGTGGCAGCCTGTCGATCCGCTCGGACTGTCTCTTGTAGTACGTCAGGAAATGTTCGGCGACAAATGGGCACCCGTCATTCCGGCTTTCTTCATCGACGGTCTTCTGTCAAGGAAAGGAAACGTCATGCTGAAAGCGTCCGTATCACGCAATCACAAGTTTCCTACGCTCAATGACCTCTATTTTCTCCCGGGTGGCAATCCGAACCTGAAGAGCGAGCATGGTTGGACTTACGATGCAGGAGCATCTTTTGACGTGAGTTGGAAGAGCCCTTTTTCTGTATCAATGGGAGGCAGTGCCACATGGTTTGACAGCCATATAGATGACTGGATTATATGGCTTCCAACGACCAAGGGATTCTTTTCGCCGCGCAACGTCAAAAAAGTACACGCCTATGGCATCGAAGGTAAACTCAATATAGCCTTCGAGCCTTTCAAAGGGTGGATTTTCGACCTGAACGGCTCATATTCATGGACTCCGTCTATCAACGAGGGAGAGAAGATGTCACCTGCCGACCAATCGGTAGGCAAGCAGCTCCCATACGTTCCCAAGCACTCGGCATCGCTAACCGGACGACTGACGTGGCGTTCATGGAGCTTTCTCTACAAATGGGCTTACTATTCAGAGAGGTTCACCATGTCGAGCAACGACTACACAATCACGGGACACCTACCGAAATACTACATGAGCAACATATCGCTTGAAAAAGGGCTGTCATTTAAATCGCTCGATTTACAGCTCAAACTGGCAATAAACAACCTCTTCAACGAGGACTATCTTTCAGTCCTCTCGCGCCCCATGCCCGGCATCAACTTCGAGTTCTTTGTCGGAATAACCCCGAAGTTCGGAAAGAAGTAATAGAAATACTAAGGCACCCAGTAATATGGGATTTTCTTTCTATGCTCAACGATCCATGTTCTAAGTTTGTCTAAACTATCTATGTTGTCGGCGATAACGGCTTCGTAATATTCTACGCCATGGATTTCCTCATCAGATGGTGTCTCACATTTCAACCTTAGAATAGTGTCACGATGTTCTTGAGTCATAGTTTCGGTAATGCGTTTTGCCATGTTCTCAAAGAAACCGTCATAAGTAGAATCTTCTTCGATATGGATAATATCAAATTTCCAAATCTCACCATTCCCAGTTTTATATTTAACATGCCACGCCATACATTGCTCATCGGTATGGAGTCCGTTTATACTCGTCATCTCAATAACGCCGGATAATGCCGACATTTTGGAGGCTATTGCAAACGTACTTTCTTCCGTAATATTTTTTGAATAAACATGAAGGTCGATGTCATTGTGGGTAACTAATAGTCCCATTTTGAGTGATCCGATGATATTAACCCGGCATCCGGCATCTTCCCATACTCGTGGAATCCCTGATTCTTCATAAACTTTAAAGGCTTCGGATTGTTTTGCGTAAGCCAACAATTTAATTTCTGATTGATTCATTTTTGGTTAAATTTAATAAATCTACAAAGGTACGGAAATGTTACAGATTGGCAATCTATTATTTAAGTAAAAATGGGACATTTAGAAACATTTCTCATTTTTAAGTTTATCTTTTGTATGTAATGAAAAAAATACTACCTTTGAGACAGAAAAGCAACGCTCTACATTATTGTTGAGAATAGGCTGCTTTCGTTTTTTTATCGAATACCGAATCAAGAATAGAGTAACATTTTATGTGGGATGGATTCAATTTTTTGAAATTGGGGTTGAGTTTTTGAAGATTTGTGTGTCTTATTAGTGTATGATAAACAAAAATGACATAGAACAGCTTTTCAAAGCTCATTATGAACAGATGTTTCGCTTAGCAGTGTCACTCCTTCACGATGAGGATCTTGCGCGCGATATTGTTCATGATGTTTTTGTGTCGCTAATAGAAAGTTCTATTGATTTTGTCGTTTCGGGAGGATATCTTATTAAATCGGTCAGGAATCGTTGCCTGAACTATATCCGTGATTGTGAAATTCATCAGCGGGTTGCCAATCTTCTTTTTATTGAAACAGAAGAATATGACACTGAAATGTTGCCTGATGATGAAACAATCGCGCATATTAACGATTTAATAAAAACAGAGATTCCACCCCGGGCAAGACAAGTCATAGAATTGCGATTTTCTGACGGTTTGCAGTTTAGCAAGATTGCAAATATAATGGAAATCAGTGAGACCGCTGTATATCGTCATTTAAGTAATGCCCTTAAAATCATCCGACAAAAACTCAACGAAAATGGACAAATATGACCTTGTTATCGACATTGTAGAGCATCCTGAAAAATATACGGCTGAGCAGCTCAACGAGATATTATCCGATGCAGAGACTAAAGAAATCTACAGTCTTCTTTGTAAAACAGATTCAGCCATAGTATCTGACAAGAAAATTGATGTGGACTTAGAGTGGGATGTTTTCTCAAAAAAATATTCGGTAGGTTCGCGTAGTCGATTCTTTTGGTTTGGCAGTCGTGTAGCTTCGATTGTCGTGATTGTTGCTACCTCGTTAGTTGCGGTGGCGGCAGGAATCGTAGTCACGGTCTCGGTAATCGGGCATAAACAGTCGTTTGAAAACGAGGTTGTAAATGCCGGACAACCGGTGGTTGAAGTAACAGAAGATATAGATACGATGTTTTTCAAGAATGATACTGCCGGAGTCGTTAAAGTAGAAGTAATATTTGAGAACGAGTCACTTGAGAAAATAATGAGTGTGATTGCTGATGCATATAATGTTGAAATTCAGTTTGGTAATAAGGATGCAGCCACACTTCATCTGTACTATAAACTCGATACGTCATTAACTCTTGATGAGGTTATTGATCAGCTCAACACTTTTGAGCAAATACATATCGGACAAGAAGGTAACGTTCTTAAAATTAACTGAATATGAGAAGTGCTGTTGTGCTAATATTGGCTGTAATAACTCATATTTCAGCCTTTGCAAATAAATATACATATTCGTTTAACGATACTCCCATATCTGAGGCTATTGTCAGAATATGTAAAGATAACCCTGAAATCAATATATCGTTTATTTATAAGGAACTTGACAATTACAAAACTTCGGCAAACATACAAACCGATGATGTCTATGAGGCTTTGCGAGAGGTAGTCGGTTTGAATCCTATTTCAATTATAAGGAGAAATCAAAATTACTATATAGAAGCGTTACAGCATGGAAAGTTTTGTTATACCGGTCAAACAATCGACAAGGATAATGAACCGGTTGTAGCAGCAACAGTTTTGATTCTTTCGCCTAAAGATTCAACGGTTTTGACTTATGGAATAACTGATGATATGGGGCGGTTTAAAATTCCGTGTGATAAACAGGATGTAATTGCCAAATTGTCATGTGTTGGATATAAAACGACTTATAAAAAGTTTGACTCATTTAATGTCGGTACTATCTTGATGAGTAGTTCACCCATTAAGCTACAGACTGTTAATGTGGAAGCAGAGAATACATTATTGTTATCGGATAAAAGTATCTATCGCCCGACACAACGCCAAAAGAATGCCTCACAAAATGTTGTAGATCTTTTGCGGTTAATGGCGATTCCTCAGATACAGATAAATCCGATCAGTGATGAAGTGACAGATAATGCCGGCAATCCCATTTCTATCTTTATAAATTATCTTGAGGCATCAAAAGAGGAAATGGAGGGTATGCGTATGTCAGATGTTAGATTTGTTGAGTATATTGAATTCCCGACCGACCCTCGATTTCACGGAAAGCTACGTGTTATCAATATTATAGCCCAGGAGTATGAATATGGAGGTTATACAAAGTTTACTACAAATGAGAATTTCCTCATAGGTTTTTCCAGCCGTAATAATGTCTTTTCAAAATTCTCTTACAAAAAAATGACATACGACTTTTATGCCGGTGCCGACAACTTCAATAACCATATTTTGGGCAGCAATATAAAAGGAATTTATACACTCAAAGATGCCAATGGGAAAGATTATAATCTTGTCAGAACCCAGACTGTCAAGAGCTCTCATTTTAAAAAAGAGCAATACCCGGTAACTGTTCGTGCGACATATTCATCGGAAAAAATTCAGATACGTAATACAGTAGGTTTTACACATTACGGTACGCCTATCGAAGAACAACATGGCGAACTGACGTATCAAAATAATAGAGATCAAAATTATACTTATTATAGGAATAATCCAAGTAAAAAGAACTCTCTTGCATATCAAGGATCGTTCTTTTTCGCGTTACCCAATCAGTTTTCGATTGATTTTTCGCCTCGCTTTAATTATATGCACAATAACGATTATTTCGCATATTCTACAAACTCGACCGACATAGTCAGGAAAGCTCGTGAAAATGTATATAATTATGAGGCTTATGCACATCTGCAAAAGAGAATTGATCAGAAGCAGACGTTATCGCTCGGAATCGGAGGTGGCGACAATATCAACCGTTTGCAATATTCCGGAACAAATAGCTATAACGATCGTTTTCATAGTGGTAATGCCAATGGAAGTTTTGGGTATTCTTTTAATACCAAGAAGATAAGCCTATATTTTACTGGTGGAATTGGTTGGCTTAACAGTAATATAAACGGAGAAAAGATGAGTGATATGACTCCTTTCACTCACCTGAACATCCGTTATGTACCCAATAAGAAAAATGCAATATCTGCCTATCTTCAATATGCTACCAACTTCCCGGGTATTAATATGAAAGCCTCTGATATTTTGCGGGAAAATGAGTACATGTATATAACCGGTAATCCTTTGCTCAAGAATAATCGACATGTAACATTAAATCTGTCATATAATTGGGCACCATCTAATACTTTTGGACTAAATGCATTCAGCAATACGTTTGGAATGTTGAATCGTCAAATTATGTCATACGAGCCATATAAAAATGGTACTGCATTGCTTAGAACATATATCAACAGCGGTGATTTCTTCCAAAGTGAACTTGGTTTCTCGTCAAATTTGAAGTTGTTAGATGGTAAATTACAGATTTTTGCGAGTCCAAAACAATTCTTTTTCAAATCGACCGGAATATACAATAAATACCATAGCCATTTTTCTATAAAGGCTCAGGCTATATATTATTTAAATAGTATCTATTTTAAAGCAAATTATGAATCGGCAACAATGCAGATGTTTACCGGGTCTCCTCAGCTATATAAAGATAGAAATTTTCACTCCTTTTCAATAGGTTGGGCAAATTCTAACTGGAATGTCCGGATGATGGCGGTAAACTTTTTTAATAAGGATTGGAGTTGTGCTAATATCGATACAGAATCTCCGCTATATACAGAGTATAAGGAGAATATCGGGACAACTGTTCACCCCCGTATTAATATCACTGCCACATATACATTCGGCTATGGTAAAAAGTTGAAACGCAATAATGAAGTTGGTGAACAGAAAGGGGCAAATTCCGCTATTATAAAATAAAAAATTAAATATTTTACTTTTATGTGAAATAAATGTTGTATCTGAGATTGAAACTGATAAAGCTTTTGAATTATGAAAAGAGCAAAAGTATCACTAAGAGAACTATTGGGGAATATTACACCGGAAGAAAGAGCAGAAGCTCGTCTTTCGTTTCAAATATCGAATAGACTTGATTTGCTAATGCAAGAAAATGGTCTTACAAAAAAACAACTTGCCGATGCCATAGGCAAACGCCCGAGCGAGGTAACCAGATGGTTAAGTGGAGAACACAATTTTACTCTTTCAACCATTGCAATGTTGTCATCGTTCTTTGGGAAACCTATTATTACTGTGAAATAAATTCCCCTTAAAATCGGGAAGATAATGAGGGGACGGTTATGGGGAGGAGGTTATTTAAAATTTTTCGGCGAGGGCGGCTGCCTGGGCGCAACCATCGGTGTTGTTGATGTCTCCTTCGTTAAATACACTGGGAACAAGGACTTCTCCTGCGATTTCCCATTTGAGCAAATCGGCTGTCCGTTTCATCGGGATAGTAATGCCTTCAAGCAGTTTTGCGTCATGTTCTTCACAACAACAGATGAGTCCCATTTTCTTGTTTTGAATAGGTTTCTCGGCAACACAGAACGAGAATACGCGGTCGATTACACCCTTGATTTGTGCCGGAATTGAATACCAGTAAAGCGGCATTGCATATACCACGGCATCAGCATCAAGAATATGAGGAGCGATGATGTTGAAATCATCGTCAAACGAACATGCTTTACCGGTTTTGAAACAAGTCATGCATGCGTGGCATCCTCCGATTTTCATCATAGCGGCATCAAAGCGCACTACTTCATGACCTTTGGCTTTAGCGGCATTGATAAAGGCATCGACCATTGCAAAGGTGTTGCCGTCTTTGCGAGGGCTGCCGGTTATAACTGTTATCTTCATTGCTTGATCGTGTTGGAGTTTTGATTGTAGGCTTTGGCTACGCATTTCCATTCGCCGTCGAGTTTGAGAAGGAGAAGGAAATCTGTGAAGTCGATTGAGCCGCCCCAACCTTCTTCAAGAACACGAACAACAGCCACGGTTTCTTCGA
>CAMWIM010000004.1 GCA_947174335.1 uncultured Porphyromonadaceae bacterium | reverse complement strand
CTCGTTTGCCGTCATCTTTTTCGCACCTATTTCAGAGGTCTCAATCGCTGGAGCTTCAAGGCGTGAAACGACCGTAACCTCGGCAAGCGACTTACTAATTGACAATGAGTCAGGCATAGACGGCTTAACTATTGTCGGTTGATAATCTTCTATCTTCCTGACCTTAGACGGTTTACGTTTCAAAATTATGTTTTTCCCTTTGATTTTATACTCAATATCGGTGTTTCTGAACATCAAATCAAGAGCCTTTTTCAATGGCTTGTCTTTGACATTCAACGTAACGATCATGTCATCAAGCAGGTCTGATGAATATACAAAATTCATTCCGGTTTGCTCTACAATACTCCTGAAAACGACCGCAGCAGGCTTTGAGACAGCTGAGACAGTAACGTTTCGTGCCACTGCCGTAATGCCAACGCATAGCAATATGATAAGCAAAATCAGCTTTCTCATCTCTCAACCACAGTCATTTGAGTACCTAAAATATCGTTGATCGACTCGATCAAATCAATGGGAGTTCCTTCATAATGAAGCGAGAGATTGTAGTCGCTGGTCGTGTCGGGAAGATTTTCGACTTTTACATTATAGACACTCTCGATTTCACGGACAATCTCAGTCAAAGATGCGTTTTCAAAATCAATGACTTTGACCTCGGTTAAAGAAGCAGAATTAACCGGCTCAACTACCTTATTAATAGCGGTTTCTGATTTGTACTTATGATATATTAAAGTTGCTGATGCAGAAACGACTAACAGCGCTGCAATCGCAGCAGCGACCTTGAGTCTATTCCACCGAAAAGTTGTATTTATTCCAAGTCGCGACCAAGCGGCATCTTTATTAAAGCTCCCCTTTTTATAAAATCGAGCTACAAAATCAAATTCTTTTGTTTCCATTCTTTGAAAAATATGAGTTTCTACATCTATGACTCACCACTTTTCAAAAAGTCCTACTCCAATAGGGAAAAATTACAGTTTATGACAGAATACTTTATTACTCAAATATTTTATTTCTATTGTGCATTGTAAAATATTTCAAGTGAAAAATACTCCAAATATTTGGTCTGAATAATATATATAACTAACTTTGCACTCCGAAAAGATGTCACAAATGACATTCATTCGGAATAACATGAGAGTAGAAAGAAAAATATATCTAAACAAGGTTGTAGAAAGCCGTCATAACGGAATGATAAAGATTATCACCGGTGTACGCAGAAGTGGTAAATCATATCTTCTGTTCGATCTGTTTGCCGACTGGCTGGAGGCAGAGGGTGTTTCATCTGACCATATCATTAAAATAGATCTGGAGAACCGCAGAAACAGGTCGCTACGTAATCCCGACAATCTGTTGGAGTTTATTGATTCCAAAATGATTGATAAGGGAATGTACTATATTCTCATTGATGAGATTCAGTTGGTTGACGAGTTCGAAGATGTGCTCAATAGCTATCTGAAAATTAAGAATGCTGATGTGTATGTTACGGGTAGTAATGCCCGGTTCCTTTCTAAGGATGTTATAACCACCTTTCGAGGGCGAGGTGAAGAAATAAAAGTATTCCCATTAAATTTCAGAGAATTCATGTCTGCAACCAATAAAAGTACGGAATTGGCTTTTGAGGAGTATATGACTTATGGAGGATTGCCTCAGGTATTGGAATATAAGTCGGAAGAACGAAAGGCGGAATATCTAAAAGCATTATTTGCAGAAACTTATATCACTGATATTAAGGAACGCTATAATGTAAAGCACGATGAGGAACTGGAAATTCTGCTTGATATAATTTCGTCAAATATTGGTTGCCTGACCAATCCGAGTAAACTCGCAAACACATTCTTAAGTGAAAAGAAAGTAAAACTCTCTGACAAGACCATAAAAAATTATCTGGACTATATCTGTGATTCATTTCTCGTTGAGAAATCACAACGGTATGATATCAAGGGGAAAAAGTATATTGACACGCCCTATAAATATTATTTTGTGGATCTCGGTCTGCGCAATGCAAGACTGAACTTTCGTCAGCTTGAAAAGACGCACATGATGGAGAATATTATCTACAATGAACTTCGTGTTAGGGGATTTAATATTGACGTTGGAATAGTCCCTTTGGTAATCCGTGATGAGAATGGTAGCCAAAAGCGAGTCAGCTATGAAGTTGACTTTGTAGCGAACAAGGGCAACCAAAGATATTATATACAGTCCGCCTACCGGCTTGACTCTGATGAAAAGATCGCGCAGGAGCAAAACTCACTTCGTAACGTTGATGATTCATTTAAGAAGATAGTGATTGTAGGAAATCCTATTTTAGTGGAGAGAGACAATAACGGTATCACAACAATGAGTGTGTATGACTTCTTGTTGAAGGAAAACTCTCTTGAACTGTAATGACAAAATCGAGTAAAGTGGGTTTCCCCGCAAAGGCATTTTTTGGGGGACTAAGCGACAACGAATATCATAAAATAACCCATCAATCTACGAAAAAAATGCTCCTATCTTAATTTATAAGAGCATTTTTTTAAGTGAGGAACGATTAATCAACCGCTGTGAGTTCCCTGAAATCTCTGATTTTCTTTGGAAGCATCATAAAAGCGATGACTAAGCTGACAAGCAATGCACCTGAAACGAGCCAGAAAGTCCAAGTGCCGAGAGACCAAAGATTGCTGAGGAAAACAGTAAAGAACACGGCAAGGACAACGGCGAAGAAGATCTCGGCAACAAGAGTATAGAGTCTGAGGGATGCTACCTGTTTCATAATATGCATCGGTGTGGAAGTAGCTGGCTGAATCTTTTTGATTGAGCGGTACAAAACAATATAAACTATTGCAGCTACAGCCATGAAGATTCCAAGAAATCCTTTCATTGCAACCGGGAAAGCACTTTCGTCTGTTCCGCTGAGCCAGAGAATGATGAACACTGCAGCCAGTACACTACAATTCAGAATGCTTTTGCGGTATTGTTTGGCTATGCGAGATTGTGCCGAAGAACAAGTCCCGGTGTTGAAGCTGATTGGCTCGTTGTTTTTTTGAGCGAGTACGTCATCGAGAGTTGACATGCTTTTTTTGAGTTCGTCTAAGTTCATATTATTTCGATTTTGAAATGAGTTTGTTTTTAATCCTGTGAAGTTTGGTAGCCACATTGTTCCTTTCGATACCGATTATGTCTGCAATTTCCTCATATGAGTATTCATCAAGCCAAAGCAGAATAATCGCTTTCTCAATCGGGAGAAGTTGGTTTATCAGTTCGTGTAGAGCTGTAAGCTGCTCCGCCTTGTTATTGTCTGATTCCGAAGAAATATCGACAGCAGAAATCTCAAAGTGGAGTGTTTCAACTTTCGGCTTGTAATTGCGAATTGCCATTAAGGCTGAGTTGACAGCAACCCGATAAACCCAGGTAGATAGTTTGCTCGTACCCCGGAATTGCTCTAAACCCAACCAAAGGCTGGTAAGGATTTCCTGACGTAGATCCTCATAAGGGACTTTTGGGGTAGCGTATGTCCAACAGACCTTGTTGATGATACGGGAATGCTTCTTGATAAAAGAGGCAAACTCCCTACTTGTTTTTAGTGGACTTTTCATTTTCTTGATGTTTTTGTAACGTTAGGTGCAAAAACAACCATAAAAGTTACACTCAATTCAAAATTTTTCCCTATTAAGCTGATACGATGATCTCTATTATAAATAAAACCTGTTATTTATGATCAAGGGCAATTCTCTTATTCTACTCTCATTATAATTATAGATGTTTTTACAAAAATGGTAAAAAGAATGGTTTGTGGTTGGTTGATAATGCTTCTCGTAGGCGTGACAAGGCTTTGGTCATCTGATTTTTGACGGTCTTTATTGAGATGTCGAGTTCGATAGCGATTTCTTCGTTTGACAAGCCGTCTTGTTTGCTCATTAAGAAAATTTGGCGACATTTTTCGGGTAGCTCATCGATTGCTCGCCATATTTTTGCATCACGGAACGAGGTGTCGATTTCTTCCTCTCCGACTTCGGGAATAAAACTCTCATCAAGGGTTTCGCGCTGCTGTCTCAGCCACGTCAAACATCCGTTACGGACAGATCGATACATAAACGCTTGAATGTTGTCGATCGCTCCACCATTTTCGAGATAGAGCCACGCTTTCATAAACGCTTCCTGCACCAGATCCTCTGAGACAGCGACATCATCAACAAACCTCAGGGCATACATTCCCAGGGGCAAATAGAGTCGCTTGAAATAGAGTTCAAAATCGCGGGCTGTCATTGGTGGTTGATGATATAATTATAAATTTTATCGGCAATGTCTGGATATTGAACGTAAATCATCGACGGGTCACGCTTTAGCCAAGTAAGTTGTTTTTTAGCGAACACTCGGGTATTTTTTTGAAGTCGGGCAATGGCGGTTTCGCGGTCCATTACGCCGTCAAACATAGCAAACATCTCCTTGTAGCCCACGGTGTTAAGCGAATTGAGATTGCGCAACGGATATACCCGGCGTGCCTCATCTTCAAGTCCGGCTTCAATCATCATTTCGACACGGCGGTTGATGCGGTCAAAGAGTTGTTTGCGATCGAGATCGATTGCAAATTTAAGTATCTTGAAATCACGCTGTTTTCGTTGACCGGTTCGTAGAGACGAATAAGGCTTGCCGGCTTGTAAACAAATTTCGACAGCATGGATGAGACGTTTGTGATTATTGAGGTCAACCTGTTGATAATAGTCAGGGTCGAGAATTTCAAGTTGGGCGCGGATAGCTTCGATTCCACCGTCGCGATATATTGAGGCAGCGTGTTGTCTGATTGCAGGAGAAATGTCGGGAAGATCGTCAATACCGTTTACAACCGCATCGACATACATCATCGAGCCACCACATAGAATTGCATAATCGTTTGTCTGCCATAGCTTTTGCAACAGAGCCAGCACATCAGTCTCAAAGGCTGCCGCACTATAATATTCATCAAGATTTTTACAACTGATGAAGTGGTGGGTGACACCTGCCATCTCATCGGGAGTCGGGGTTGCCGTACCGATTGGAATTTGTCTAAAAATTTGACGCGAGTCGGCAGAAATAATATCGCAGCCGAGCTTTTTTGCAAGCTCGACTGCGACTGATGTTTTTCCCGACGCCGTTGCGCCGGTTATAACGATTAGACAATGCATATTATCGTTCTGCAACGATGCGGCAGATTTCGACAATCACTTGTGTTGCTTTTTCCATTGACGGAATGGGTACAAATTCAAAGCGACCGTGGAAGTTCAAACCACCGGCAAAGATGTTGGGACAAGGGAGTCCCTTGAATGAGAGCTGAGCGCCGTCTGTACCGCCACGAATGGGAACAACCACAGGGGTCACACCGGCATCAACCATTGCCTGTTTGGCAATGTCAATGATATGGGGAAGCGGCTCGACTTTCTCTCTCATGTTGTAGTATTGATCCTTGATTTCGAGTGACGCACAATCGGGGAACTCGTGGTTAATCTTGCGGACAAGGTGACGGAATTCCTCTTTGCGACGTTCAAAACGGTCTCGGTCGTGGTCACGAATTATGTAGGTGAGAACGGTTTGCTCAACCGAACCCTCGATATTAACAAGATGATAAAATCCTTCATAACCCTCAGTATGTTCAGGAGTTTCCCAACGGGGAAGCATAATTGCAAACTGGTTGGCAATGCGGATTGAGTTAATCATTTTATGTTTTGCATATCCGGGGTGAACATTGCGACCCTTGAATGTGATTTTAGCGACAGCAGCGTTGAAGTTTTCATATTCGAGTTCGCCAATTTCGCCGCCATCCATTGTGTAAGCCCACTCACATCCAAATCGTTTTACATCAAACTTGTGGGCACCCATACCGATTTCCTCATCGGGGTTGAAAGCGATGCGTATGTCGCCATGTTTGATTTCGGGATGCTCCTGAAGATAGGCTACGGCTGAAATAATTTCGGCGATACCGGCTTTGTCGTCGGCACCAAGAAGGGTTTTACCATCAGTTACGATCAAATCCTGTTCCTTGTACTTGAGAAGTTCGGGAAACTCTGCCGGCGAAAGGACAATATTTTGCTCGGCATTGAGAATAATATCGTTGCCGTCATATTTTTCAACGATGCGTGGCGATACGTTATGGCCCGACATATCGGGCGATGTATCGAGATGGGCAATGAAACCGACAACAGGCACTTTTTTATCGATGTTTGAAGGGAGAGTTGCCATCAGATAACCATTCTCGTCGAGTGAAATATTGGCAAGTTTCATTTCTCGCAAAACACCTTCAAGGTATTGAGCAAATTCCATTTGACCGGGAGTTGACGGGGTCATTCCGGTGAGTTCATCGCTCTGAGTGTCAAATTTGACATATTTGAGAAAGCGGTCGACTACGTTCATTAGATTGATGATTTTTAGGTATGAAATTTATTTTTTGCAAAGGTAGTGAAAAACTTGAAAAGGAAGTCGCAATGCGCCATATTTTTTAAAGGATGTGTGTAAGTTATGTATTATTAACAGATGTGACAGGCTGCTTTTTATGTCAAAATCGAATTATCTCGTTATTTTTGACTAAATTTGCAAAAAATATTACTATTCACAGACAAAACTATTATATGAATCCACTTGAATTGAGCGAACAGGAAATTGTACGCCGCAACAGCCTTCAGGCAATGCGTGACCTCGGAATTGACCCTTACCCCGCAGCAGAATATGTTGTAACCGGACACACCGAGGAGATAAAAGAAAATTTCAAGGATGACGCTCCTCGCCGCGACGTGGCGGTTGCCGGACGAATCATGAGCCGCCGTATCATGGGTAAAGCCTCGTTTGTCGAGCTTCAGGATGGCGATGGTCGTATTCAAATTTATATCAACCGTGACGAAATTTGCCCCGACGAAAATAAAGACCTCTATAACGTAGTATTCAAAAAACTTCTTGACATCGGCGATTTTATCGGTGTCGAAGGTTATGTTTTCCGTACACAAACAGGCGAGATTTCAATTCACGCTCAAAGTTTGACCGTGCTTGCCAAATCGCTTCGTCCGCTTCCTATCGTGAAAGTGAAAGACGGTGTGACCTATGACGCGTTTGACGACCCCGAGCTTCGTTACCGCCGCCGTTATGTTGACCTCGTTGTAAACGAAGGTGTCAAAGATATCTTCCTAAAACGCAGCAAGGTTTACAACTCGATGCGCAACTACTTTAACGAGCATGGCTATGTTGAGGTTGAGACTCCTATCCTACAGTCAATTGCAGGTGGAGCATCGGCTCGTCCGTTCATTACCCACCACAACACCCTCGACATGGATCTTTACCTTCGTATCGCAACCGAGCTTTACTTGAAACGCCTTATTGTCGGCGGTCTTGACGGTGTATATGAAATTGGCAAGAACTTCAGAAACGAGGGTATGGACCGCACCCACAATCCCGAGTTTACATGTACTGAAATCTATGTTCCCTATAAAGACTATAACTGGATGATGACCTTCACCGAGAATATGCTCGAACGCATCTGTCTCGAAGTGAACGGCACCACCAAAGTTAAAGTCGGCGACAACGAAATTGATTTCAAAACTCCGTTCCGTCGCGTGACAATGATTGATGCTATCAAAGAATTTACAGGCATTGACATCACCGGTATGAACGAAGATCAGCTCCGCGATGTTTGCAAAAAACTCGACATCGAAATTGATGAATCAATGGGTAAAGGTAAACTCATCGACGAAATATTCGGTGAAAAATGTGAAGGCAATTACATTCAGCCCACATTCATCATCGACTACCCCATCGAAATGTCACCTCTCACCAAACGTCACCGCAACAATCCTGAATTGACCGAACGTTTTGAGCTTATGGTTAATGGCAAGGAACTTTGCAATGCATACTCAGAGCTTAATGACCCGATTGATCAATATGAGCGTTTTGTCGAGCAGATGAAACTCGGCGAGAAGGGCGATGACGAGGCAATGATTATCGACCACGACTTTATACGCGCTCTCGAATATGGTATGCCCCCGACATCGGGAATGGGTATCGGCATGGACCGACTCGTTATGTTGATGACCGGTCAGACCACCATCCAAGAAGTGTTGTTCTTCCCCCAGATGCGTCCCGAAAAAGTTCAGAAACGCGACCGCGAGGAAGCCTATACCGAAATCGGTGTGCCGGCTGAATGGGTGGCACCGCTTCAAAAAAATGGGATCGTCACCGTTGCGATGCTCGGTGCCGTGACATCGGCAGGCAAACTCCATCAGGAGCTCTGCGGACTCAATAAGAAATTCAAACTCGAACTCACCAACCCTACAATCGAAGAGGTTGGCGCCTGGATTGAGAAAGCGGCTGCAAGCTGCTAAATATACCAACCACATACAACCAAAACAAGATGAGTTTTCCGGGTAATATAGCAGTAATGGGCGGTGGTAGCTGGGCTACCGCACTCGCCAAACTGTTAATGAATAACTGTGAACAAATAACATGGTACATGCGTCGCGACGATCGTATCGAAGAGTTTAAACATCTGAGACACAATCCCGCCTATCTGACCGACGTAATGTTTGATATTGAACGTATCAACTTTTCGAGTGACATCAACAAGGTTTGCTCTGAATGTGATACCCTCCTCTTGGTGATGCCTTCTCCCTATTTTAAGGACCATTTGGCAAAACTCAAGGTCGATATAAGCCAAAAGTATGTTATAAACGCTGTCAAGGGACTTGTGCCTGACGAAAATATGCTGATCTCAGACTATATGGTCGAGAAATTCGGTGTTTCGCCTGATAATATTCTTGTCATTTCAGGACCCTGCCACGCCGAGGAGGTCGCACTTGACCGCCCCTGCTACCTGACAGTGGGAAGTTCTGACATTTTCAATGCCAACGACTTCTCAAAATGTCTTGTATCAAAGACTGCCCACGCCATCACGTCAAACGATGTCGAGGGTATCGAATATGCAGGCGTTCTTAAAAATATCTATGCTATCGCTGCCGGTATTATTCATGGTATGAAACGAGGCGACAACTTCCTTGCAATGCTTGTCAGCAACGCTATCCGCGAAATGGAACGCTTTCTTGAAACAGCTTGCCCGCGTCCGCGTCAAATTTGCGACTCGGTTTATATGGGTGATCTTCTCGTGACCGCTTATTCACGATTCTCACGCAACCACAACTTCGGTTCGATGATCGGTAAGGGATATTCGGTCAAAGCCGCCCGCATGGAAATGGAACAGACTGCTGAGGGTTATTACGGCACAAAATGTATATATGAAATCAACGCCAATTATGGTGTTGATATGCCAATCCTTAACACGGTTTACGACATTCTATACAAACGCGTTTCGGTTGAAACCGCCATCAAACGCCTTGCCTCTACATTCAGCTAAACCAAGTTGTTGAGCTAATTTTTTTCTTACCGATTGCCCAAATTGTAAAAACGATGAACAAACTGCGACATTTACTTACTCTTTCTCTCATAGCCGCTGCGTTTTTGCAGGTGAACGGCAAGGTCTCTTTCACTCGCTCGGTCGAGGCTATCACACCCAACATTTTTCGTGTGACCTATACCCCCGACGACTGGGAGGGCAATGAGTATTCTCCTGTCTACATGGTGCTTGACATCAAGAACAAGGAGATGGAGTGCAAGCACGTGACAATCGGTAAAACTACGACCATCATAACACCTGCAGGATTGTCGGCTACAATTACCGGCAACAGCGTTGTGCTCTCAGCCGGAGGCAGTCGCACCATTGTCGATGAAGGTTTTCCCGAAGATATATACGGCAAACGTATCATCAAAATATTTACTCCCGACCATACCACTCAGATTTTTGGCGGAGGCGAACGTGGAAACAGTCTGAACCTCAGAGGTGATACGTTGGTAAACTACAACCGCCAGAATTACGGATATACCGAGGGGGACAAGCGCATCTCACAGATGGGTATAACAATGCCACTTTTCATCAGCGACAACGGATATGCACTTTTGTTTGATGATTTTGCAGCCTCGACACTCATTCTCAACAACCCGATGGAATATGTCACCGAAAATCTGAAAACTCCGATTTCTTATTATTTCATTTCGGGTGGCGACAATGATAGTTCGCTTCAAGGCACAATCAAATTGCTTTCTCAATTGACCGGACGTCAGGAATTGCCTCCGTTATGGGCTTTAGGGTATATCACTTCAAAATATGGTTATCACGACCAAACTGAAACCGAGGGTGTTATCGATACCCTCCAGCGTGAAGGCTATCCTGTCGACGGCATCGTACTCGACCTTTATTGGTATGGCAAAGAGCAGGATATGGGATCATTGTCATGGGAAAAATCACAATGGCCCGACCATATCAAAATGCTTCGCAATCTTAAACGTCGCGGTGTCAATCTGATTCCTATCTCTCAGCCCTATGTCCTTAAAAACGGACGTGGTCTCGAAAACTACAACACCCTCTCGGAGCAAGGTCTTTTTGGACGTGACTCTCTTGGTCAAACCCACGAGGTAAAGATTTGGGTTGGCGAAGGCGGTATGTTTGACGTGTCAAACCCCGACACCCGCAAATGGCTCAGCGACCGCTATAAAAAGCTGACCGACGAGGGCGTTACCGGATGGTGGGGCGACCTTGGCGAACCTGAAGTTCATCCCGAATCGATGATTCACGCCAACGGATTGACTGCCCGTGAATATCATAACAGATATGGTAACGACTGGAGCGAAATCATCTATAATCTTTATAAAGAGCAGTATCCTACAACCCGACTGATGTCGCTGATGCGTGGCGGTACTACCGGATTGCAAAGATTCAATGTCTTTCCATGGTCAACTGACGTTTCGCGTTCATGGGGAGGATTGCAACCTCAAATCAAAATCATGCTTAATTCGGGAATGAGCGGACTCGGCTACATGAGCCATGATGTCGGCGGTTTTGCCGTTGACCCTAAACATCCGACCGATCCCGAACTATATGTTCGCTGGCTACAACTCGGATTATTCTCACCGGTTTTGCGAACCCATGCCACAGTCATGGCAGAGCCATATCACTACCCCGAATACAACGGTATCATTAAACCGCTCATCAAGGAACGCTATCGTTGGTTGCCCTATAACTACACGTTGGCTTTTGAAAATACAACTACCGGTATGCCGTTGGTTCGCCCGGTTGACTACACCCGTCGGTCAGAACTTAACTCGATTGAAAACGAATATATGTGGGGATCCGATTTGCTCGTCGCTCCGATTCTTCATCAGGGCGCAACAAGCCGCGATGTCATTTTACCCGAAGGCACTTGGGTTGACTACAACAATCCCACGACAATTTATAACGGACCCGACACAATCAACTATAACGCACCGCTGCACATCCTCCCACTGTTTGTCAAAGCCGGGGCTGTTATCCCGACAGCCGATTATCCGATGAGAAACACCGGCGACTATTCGACTTCGCGTTATACTCTCAACTACTATTCGGTTGACAATTGTGAGGGTTCGGGATTGATATATGAAGATGATTTGAAAACTCCGACATCGGGTAATGCACCGTATAACCTCATCAAAATCAATGCAAAAACAGCTGATAATGAGACTACTTTTTCAATCTCTACGGTTGAAAACGGTATTCCCGACAAGACAGGCAAACGTCTTACATTTAAATTATATAATGTGTCATCACCAAAATCAATAACAGTAGATGGCACCAAACTCAAACGATTTATTTTTGACGCTGTAAAACATACCCTCACATTTGAATCTAAATATGTGACAGGCAAAAACAGCGATATAACCATCAAGTATTAAAACAGATACATGGAATCGATAAAACGATTATTTAAAATAGGATATGGACCGTCGAGCAGCCACACGATGGGTCCGCGCAAAGCTTCGGAAGAGTTTCTTGCCCGCAACCCAAATGCAGCCCGCTTTGAGGTGACACTCTACGGATCGCTCGCAGCTACAGGAGTCGGTCACCTTACCGACCGCGCAATTTTAGAGACTCTCGAACCGACAGCCCCCACAACAATTGTTTGGGAACCGAAAGTGTTTCTTGATTTCCATCCTAACGGAATGACTTTCAAAGCATTTGACAGCGAGGGCAAAATAATTGATACTGATACGGTTTTCTCGATTGGAGGCGGTGACATCTGTCGCGAAGGTCAAGAACGTGTTGCCGGAGAATCGATATACAAACTCACCACCATAAAAGACATTATGCAATGGTGCGAGGAAACCGGTCGCTCCTATTGGGAATATGTCGATATGTGTGAAAACAGCGACGTTTGGGACTATCTCAACGAAGTATGGAAAACAATGAAAGAAGCTGTTGAACGTGGTATCGAAGCCGAGGGCGTTTTGCCCGGAGGACTTGGCGTAAGACGCAAAGCGGTAAGCTATCATGTTCATGCAGCGGGTTATACGAACAATCTTAAAAGTCGCGGATTGGTTTATGCCTATGCCTTGGCAGTCTCTGAAGAAAATGCTTCGGGCGGAAAAATCGTTACCGCCCCGACCTGCGGATCAAGTGGCGTAGTTCCAGCCGTTCTATATCACCTCAGCACCTCAAAATCATTCAGCGATAAACGTATTTTGCGTGCTCTTGCCACTGCCGGAATTTTTGGCAACGTAGTGAAGACAAACGCTTCAATATCAGGCGCCGAAGTAGGTTGTCAAGGTGAAATCGGGGTCGCATGTGCGATGGGTGCAGCCGCCGCAAGTCATCTGTTCGGAGGGTCGCCTGCCCAAATTGAATATGCAGCCGAAATGGCGCTCGAACACCACTTAGGATTGACCTGTGACCCTGTTTGCGGTCTCGTCCAGATTCCTTGTATCGAACGTAATGCCTATGCCGCCGCGCGCGCCCTCGACTCAAACCTTTTTGCAGCGTTTTCCGATGGTCATCACTCAGTTTCATTTGACCGTATCGTTGAAGTTATGAAACAGACCGGTCATGACATCCCGAGTCTTTACAAAGAGACTTCACAAGGCGGTTTAGCAGTAATAAAATAAACCATCTGCGGCGACAATACGTTATTATAATAAAAATTATAATAAAACAACAAACATTATGGAATCAACTCGTCAAGCAAAAATATCAAGACTCATTCAAAAAGAATTAAGTGAAATTTTCCGTCAGCAAACCGCCAAAACTCATGGCGTAATCGTATCGGTAAGCTCGGTGAAAGTTTCGCCCGACCTCAGCATTGCCCGCGCCTATCTCTCGGTTTTCCCGTCTGATAAAGGTGCCGAAATGATTGACAGCATTAACCGAAATGCCCGTACAATCCGTTATGAACTTGCTCAAAAAGTGAGATTTCAGTTGAGAAAAACGCCCGAACTCTCATTCCATCTCGATGATTCGCTCGATTATATCGAAAAAATCGACGCGCTCCTTGACGCCGATAAGAAATAATGAGGCTACAGTTTCTGATAGCAATCCGCTATCTTTTTTCTCCCAAAAGACATAATGCTGTCAATGTCATTTCGATGATATCGGTGGCAGGAATCGCTGTAGCCACAACGGCATTGATTGTGGTTTTATCGGTCTTCAACGGGTTCAGCGACCTTGCGATGAAGCAGTTGTCGCGCATTGACCCGCCACTGGCAATTGTGCCCGATACAGGCAAAGTTATCGAGAATGCCGACAGCCTTGCCAAAGTTATTTCAGAACAATTTGCAGGTGTCAGAGTCTCGTCTGTCCTCAAAGAACAGGCTCTTGCATCGTCAAGCGGACATCAAATGACAGTCAATGTTATGGGCGTCAGTCGCGATTTTGTGCAAAATGCTGATATAAAGGCAATCACGATTGACGGTACTACCCAAATCAGCGATGTTGCGCCCTACACCGCCCTGTCGAGTGTCGGTGTCGCCATCAATCTTGACATACGACCCAATGACGGCAAATGGATGATGTTGTTTGTACCACGTCGTGTCGGTAAAATTTCAACCGCCGTGCCCGAATCCTCATTCCGTAGCGACACGCTCTATATCAGCGGCGTTTGGCAAGTTGAGCAAGAAATGTATGACACTGACGTCATCATGGTTGACATTGACGTTGTCCGCTCACTGCTCGATTATGAAAACGAAGCATCAACAATCTGCATCTATCCCGACGATGACAAAACCGACAAACTGCAAGCCGAGATACAAGCCGAACTTCCCGAAGGTTTGACCGTCAAAAACCGACTTGAACAACAAGCCGATTCATTTAAAATGATTTCGATTGAGAAGTGGATAACCTTTCTCATGCTCGCCTTTATACTCATAATCGCCTCATTCAACATCATCTCGACAATGTCGATGCTCATCATCGAGAAACAAAGTAATACACAAACACTTATGTCGCTCGGTGCATCGCCGTCGATGATACGCGGCATTTATGCAATTCAAGGGCTTTTAATCTCTATCGGTGGAGGTATCATCGGTTTAATTTTGGGGGTCATCCTCGTCGGGCTCCAACAACAGTTCGGCTTAATAGGGCTCGGGAATGCTTCCATGACCGGCACCCTCGCTATCGACAGCTATCCAGTCGCCCTCAAACTCTCCGACATCGTCATCGTCGCCCTCTCAATTTTCCTCGTCGGGCTCGCCACCGCAACCATTGCCTCGATCACGAGGAAAGAGAAGTAAAAGACAGTGAAAATCGAGCTTTTATCCCCTCAAAAACGTAATGTTTATTTATCTCATAGCCACTAAAACACATATTTTAGACCAAGAGTGTATTAATATATAATTCTTAAGATAAAATATTGATTGTCCCAATATTATTTGTAATTTTGCAGTGAAATCTACGCCGATGACGAAATTATCCGTCGGATGGGTGGGTTTAAAACATATTTCAAAAGCGTTTACTTTCGCTTAATTCTTGGCTGCTAAGAACTTCGCAACCTCTTAAGAAATAGTCGAGAATGAAGCAACTGTAGATGTCTTCGGGTATGATGTGTACCCATTGGTTGATTATATCTATAATATAGTCTACTATGGTGTATAATATATTCATACGGCGTAGGCTCTGCGTTGCTCGTTCTACTATTTCGGGCAATGCGAAGGCCTTTAGCAGCAGGACGAGTAACAAGTACGGATCCTGCGCTTTTTTTGTATCTATATATTCATCAGGGGGTCGATGAATGTAAAATTGCATAGTTCAAAGATACATAATGAAAATTGGTTTAGTCGATGCAGATCTATTGGATGGCGGAACCCGCCATCCTAACCTCGCATTGCTTAAACTTGCTGGTTTTCTTAATGATCATAATATCGAATTTAGATTAATTGAATCTGAGAATGAAGACATCTCGGAATTTCATCTTATATATATTAGTAAGGTTTTTTCATTTACCAAAGATCCTAAGTTTTTTAATAGAAGTCAGGAGGAAAAGAAAGGAAAAGAATCTCGTTTTCGCTGGGGTGGTACTGGGTTTTACGCATTAAATGAAAACGAAATGGGATTTAGGCAATATCGTTCTGTAGATATGATGCAACTTGAAAATGACCCATTCTTGAATCGCTATCCAAATATGAGAGATGGCAAAGAGATGGGCATTTCAATGGCTCATCAGATGCCATTCTATGATCTATACGTTCCATACATAGAAAAGCGAATTGCAGCAGGACGAAAGAAATCGTATTATAAAGATTATCTTCAGTACTCTATTGGATTCCTTACCAGAGGGTGTTTCCGCAAATGCCCATTTTGTGTAAATCGTTTTGAGAATAGAATCCTTCCTTATTCTAAAATTCAATGGTTTTTGAGTGATGAAAAAGATGAAAAAGGAAGACTAAAACGTCCTTATATTTATTTATGGGATGATAACTTTTTGGCTTCTTCTCCTTCAATATGGCGACCACTTCTAAAGGAGTTAATGGAAACAAGACGACCTTTTCAATTTAGGCAAGGTTTGGATGAACGTATCTTAGCTGAAAGTCCATATGGAGAAGAAATTGCAGAGTTGTTATCACAATGTAAATATCATGGCGATTATATTTTTGCTTTTGACAATTGGTCTGATAGGCCCAAAATTGAGAAAGCATTAAAAATTTGGAAACGATATAATAAAAAAGAAACAAAATTTTATCTTTTCTGCGGTTATAAGTTAAATTCTAACGATGATGATTTATTGCTTAAAGATATTAAGGAAATATTTTATCGTATAGAAGTACTTATGAAATATGGCTGTCTAGGCTATATTATGCGCCATGAAGATTACCACAATCATGAACTCCAAAACATTTATGTTCAGATTGCACGCTGGTGTAACCAGCCTGCTTTTTACAAAAAAATGTCCTTTTGGGAATTTTGTTATAGAAACCAAACTTTTTGGGAGGAACGTACTCTAGGATTAAAAGTGACTCCTATAAAATCTTATGAGGAGTTTATAGTTGACTTTAATAATGGTTATTATACTGATAAAAAAATATCATTGCCCTTAAAAACCATTATCTCATTTTTGGAACGCTTCTCATCCCATAAGAAAGAATTACTACGACTCTTTAATCTTCGCCTAAGAGATTTGGTAAACCCGAATCTATGGCTTAAATCTGAATAGTTATGCCACGTCACGAGAATTTAGACATATCGCTGATACGCCTTGATATAGACAATCCGCGTATCAAGAATTATCTTGACAACTATCCAAGGGAGGAGATTGCCTCGGTGCATATTGCTCTTGCGTTATCTAATAGCTCAAATACGCAGGATGCTACCACCTCTTATACATCTTTGAGAGATTCTATTAAGAAATGTGGCGGTATTATACATCCCATTATAGTTTCTTTAGAAGAAGATGGAACGTATGTTGCTATCGAAGGCAATACTCGTCTTCAGATTTATAAAGAGTTCCAAAAGAATGATAGTTCAGGACTATGGGATAGAATCCCTGCGATTGTTTATGACCGACTTGAGAATGAGAAAAAGCATGAGGTTCGATTGCAATCTCATCTCGTTGGCCCTCGAGCTTGGGATCCTTACTCGAAAGCCAAATATCTTTGGCAATTGAGTGAGGTAGAGCACATGCCTCTCAATACTATAATCTCCTTATGCGGAGGAGGCAAAACAGAAATTCAGCGAAGTATAGCTGCTTACCAGTATATGGAGACATACTACCGACCTTATGTCAGTTCAAAACGAAACAGGCGTTTTGATATTCGGGAGTTTTCTAAATTCCATGAATTTCAGAACAACGCAATCCAATACAGCATAAGAAAGGCGGGGTTTGATTTATCAATTTTTGCCGAGTGGGTTGCCGAAGGTAATATAGACACTGCCCAAAGGGTCCGTATTCTGCCTAAGGTCTTAGCCAATGATGAAGCCAGAGCGAAATTCCTACATACGAATCTGGGAGAAGCCGAAAAAATAATTTTTGCGGCAGAATTAGACTCTGCCGACTTGAGCAAATACCCATACTATGTATTAGTCTCTCAACTATACAAGAAACTCATCTCAAGCGAACCCTCCATATCTGAAATTAAGAGATTAGCAACTGATGATAGTAGTGAAGCTAGTGAACGAGTCTATCATCTTCAATCGCTCGAAAGCCAACTGAATATCATACTAGAAAATATCCGCGAAATCCAAAATGGCTGAAAGTAGGCTACACAAACAACTTGTAAGGAGTATAGTTTCATATCTTGAAACTATACCGTATTGTTGTGTAGACTTCATTGAAGCCGATCTTGACAATTACAACACTCGTACTAGTCGTGTAGTTGGGGGCTTCTATCCGGATGTATTCTATAAAGATCCTAAAGCTATTATTATAGGTGAAGCAAAGACCGAAAACGACCTGATAAATCCACACACTCAAGACCAAATACTTTCTTATATTGAGGAGGTAAAACTGTTTGACGGAGAACGCCACATAGTATTATGCGTACCATTCATCGCATTCTGCTCTCTTTTCAACTACGTTAATTTACTCATTGAAAAGCATAATGTAAAGGATGTAACGTTTCATCTGTTATCAGACAACACTAACACCGAGATCTTATGTCTGTAATTTACGATGAAATATTTGATTACTCCACTAAGTTTGATGCCTTTAAGTATCAAACTGAGGCAGTGGATGCCATTAAAGATTTAGAGTATGGTGCAATCTTCCATGAGCAAGGTCTCGGAAAGACTAAAATTGCGATTGATATTCTTCTTTACTGGCTTCAGAGTTCTATAGACACCGTTATAATAGTTACAAAAAAGACATTAGTATTTAATTGGCTCTCAGAGATTAAAAACCATACATCCTTACGTCCCGACATTTTGACTTCCAGAAAAGGGGATAACTTCTTCGTGTTTAATAGTCCGACAAGATTGATTGTTACCAATTTTGAAACAATTAGCGGAGAAAAAGAGAGAATAAAGCTATTTCTTCAAACTAGGAACGTTGGCATAATAATAGATGAATCTACAAAGATTAAGAATCCCGACTCGAAACTTACTAAAGATTTCTTTGAACTTTCACCTTACTTTAAGCGTAGAGTTATAATGACCGGCACCCCAGTTGCGAATCGTCCGTATGATATTTGGGCACAAATATTCTTTTTAGACCAGGGAAAGAGTCTTGGTGAGGATTTCAATGAATTTAAGACCCAATGTGACTTATCCAACGATTTAGGTTATAATGAAAGTAGGGTGGCTTACTTTGAAAATAGCGTATCATCAATATTTGATAAGATTAGATCCTTCTCTGTTCGAGAAACAAAAAATAGTGGGATCATTACTTTACCAAGTAAGTATGTTCACACAATTGCGGTCCCCTTTGAGGAACGACAACACCAAATGTATGACACAGTAAGAAAGGAAATGCAAATATCCGTTGTTAAAGGTGATAGTACCATCCTTGATGAATCTCCAGAAGCAATTAAACGATTACTCCGCTTAGTTCAAATCGCTTCGAATCCATCGCTTTTAGATGATTCTTACGATGCTATTTCTGCCAAAGAAGCAAAACTCGATGAGTTAATTCATTCCATAGTAGAGAATAAGGAAAGCGTAATCGTATGGAGCATTTTCACGGATAACATTGATAGACTTTCTAAGAAATATAAATCTCTCCGTTCGGTAAAGATTACGGGGAAAATGAATATGGAAAGCAGAAACCATTCTGTTAATGCTTTCAAATCTGGTGATGCTCAGATTCTCTTTGCCACCCCCCAATCGGCAAAAGAGGGATTAACATTGACGAATGCTAATCATGCTATTTTTTATGACCGAGGTTTCAATCTAGATGATTATCTGCAAGCGCAGGATAGGATACATCGCCTATCTCAAAAAAAAGATTGTCACATTTACAATCTTATTGTCGAGAATAGCATTGATGAATGGATCGATGTCTTATTGTATGCAAAACAACAAGCCGCTTTTTTAGCGCAAGGAGACACCACGATTTCTGAATACCATAAAAAAGCGGACTACAGTTTCGCTCAACTTATAAGAAACATACTGAACATTGAATAATGATGGAAGAGACTAAGAAATTTATACGCATTGAAAACAGCATCGTTGAGGCGGTAGAAACAGACATCAGCATTGTTGATCTACAATACTATCCTGAAAACCCGCGTATCAATAGCATTATCGAATCCGAATTTGGTGATAATCCCACACAGGAGCAGATTGAGCAGAAGATGCAGTCCCTTGACCATGTAAAGGAGTTGAAAAACAGTATCAGGGTTAATGGCGGTCTCATTGAGCCTATCTTCGTTAAAGATAGTGTAGTTTTAGAAGGCAACAGCCGTTTAGCTGCATACCGCCTGCTCGTGCATGAGGATCCCATTAAATGGTCTAGCATTAGAGCAGTCCTTCTTCCTTCATCAGTAACCGCTGACCAGATTTTTTCTCTGCTTGGCACCATGCACATAATTGGGAAAACTCCTTGGTCTCCTTTTGAGCAAGCAGCTTATTTACGTAAGCGCATCACGACATCACGTAAAAAGGTTGATGCAATCGCTGATGAGTTAGGTCTTACTCGTTCTGCTGCTCATAAGTACATTGCCACTTATGATCTTATGGAGCAAAACGATGATCTCGTGCGTGATAAATGGAGCTACTATCACGAGTTTGTTAAAAATGGCGCAATACAAAGAGCAGATGAAAACTATCCCCTGTTAGCCATTAAAGAAACCATTCTTGAAAGAATCAAAGACGGGAAATTTGCCGATGCTCGTGAGTTAAGAAAAGTCGGTAAGATTGTCGGCTCTGAAAGTGAGGTCACGGATGAAGCGATCAATGGCTTTATCAATGAGACAATGTCACTAGATGAGGCAGTTGAACTCGTGGAGAGCGATAGTAAAATAGCTAATCTCACTGCCAAAATCCGTAACTTTAATATTGCGGTATCCAACGAGAGCACGGCTATTCTTGAAAATTTGAGCGATATGGGGCTTTATACTGAGTTGAAAAAACTATATGCCCAACTTAAAACGCTGATGTCTATTGAATAACCAAGGCAAGATAGAATCCTTCTTTTACCGTTCGTTGGAGAATCAAGTAAATGATAAGATGTTGGATGATTATTCATACAACATCCCTATATCTATGCTTAAAAAATACGTTAAGAGTATTATCGATATTCCTTACGAGGAATTTCTCTATTTCATTATTTCTTGGGACTACCCTCCAATTAGCACAGAGGATATGACTCAAAGCAGCTCATTCTCTGCGTCTGAAATAGAGATGTGTTCTATCCTTTCTGATAATGATAATCCCGGCTATTCATTTGAAGAAATTGGTCGATTATTTCCTCATTATTGTAAGAGTCAAACGGAATACGCACTCCGTAAGTATGGTGAAAACCAAATAAAAACATCTAAGCAGCTCGGTCTGGTATTTCAATATTATAGTTCCTGGTATTTAAGTTGTTTTGGGTATGTTTATAAAGAACTTAATGAGGATGATAAGTCTGCATTTATAGCAAGGTCAATTCTAAGAGACCCATTTTACGGAACCATTATTAGAGATATTTTAACTCGTGATGTCACTATCAATAACTATCTTCAGGGGTTAAGTCCATCGACTATTCATAGACGAAGCCCAGGCATTATGCGCATACTGAAATATGCTTTAAATGCCGCAAAGAAAGAGCACATTGAGCTTCATCACATTGTTAAGATTCTACCTCCTAAATAAATTTATCATTACAATATGTATAACGCTAACTATATGTAATTCTTAATACTATTCGAGTGGAGTAATTTTGAGATTTATCGTTTTCTTCCACTATATCATAGATATGGTTTTAGGCTGCATATTTAATAAAAACCCACGAAGGTGCCAAATGTTGGTATAATTTTGTTGATTTGGCACCTTTGTGGCACAATCTATAAATTTACTTACATCAGGCAGCCAAATCTCATAATTTTATACTACATTTGGCTGGTTCATGTAAGCAAGAGAGGTATTATTCTTTTGCCTCTTGCTATTAATTGCTGATGTATAAACCTGGGGGATGTTGTCTGTTTCGCTCAAATTCATTAACTTTGCATTGTCCTTATTTTTGATTGAACAATGACCGATCACACTATATCAGGGATAGCGACCGCGCTATTTCATACGTTTGGATGCAAACTTAACTTTGCCGAGACCTCGACTGTGGCTAATATGTTCAGGCAAAGGGGAATCAGACGTGTCGCTGAGGGAGAGATACCCGACTTGGTTGTCATCAACTCTTGCAGCGTTACCGACCTTGCCGACAAAAAATGCCGTCAGGCTATAAGGTCATTTGCCAAACGCTATCCAAATGCGCCGATAATTGTTACCGGTTGTTATGCTCAGCTCAAACCGGGCGAAATTGCCTCTATCGACGGGGTCGCTATCGTCGCCGGTTCTGACCAAAAGCAAAATCTTGCCGACTTTCTTGACAAATGGGTTGAACAACGTAACCAACAGCTCGTTGTCACGCCGTCTCGCGAAATTACCAAGTTCACCCCGTCATGCTCACGCGGTGACCGCACCCGCTATTTTTTGAAGGTTCAAGACGGGTGTGACTACTGGTGTACATACTGCACCATCCCGATTGCTCGCGGACGCAGCCGCTCGGGTTCTATCCAATCGATGGTTGAGCAGGTCAATCAGGTTGTAAAGGAGGGGGGGCGCGAAGTTGTGATTACAGGCGTCAACATCGGTGATTTTGGCAAAGGAACTGACCGAAATTTTCTTGACCTCATCAAAGAGCTTGACCAAATCGACGGCATCGACCGTTACCGCATATCGTCAATCGAGCCGAATTTGCTCAGCGAGGAAATCATTGATTTTGTAGCTAACTCGCACCGATTTATGCCCCATTTCCATGTGCCGTTGCAAGCGGGCTCTGATGCCGTTCTGAAACTGATGCACCGTCACTATGACACAGCCCATTTCCGTCATAAAATGGAGCTTATCAGACAAGCGATGCCCGATGCTTTTATCGGTGTTGACCTGATGGTCGGTACCCGAGGTGAAACCCTCGAAGAATTCGAGAAGTCACGCGACTTTGTTGAATCGCTTGACATTTCACGACTTCACGTGTTCCCCTACTCCGAGCGTCCCGGCACCCGTGCACTTTCAATTGACCACGTTGTCGATCAAACTGAAAAACATCGTCGTACAGCGGTAATGATCGACCTGTCAGACAAAAAGTTAACCGAATTTACCTCCCGTTTTATCAATACGGTTCGTCCGGTACTGCTCGAACATGGAAGCACCCCCGGCGTTCTTTCGGGTTTCACCGACAACTATCTGAAAGTTAAAGTTCCTGCCGACAACTCACTCGACAACACCATTGTGAACGTTGAGTTGAAAAGCTATAATCCTAAAGCAGAGGAATCTAAAGGTATTATTGTCTCATGAAAAATCACATTAAGCATATATTTTATATCTAGTCCTTTATGGTTCACTATTTTTAAATAAAAATATTGTTCTATATATAAGTAAAACGAATCTTATTTCTTTCACAAAAATTATACATCTTAAACCACAAAAAATTCGTAACTTTGCAATTATGATTTTACTTTCTTAATTATTGCAAAATAGAATAGTGATATTTTCATGATATATACTTTTAACGATTAACTTGAGTTTCCCATTAAGCCCTAAAACTGAATTATAATGCCTACATACATTGACTTATTTTCCGGATCAGGAGGCTTTTCTCTTGGTTTTGACAAGGCTGGATTTGAGAATATATTTTCAGTTGAATATGATCATGAAATATGTAGAACCTACAATTATAACTTTCCTAATCATCATTTGTTTGAAATTGATATTACAAAATTAACAAGTGATGAAATTAAAAAGGCAATTAATGGTAGAAAAATTGATGTAATTATAGGCGGCCCTCCTTGTCAGGGGTTTAGTATGGCCTCAAATATAGGTCGCAAGTTCCTTGATGATCCAAGAAATAATCTTTTTAAAGAATTTGTTCGAGTTGTAGACATAGTCAAACCAACTTGTTTTGTAATGGAAAATGTCGCACGATTATATACTCGACTTAATGGCTCTACAAGGTTTGAAATTATTAAAAGATTTGAAGAAGTAGGATATAAGGTTGAAGCTCAGATTGTTTGCGCGTCAGACTTTGGCGTTCCACAAAATAGATATCGTGTTTTATTTATAGGAATTAAGAACAATATAGATACTGATATAGTATTTCCTCGAAAACACAGCGGTTCTAAAATGACTATCAAAGATGCTATTGACTGCTATCCACCATTACAAAGTGGTCAAAACTCCTTGATACCAAATCATCAAGCAATGACTCACTCCTCCCAAATGCTTGAAAAAATGAGTTACGTCAAAGATGGTGGCTCAAGAATGGATATACCAGAAGAAATTCGACCTCAAAAAGGGGATATTAGAAAATATATTCGCTATGATAGTACAAAACCATCTATTTGTATTACTGGTGATATGAGAAAAGTTTTTCATTATTCACAAAATAGGGCGTTGACAGTCCGAGAACTTGCTGCAATTCAGAGTTACCCAGATAACTTTATTTTTTTAGGGAACAGCATAAAGCAACAGCAAATGGTTGGGAATTCCGTTCCTCCTAAATTAGCATATTGCATTGCTGAATCTATTAAAGAGATGCTTTATAAATGAAATATCCGACCATAAATTATATTGGAAATAAAGAAAAGATTGTAGATTGGATTGCATCATTAATCCCTCACGATGCAAATTCATTTTTTGATGCCTTTTCGGGAGGTTGCTCTGTCAGTTACAAGGCTAAAACACTTGGTCTTCAAGTCTTTTCAAACGACATACTTAATATAAATTTTCAAATTGCAAAGGCCTTTATTGAAAATAATGAAACTTTATTAAGTAAAGATGACGTTGACCAACTATTTAGTGGAGAGCCTATCGAAGGATTTATGTTTAATAATTACTCTAACCGATTTTATTATCCTGACGAATGCAAGGAACTTGATATAATTCGTAAAAACATTGATTCATTCTTAAATCCATATAAAAAGTCTCTAGCATTTGCTCTCCTTAGAAGAGCAATGATTAGAAAAATGCCATACTCTCGTTTTACAATAAATTGGGATAAGATTGTAGAGTTAAGGAATGAAGATTTAAGTTATTCAAAATATGGCAGACGACGATCATATCATAATAAAACATTTAGATTTCATTTTGAGGATAATTTAAATGAGTATAATAATGCTATATTTGATAATCAAAAAAATAACAAAGCCCTCAATTTAGATATTTTTGATGCAATAAATATAACCAACGCAGATGTTATTTATTTAGATCCGCCATACAGTGGAACTATGAATGATTATTATGGCTTTTATGGGCTACTTGATTCGTATATAAAAGGTGAACAAGTGAAGCCTTTTGATAAAAACTTCATGGACAAGAAAAATATCAAATATCTTTTCTACGAATTATTTTCAAGACTTTCTAAATATAGATACTGGATGTTAAGTTATAACAGCCGTTCTACGCCTTCTAAAGATGAAATGTTGGAATTGTTAAATCATTTTTCTAATGATATTGCTGTACACGAAATGCCTTATGCATACCGTGTTACTGGTAAAGAAAAAAAGAAGAATGATATAGAATATTTATTTTTAATTGATACACATTTATGAAAAATAGAGTTAATCAAATATACGAGGAATATTGGAAATATACTGCTGCTTGGACAGATTTAAATGGTAAAAAATTTTTAACCTGTTTGCGGACCTGTTTAGATTATTTTGATGAAAATGGTATAAAAAATTACCAAGATGATGACTATAAAAAATTACAAGATTTGGTTATTAATGCAATTGGGTTTAAAGGAGACTCGCCCGACGCTTCTTCCAGGAAGGGTATAAATCAATTGGTTAAACTTGGCTTTTTAAAGCCAAATATGCAAGGATATAATGCAGAGGCTAAATCCTATATTGAAGCTAAGACTGATAGGCGACGTTCAAATATTTTATCTAAGATTGTATATAGTTATAGCAATTTTCAAAATTCTATATCTGAACCAGAAAGTCATTCTACTAAACAAATCCAATTTTTATTGAAAACTCTCGAAGAAGTTGGTGCTCTTGATAAAAGAGCTCTCATTGCAATTATGAATGCAGATATTAATAAATATAAAAAAGGATTTCTTAACAAGGAAGAACTAGATAGGTTATATAAAAATGCAACTGATATAGACTTCATAGATAGAAAATATAATCAAATTGAACATTTTCTAAACTTATTAGGACGCCTTGATGACTTATGCATTCATGATGGTATGATATACTTCAAAACGGATGCTGATAGATTGTTTGGCGATGAAAAACAAAAAAAGGCAGTAAGAGATCCGTACTTGCAACGAGTCTATAAATCAGAGCTTGAGGAGGAAAGTTGTTCATATTACAAATGTAAGACCCCTAAATGTATGTTGGACGGATTAGCGCACCCTGTTCTTATTGCCTCTCATATTAAGCCCTATAGTCATTGCACCGATGGCTCTACGGATCAATTTGATTTGAATAATGGTCTACTCTTAAATAAAGCTTTTGACTCATTATTTGACTTAGGCTATATTACATTTTCTGATGATGGGACAATTATGCCTTCATATGCTTTAGATGATGATATGAAAAAATACCTGTCAAATTTTGTACTAGATAAAAAATTACTAAATCCTAAAAGAATCGAGTATCTTAAATACCACAGAGATAATGTATTTGAGAAAAGATTTTCAACTAGTTCAAAACGATAGATAAATAATAGTTATCGTCTCATGAAAAAAATGATGTATGACATAGTCGGCTTTTTGCTGAAGTCGCTCGCCCGGCTTCCGCTCGGTGTGCTATACTTTTTCAGTGATATAATCGGATTTATACTTTGCCACATCATCAGATACCGCCGTAAGATAATTTTGTCAAACCTCAAAGCGTGCTATCCAGAAAAAAATCAAAAGAAACTGGAGGTCATTGCTGACGAATTTTACCACCGACTGTCAGACTACTTTTTTGAGACCGTCAAGTTGCTGCATATCAGCAACCGCGAGATGGAGAAACGAATGAAATTTGAAAATCTCGAGTTGATTGAGTCAATTTTGCGGGACGGTCGGTCGGTAACAATCTATTTTTCACACTGTTTCAACTGGGAATGGGCACCATCTACAACCATATATCTTACACCCGAAATCAACGGTAAAAAGATAAAGTTCTGCCAGATATACCGTCCGTTACGAAACGTTTGGTTTGACTCTCTGATGCTTCAGCTCAGAAGCCGATTTGAGTCTATTTCAATACCCAAGAATCGCACTCTGCGCGAACTCATGACAATGCATCGTGACGGTTTTTTAACCGTAACAGGCTTTATGTCAGATCAAAAGCCAAGCCACGGCGACCCAATTCACGTTATTTCATTCTTGCGCCGTCCGACAGCCGTCATTTCCGGGACGGCTACTCTGGCATGTCGAATGTCAACCGGAGTGGTTTACTGGGACATTAGTCACGAAGGACGCGGACACTACCGCATCATTACCCGTCCTATAACATTTAACGCATCAACAATGCCCCCCGAAGAGGTCACCGACAAATATTTTAAACTTCTCGAACAAACAATCGACCGCGACCCGGCAAACTGGCTCTGGAGCCATAACCGCTGGAAAAATCCGGTCACACTCCCCGATAAAAACCAATGAACGCCACCGAAAAACCGATAGCCGTCATCATCTTAAACTGGAATGGCGCCGAGCTACTACAAGAATTTTTGCCATCGGTCACAGCAAATACCGACCCCGAACTTGCCCGCATAATTGTTGCAGACAATGGATCGACCGATAACTCACTCAAAGTTTTGAGAGAACAATTTCAAGACGTCGAAGTGTTTACTTTTGACAAAAACTATGGCTTTGCCGGAGGCTACAACAAGGCTATCGAGATGGTCGATAACAAATATGTTGTGTTGCTCAACTCTGATGTCGAGACGACGGAACAATGGCTCAATCCGCTATATGATTTCATGGAGAGTCATCCCCACGTCGGGGCAGTACAGCCAAAGATTCTATCATATAAAGACAAAACCAAATTTGAACACGCCGGTGCGGCAGGCGGACTGATTGATATTCATGGATTTCCTTATTGTCGCGGACGCGTTTTCAATTCGGTTGAAACCGACTACGGACAATATGACGCCGCTCCGTCTTCAATTTTCTGGGCAAGCGGAGCAGCTATGACCGTCAGACGTGATGCCTATATCAAAGCCGGCGGACTTGACAACGAATTTTTTGCCCACATGGAAGAGATTGACCTTTGTTGGCGTATGCAACTGCTTGGCTACCGAATTTTTGCAGTACCTGAAAGCACAGTTTATCATCTTGGAGGAGGAAGCCTCGACTACAAAAATCCGAGAAAGACCTATCTGAACTTCCGCAACAACCTTCTGATGATGTATAAAAACCTGCCTGACCGCACACGTTCGAGCAAACTTTTTGTCAGGCGTTTGCTCGACACGCTCGCGTGGCTGATGTATGTCGTCAAGTTTGATTTCAAGAATGCCAAGGCAATTTTCAAAGCCCATCGCGATTTTGCCAAAATGAAGAAAAACTACACGGTTCACCCCGATGTTGACCTACTGAAAACAATGAATCCGCGTTGCAACATCTTGACCGAACATTATATTTTCCACAACCGATGAGTCAGAATCAAGAGCTAAAATCAATAATGGATCAAGCGGTTGAGCGAATAAATCAACCGTCGTTTATCCCTGAAGACCCCGTTCAATTTCCACGCCGATTTTCACGACAGGAGGATATTGAAATCGCGGCATTATTGTGTGCCCATATCGCATGGGGAAACCGTAAAATGATTTGTCGGGACTGTAACCGGCTTCTCGAACTGATGGACAATCAGCCCTACCGATTTGTGATGGAAGAGGCTGAACAACCCGGCATCATTGCGCCGGATTCAAACATTCACCGTACGTTTTTCGGACGTGATTTGCTTTACTTTATCAGAGGTCTGAAACAGGTTTATGCGCAATATGGAACACTTGAAAATTTCGCAGTAAAAACCGGTGCGGTCAACGATGAACTGCCCTCTTGGAAAATGGTTGAAAGCCTCAACCGACTGACTGCCGATGCAAATGTCAGTTATCAAAAAAGCGTGAGATGTTTGCCCGACAATCTGAAATCAACCCCTTTGAAACGAGTCAACATGGCTCTCAGATGGCTCGTTAGAAATGATGGAATCGTCGATATGGGTGTTTGGAAAGCGCTCAAACCATCTCAGTTGTTTATTCCGCTCGATGTTCACGTTGCCGACACATCACGTACGCTTAACTTATTGTCTCGCAAATCAAACGACCGAAAAGCGGTTCTTGAGCTGACCGATGCATTAAGAAAATATGATGCCGAAGACCCCATCAAATATGACTTCGCTCTCTTTGGTCTCGGCATTGAAAAAATATTCTGAACATAATACATTATTGACATGAAAATATATCAAATTTCAGCAATCATTATTCTATCGGCAATTGTGGCATCTTGTACCGGAAATTCATCGAAAAAGAATACCGGAAATGAAACCACCGATTCGACCGAACTCGCCGCAAAAGAGCCTATTGAAGTATTAGAAAACGACCCAAAACAGACCGATGCGATCAAACGCACAATTTTGCTTGCCTATTTCGACCCGACCCTCACCCCCGAGACCGAGCGCATCTACTCAAAATCAATGCTCAATCAATTCAAAGAGTTAGGGTTCAAAAATGAGGTCAAACGCACCGACCTGATGAGCGATGATTTCAAAAAAACATGGGATCAATTCAACCGGCTTGACCCTGAGGCAATGATGGAATTTCTCGACTGGGATTTATTTTATTGTGGTCAAGATGTTTATGAATTAGATGTAACAATTGACAAAATTACGTTTGATACTGAGTCAGCGGCATCAGCCAATATCAAAGTGGTTAATAGCGACCAGACAACTCCTGTTACTATTAAGCTCATAAAAAACAGTGCCGGAGACTGGAAAATCGACGATATGACATGGAAAGGCACCACCGAATTTGTCAAACAACCCATGAAAAAATATACGGCTTCCTATCAAGGGAAATAGGGGAATAAAATTAATTCGTGTAGATTACTTGTCATATTGCAAAAGTAAGAAAAATTCTTGAGAAAGAATGTGATTTAAAGTGTATTGTTCCAAACTTATCATTATTGGTATTGTTATATTTATATAATTGACAATCAGAAAGATTATGAACGAAATAATTACAAAAATTATAAATGAAAATCCGGCTTATCGAAATATCGTGGAGCGTACAAGCGTGCGCCGTTATACCGACCAAACTATTACTGATGATGAGAAAACAGCGTTGCTTTATGCGGCAATGTGCGCCCCGACCGGTGTAAACTGTCAGCCGTGGGAATTTATGCTTATTGATGACAAGCAAATACTTAAATCATTGGCAGATGCACTGCCTTACGCCAAGATGGCAGCAACCGCGCCGATGGCAATTATGGTTTGCGGAAACAAAGAGCGGTTTCTTGACGGCGATGACTCAACTTTGTGGGAACAGGACTTGTCAGCAGCGTCAGAGAACATTCTACTTGCGACTCACGCATTAGGTCTCGGTGGAGTCTGGACCTGTCTTTATCCTCATTCCGATCGTATGGAAGCCGCCATGCGCATCCTGAATCTCCCTGATAATTTCGTACCGTTCAATCTTATTCCAATCGGTCATCCTGTCAAAATTTCAGCTCCACGCGACAAATGGCATACCGACCGCATCCACCATGCTATATTTAAATAAAATTTCAACAATAACAAAAGAATAAATTCACTGAATTACCATAAATTTTGTTACTTTTGTGGTATGGAAAATTCAAAAAAGAAATCTAAGCATAATATTGAAACGGTTGCAGAATATGGCTTTATGTTGAAGCCGGTTCGTATAGAATCGCTTATACATATAATTCGTGAACAGCAGGTAATGCTCGATTCCGATTTAGCACGATTATACGGTGTAGAAACGAAAGTATTGAATCAAGCAGTAAAACGAAATATTCAGCGTTTCCCTGAAGATTTTATGTTTCAACTAACAAAGGAAGAATGTTTAAGGTCACAAATTGTGACCTTAAACGAAAGGCGTGGACATCATCTTAAATATATGCCCTATGTATTTACAGAGAATGGGGTTGCAATGCTTAGTAGTGTATTACGTTCAGATAAAGCTATCGAAGTTAATATTAATATTATGAGAGCTTTCTCGGCGATGCGCAATTTCCTTATGAATAATGCTGCGATATTTCAACGAATGGATCAATTGGAGATGAAGCAGCTAAAAACTGATGAAAAGGTTGATGCAATTCTTGATAAACTCGGAGGTGATGAGAAACCCCGTGAGGGTGTATTTTTCAATGGTCAGATCTTTGATGCGTATGCGCTTATTGCCGATTTGATAAGACAGGCTAAAAAGCGGATTGTACTAATCGATAACTATGTAGATGACACCGTTCTAACGCAGCTGTCGAAGCGTACGCCCGGCGTAACTGTTGACATTTATGACGGACAAATTTCCAAGCAGATTCGATTGGATGTCGAGAAACACAACGGACAGTATCCCGGTGTAACTTTACACAAATACACTAAAGCTCACGATCGCTTCCTGATAATCGACGAAGATGTCTATCACATCGGTGCTTCGCTAAAAGATCTCGGCAAAAAACTCTTTGCTTTCTCAAAAATGGAGGTTATGACTGGAGCAGAGTTGATTGCAGGGTTATAATTAGCCAGAATACGACAAATAATACACGAAAAGAATTATGACTAAATTAAAACAATTACTGGATAATAGCTACAATGAGCCGGACTTGCAAGATCAATTTAAAAAAATTGCAAAAGAATTGATGTGCAATTATGTTATACAGAAAGGTACGGATGATATACAGAAAGGTTCTACCAAATATGCTATTGTTGAGATAGAGTTCTACTATAATAGTAAATCTCATCCCGATCATATTACCTATCCACGATATATGGTAGCAGGAAGATGGTTCTTCCACCAAAGTGGAGTTGACCTTACATTTACAAGTAATAAGTCATCTTTCGGGGGTATTCTTATTAGAGGTATTAAAAATATTGAAACCGGAGACTATATTTTCGGACCACAGAAATGTGTTAATATTCTTTGGGATAATTTTGATGCATTTGGTATAACCAAAACTGAATATCCTATATTAATAGAACAAAAGGTTAGTGAAAAACTCTACCAATGTAAACGTCATATTAATATAAAAGATAAAACGGCCAGTGTAAAAAACTGGCTAACAAGGTTAAGCATTGACCCTACTGATAAAGATCTAAACAAAATCTTTGAAGATACACATAATAGACCTTATCGTTTCTTTTACATGAACGAAGATCCCACAAAATGCAAAGATATTCCTTCCAGGATTCGACCCAAGGGAACAAAGCATATTGAATAGTTTGCCGATTTGAGTACAATCCCCTAATTATTCTTCTCGTAATTTTGCAGTGTAAAAACTTTATACAAGCAATTATGAGAAGAACTATTTATTTTGCGCCATTTCTTAAATCAATGGCTAAGTACCAATCGGCATGGGAACAAATTGAATCAATTCTAAAAGCTGAATGCTTGCTTTATAACTTTGTTCCCAATGCCAATGATATATGGGTAAGAGATTTTATGCCCTTTCAACGCCATGACGGTGGATTCGTTATTTATAGATACAACCCTGACTATCTAAAAGGCAAAGAAAAGTATATCACTAATTGCCGAGATGCCTTTATTGAATCAGGTGGCGGTCCCATATTATCATCTAAATTATCATATAAATATTGTCATCATACCAACCTGATTTTAGATGGTGGGAACATGATAAAATGTGTTGACAAAAATGGAGTTAACTGCGTTATCATGACGACAAAGGTACTTTATGAGAATCCGTCTCTATCTCATTATGATATTCTTAAAGAACTTGAAAAATGTCTTGGAGCTGAGGTAATACTTATTCCTTGGGATCATGAGGAACCATACGGACATTCCGACGGAATGGTAAGAAGTATTGGCAACGGTAAATTACTTTTAAATTGTTACTCTGATTTTGACCCCAAGCTCGGGAATTCTATCAAGAAAGCACTTGGTAATAGATTTGAGATATCTGAACTTTCATACGGATCAAAATATCGAGAGAATAGCTGGTGTCATCTTAACTATCTTGATACCGGAAATATAGTTCTCGTGCCATCTGCCAACATTGCGAGTGACACCCCGGCACTTCAACAAATCGAAAATCTTACTAAGAAGCAATGTATTCCGATAAAAATGTCTCCAATAATTTCAGAGGGAGGAGCATTACATTGTATTTCCTGGACGTTGAAAAGACCGATAATATTAAAAAAATTGACCTATTGTCATCAAATGTTTACTCCACGTTATATCTAATCTCTAACTGTTTATATTATGGATCTAATAACAAAATCACTACAAAATCATCTAAGACTCAATGATGTAAAGTATAAGACAATCTACAACACCGAGGGTGCTGCAATTATGCAAGAAGGAACCTCAACAATTTTTCACGTAACGCGAATAATTGACGAAGCGAAAATATCAATTGTAACAGATGTATATCCCCAAGATCATTTAGTTTACATTTCAGCTCATCCCTGGACAGTCTTCAATGAAAGCGATTTAGATGAACTGAAGATTTTTGAACAAAAATGGAATAAAATTGGAATGTTCTCAACTCTCACAATCGAAGAAGAAAGAGGGGTTATTGAACCTGATAAATATTGTTTTCATTTGACCGGTCGAATAATTACCGATAAAAATGGCTTAGGTACCCAGTTATGGGGAAAATATATCGAAAATTTAATAAAAGAGACTCTCGATGCATGGGCTGAATGCGACAAAATTGTTGACCCAACAATCTTTGAATTTATGAATTCATTAGTCAAAGAAGACGAAACCGATGCCTCATTCAAAGCCTTTAGATTTAATCAATAATCGGAATCCAAATCTCTGTTATCAATTCCTCGTTAGAAGTATTTACCGGGGAATTGATGTATTTCTCCATAATTAATAGCGATTTATCAACCTGAATAGCTTCATTATGCCTCAATGTTTGAAGAGCTAAATTGTAGAAATCTGTTAGTCCTCCGTAATTTCCAATATGAGTAAAAACAACATATTTTTGACTTTGAATAAATCTCCAACCGATATCTCCTATTAGATCTTTTGACAGACTTGACTTTGATATACTTTTACAAAGTATTCCCGCTACAAAAAGCCCTTCATCTATCTTATTTTCGACATATCGGTCTATCGCAAATCCGACATCTCCAATAATAGACGCCTCCGGAATTTTCGACGTTATAAAGCTATTAATCTTATTCCAATTATATTCTTCAAATTCAACATCAGAACACTCATCATACAAAACTTCATTCATTGTATAAAATAATATCGAGTCGGGCAAGCATTCTATTGTAAAATTCAATAGTGTAAAATCTGTTAGATTATCTGATGATCTTAGAGCGTCTAAATCCTCTACGCCAGCTTTTTTCATATATGGATAAAGAGCATTCGATGAATTCAATCCAATAAATTGCGACACCTTTGACTTTGAGGTATCGGGGAACAACCGGAATATTCTTGCTGCATAATTAACTCGTCTATCTCTGGCATATTCGCTTACCGTTGTTCCGCTATAGATTTTGAACCAGTTACGTAGACTTCGTTCTGACATCCCTGAAATATCAACAAGAGTTTTGACTGATGTAGCCTGATTAAAATCATCGTTACCCACACCGTCAAAAGCCGCTGCCTCCTCTATTCGACGAACAACAGCTTTCAACTTCTTCTCTATATCTTTAGGTATGGTGGTCATAATGCAAAGATATGAAATTCGTGTGAAATATCCAGTATAAGAATGGTTGATTCTGTTAAATTTGTTACTTTTGCATTATGGAATCGAATCAAACAAATGAAATAATACTATATCAGCCTGATGACACACTCGCTCTTGACGTGAGAGTTGAGGATGAATCGGTGTGGCTTAATAGGTTGCAGATTGCAGAATTGTTTGGCAGAGATGTTAAGACAATCGGAAAGCATATCAACAATGCATTAAAAGAGGAATTATTGGGTCAACCAGTTGTCGCAAAATTTGCGACAACTGCCACAGATGGTAAAACATATCAGGTTGAGTACTACAATCTTGAGATGATAACCTCAGTAGGTTATAGAGTTAAATCTCCACGAGGGGTTCAATTTAGAATATGGGCAAACAAAATCTTAAAAGAATACCTGTTGCGTGGTTATTCTATCAATCAACGTCTAATGCAACTTGAAGACCGTATTGATCGAAGATTGTCAGAATATGATCGCCACTTACTCCAACTTGACGAGAAAGTTGACTTTTTTGTACGCTCATCGCTACAACCAATAGAGGGAGTATTTTTCAATGGTCAGATCTTTGATGCGTATGCGCTTATTGCCGATTTGATAAGACAGGCTAAAAAGCGGATTGTACTAATCGATAACTATGTAGATGACACCGTTCTAACGCAGCTGTCGAAGCGTACGCCCGGCGTAACTGTTGACATTTATGACGGACAAATTTCCAAGCAGATTCGATTGGATGTCGAGAAACACAACGGACAGTATCCCGGTGTAACTTTACACAAATACACTAAAGCTCACGATCGCTTCCTGATAATCGACGAAGATGTCTATCACATCGGAGCCTCGCTAAAAGACCTTGGCAAAAAACTCTTCGCTTTCTCAAAAATGGAGGTATTGACAGGAACTGAGTTGATAGCCAAGCTATGAACAACCCGTTTGATTATATACCGGGCTACGAGTGTCGGGAGGCTTTTGCTAAATTGATGGACAGACTGGAGGCGATGAAATTGAGCAGCCGGACTGAGGACGTTAATTTTTGTAACGAACTCGCTGACGGTAAGATGCTTGGAGTGCTTATAGCCGAGGACACGGATGGCGAACGACATACCCTTTATGCTTTTTCGGGTCAGCTCGGGAATGGAGGTTTCTATCATGAGGGGTTTGTCGGACCTGTGTTTGACTATCTACAACCCGATGGATATTTCAAGACTCACGAAGCTGAAATCTCACTCCAAAATAAAGAGATTGATGAGTTTGAAAATAGCAAACTTACTAAAATACGGAATGAATACGAACATATTAAGGAACAATTGACCATCTCTTTAAACGACTTTAAAGAGAAATGTCGACAGTCAAAGGCTCAACGTGATGCCAAACGAGAGGCTGGCTTGACAGATGACAATGAGATTGTACAGATGATACGCCAAAGCCAATTTGAGAAGGCTGAACTTCATCGTCTTAAAAAAAGATTGGCAGAGGATTTACAACCTAATATAGATAAGTTCAATGATGCCACCGCACGATTGGAGGAAATGAAAGAACGCCGTCGTCACGACTCCGAGGTATTGCAAAATTGGTTATTCTCAAATTTTAAGTTACTTAATGCGCGTGGTGAAAGTCGAAGTTTAAGTGAGATTTTCGCTGAAACGCCAATGAAAATTCCACCTTCAGGAGCCGGAGAATGTTGTGCCCCAAAGTTAATACAAGCTGCATATCTAAAAGGTTGGAAGCCGATTTCAATTGCCGAATTTTGGTATGGTAAGCCTAAAGGGGGCGAAGTGAGAATCCATGGAGAGCATTATCCTGCTTGTCGTGGTAAGTGTTTGCCTGTACTCAGTTGGATGCTTCAAGGACTTGAGATTGTTCCTCAACTCGACACACACTCACATTCATTAACAGAGCATAAGCCCGAGATTATATTTGAAAACGAATGGTTCTGCGTTGTCAACAAGCCATCAGGGATGCTTTCAGTACCGGGCAAAGGATATGAAATTTCGCTTCAACAGTGGCTTGAAAATCATTATGAAGCCGACCGTGATGTAAAGGTTGCGCATCGACTTGACCAAGATACATCGGGACTGATAATAGCAACATTCGGACTACAAGCCTATAAAGCGATGCAGTCGATATTTGCGACACGAAAGACCGAAAAAACATACGTGGCACTGCTCGACGGCGATTACAGGGAAAAAGGATTAGCCGAACAAGGAATGATTGACCTGCCGATTTCACCGGATTGGCTCGATCGACCACGACAACGGATTGATTTTGAAAATGGGAAAAGCGCGGTTACAGAATACCTATTTACTGAGGTTTCTAACGGCAGAAGTCGCGTGATTTTCCACCCCGTTACGGGACGAACACATCAGCTGAGAGTACATTCAGCCTCGTCAGAAGGGCTTGGAATGTCAATTGCAGGCGACCGGCTATATGGCAAAGCGACTGCCAATAGTGAACGTTTGCATCTTCACGCACATAAAATCGAATTTACATTCCCGATAAACGGGCAACACTATTGTTTTGAGTGCAGCGTTCCGTTTTGAAATGCTTAAATACTTCGCTTGACTGATAATGTATTGATTATAATAGATATAAGCGTCAATGCGAAACCGACCGCCATTGGAATAACAATTGGCGACTGCTGAATTGAAATATATTCGTTGGCGTGGTGTAAAACAAGACAGTCGATGAGGATTAAAATCGACGTCGCAATCAAGAAAACAATCGAATTGAGCAATATAATAATGTTGCGATAATATGCGGCAATTGAACGTGGAGAATATCCGAGCTGAAGTAACAACCTTGTTTTGTCTCGATTTTTCTCGAGTGTAAGGAAGATTGTCAACGTCAACAGGAATAACGAGAGAACACATATTATCAAGCCTACAATCACAACAGCCACAGTAATTATACGAAGGATATAATCGGTTTGAGATTGAAGATCCGACGAGGTTGTGTCAAGGTTATGCTTTTCAAGAAACGGAGCAATCAAATGTCGGTTTGTCGGGTCAATTTTCACGATTAGTCGTGAGGGATCGGATGATTTCTCCGAGCCTATCATTTGGTTGGTAGTCGTAATGAAATTTTGAGGTACGGCAATAGTGTTTATGCGCGATGAAAAGCCGACAACCCTCCCTTTGAAAGTCAAAGAATTACCATTACCGCTGACTGTTATCTGCAGGGGAACCATTCCGAGCATAGCCTCACTCATCGCAGGCAAATTGCGAGCCGAAGCATATCCGAAATTATAGAGCGAAAGGTATTCTTTCGGTAATATTACCGGAACAGTCAAATCGCCCTTTTCAAACGTGAAAGCCGCCGGATGAATATCAAGGAAACGATCAGGAACAGCTTCAAAAAATAATGAAGTCGATAATCGGGCATCGGGTAACAACACAGTCGCCATGATGTCGGCTTGGGATGATTGAAACGGTCCGGCATCAAGCACCCAGGGCTGTGCAATAATCGAATCGATCATTTCAACCGAAAATCCGGGGGCATCGGTCTGCCCGAAAGTATCAATTTTTTTTGATATGACAATGTAGTCGCCCGCATCGTTAATATCGACATACAATGTTTTTTTTATATCGCCATAGAAGTGTATTGCCAACATAACGATTGTCAATCCGATGAGATTGGCGACTCCGAATGCGAAAAGACGCGCGCGATTGATATTGATAGAGAGAAGATGTTTGGCAATTGGAGTCATAGCTTAACGATGAAATGATTATCAATCATCAGGTTGTTACCCACCGAAGTTGAGATAATAGCAGCTCCGTTGGCTATAGATTCACTGACAACAAGCTGAGACACAGCAAAATTGTTTTCATTATCAAGGTGACTGACAGGCTCATCAAGCAATATGAAATCGAAGGGCTGGCACAAGGCACGGATAATGGCAACACGCTGTTGCTGACCAATTGAAAGAGTTGAAACCTTGCGGTTCATCAAGCTGTCAACATCAAGCGAACGAGCCATTTCATTAATCTGCTGTCGGGTCTTATGGGTTGTCAGCGAGTTTTTTATTTGAATATTCTCCCCGGCAGTCAGTTCGGGGAAAAGTGCAAGATCCTGAGGGAGATAGGCGATATTGAGGGTACGCATCGCCGACAAATGTTCACCGTCTAACGATTCCACATTTTTATCACCGATGAAAATTGAGCCGGAATAGTCGTTACGAAGTCCGTAAATAAAGGCGCACAGCGATGATTTACCACCGCCCGACAACGCATCGACACGATAAAACTTACCACGTTCAAACGTGAATTCGCGATTCCAAATTTCAGATTGAGGACACGACGCAGCAAAAGCATCGGGAACGACCCGATTCAGGAAAATTTTGTCAATGACAGATTTTTCAGAGAGGCTGGAGTTCATCTTCAATCATTGAATCGTCGTGATATTCATCAGTAACTGTTTCAGTTACGATGTCGGGCAACGGATTGGCACGAGCATAGGAAACCATTGCCGATGCCAACGCACTGAGGAACGGTGCATTTGTGCCGTTGAATTTCAATCGACCATTAAGCGAAGTATTTTCAAGGCGGAGCGACATGTAGAAGCCAAAAGGTAAATCAAACGCCTTCATCGTTTCACTTTTATAGGGTATATCGAGCATGAAAAGAGCGCGACTACCTAATACAACGGTAGTAAACGAATTATTATAATCGGCTGAAATAGGACGAGTTGAAAATGCGAGATAGCCGTCGTAATTGCCATAGAAAACCTCTTTGTCTCCAATTGTAAACGAGGGTTGTTCATCATCAGACGGAGCTTGTCCGGTAAGTGTGCCGAGGTGTCCTATCATTGTGACGATACCGTCAACACTGTGCTGAGGCAGATGTGTCATAATTGTTGCATCCCATGTGTCAAGCGAGAAGTCGGTCAGACTGCTGCCGGTTGCAACCGGGTTGACTGCAACCGAGGTTGTACCGTCTATTTCCTTGATGTAAGGGAGGAAACGGTCGATTGACTCACGGACTTCGGGGGATAGAGCCGTGCGGATTTTGGTATATAATTCATCAATACCGTTAACACTTCCGATCGTAAAAAGAAGCTGAGTATTGTCGGGAGTATATCTTAAAAAGTCAGGGTCGATTTCACCGATATAGGGGCTGATGTCAAGAGCCTCACCGCCACGGTCGATAGCCTTGAATGAGAGCCCAAGGATATTGTCGGCAAGATTTACTTCGCCGATAACCCAAGTATTTTTAAAATATTGAACAACTCCGTTGTCGGGCGCGGCATCAATGCTTTGATGAAGGTTGATAGCCATAGCTACCGCCTTGTCAGAAGAGTCAATGATGTTTTTAGCATTATTGAAGCCTTCATGCTTCTTTCCTTTATTCGGCGCAAGTGATTTTTCTATATTAGTAACTGACGACGAAAGCCAACCGATGTTACCCGAGGTCATGATTACACACTTTTCAAGTTCAAAAACATCAAATTTACCTATCGACTCCATTTTGCCGGCAGCTCCGGTTGCAAGTGCGGTAAAAATATCTTTGTTCTTGATTCTAAATGTCAAAACCGGGTCGAGATTATCAAGCTGATATATAACGACCTTTTTTAAGTCAACAGTCGAGGCGGTCAACAAAACCATATTGACAGCTGTCGAGCGATCCTGAAAATAACGGTCGCGCAAAACAGCAAGATCGTTTGAGAGCAAAATTGTACCGTCTCTAAACTGACAACCAGCGTTTTTAAGAATCAAGTCGAGGTTAACCGTAGCGATAACCTTTGAATTGTAAGGTACGTTATCGAGAAGGTTACCATCTTCTTTGCTACAACTTGAAAAAAGAAATGAAAAAGATGTGACTGCGATAATCGCTGCCACAGTTCCCAAAACCAAATGTCTGAAGCGGGATTTCATCGTAAGTATAATGTTGAATGTTAGGTGTTTAATGAGAATGATATGGTTCGACATGGATGTTTATAATAGCCGACTTACCAAGAAGTTTTTTTAGATGCCGCTCACAGTCGGTGGCAATATCATGACCTTGCTTGACTGTAATGTCGGGATCGACCTGAATATGAAGGTCGACAATATCGGTATTGCCGTTTCGACGACTTCTAACTTTGTGATATGATTTGACGCCCTTTGTATTTGCAACAATGGTGTCGATTTGTTTGACTAAATCAGGGGGGAGAGATGCTTCGAGCAACTCTTTTATTGCCGGGGCTGCAAGTTTGATTGACACAATCACAATAAAGACACTCACAAGCATTGCCGCCAACGGGTCGAGAATACGCCATGACGGACCGAGGAACATTGCGCCGGCAATACCGAGCAAAGTGGCAACTGACGACAGAGCATCACTGCGATGGTGCCAAGCGTTAGCTATAATCAACTGAGAATTTATTCGGCGTCCGACATAGCGTGTGTAATGGAATAAAATCTCTTTTGACGCAATGGATATAACCGCCATTACAAGCGCAACCATTCCGGGACGTGCAATTTCATGCCCGTGTATTGAATCCCAAATTTTTTGAGCACCGTCAACAAAGAACCCGATGGCAACAACGATGAGGAAGAACGACACAATCATTGTGGCAAAAGTCTCATATTTGCCGTGTCCATAAGAATATTTACTGTTAGCCTTTCGGCGTGACAACCCCATGAACACAATCACGATGACGTCCGTAACAAAATCAGAAAGCGAGTGAACACCGTCGGCAAGCATAGCTGTCGAACGTCCGAAAATACCGGCAATGATTTTTAAAAATGCAAGCACAGCATTGACACCAAATCCTATCCAAGTAACTTTTCGTCCTTGGGCAACGATTTCTGAATCAGTCAGATGTGTAATAGTGTCAGTCATTTGATTTTGTTGAAACGGTTTGGTTTATTGTCGACAGTCGTGTCAGACTACAATGTCATATTTTGTGAGAATCATTTCGGGATGATATGATTCTTTGGCTTTTCTTAATCCGGGATCACCGGTATCTTCCTCGCGGTTGGCATATCTCAATTGGGGATGACGTTCAAGCATATAGCCGGCAAACGATTTATTAATCATCTCGCCTGCTCCGGCAACATCGTGACGCATCTTTTCGATATGAACGAAGAGCGTATCACCGATAACTTCACCGAGCGTAAACGCCACAGGATGATGGTCTTTATCAAGAAGAATCAAGCCTTCAAACGGATAGCAATTGAGATTTTCGAGTACATTCACAACCTGGCGATGTTCTTCGACTGCTGTCGGGCGGTCTAGGTCTTCAGGCGATGACCACGAATCAAATTCAACCCTCAGTCTATGCACATTTTCGGGAGTGATTGCCACCAAACTATATCCGGGATTTTCAATCTCAAACTTGTTGACGTGATTACGCTTCTTAGACATTTTCTTACCTGAGAGGGTCGCAAGCGTATGAATATCGTAGAGATAATCACCCCAGTCAACAAGTTGCTCGGTATCACGGACGCCAACCGAACGGAATTCATCGAGACAATCCTCGGGGATTGCCGAAAAACGAAGCTCAAGTTTGTTCTCATAACAATATTGTTTGAGCAAGTTTATGGCGTGAGCAATATCCATTTTACCGAGAGGCAATGAAAATGCAGGCTTGTTGGGATAGAGTTCAGAAACACCTTTGATGAAGAGTGTATCGCGATAAATGCAATAACTATAATCAAAATAGTCTATCCACATAAATATACCGCCGATAGTACAGTCACACGTACGGCTCTTTGATTCCTGAAGTATGCGATTGATTTCAGGGAGATCGGCGAGCGTTATCTTTTTAAATTTAAGAGGTGAAGCAGTTGTTGATCTTTTTACGGTTTTACGATGAGCAACCGCTGCTGTTGATATGAGGCTTGACATAAATAAACTGAATTTTGGGTTATTATATCAAAATAACATATCAACATGCCCTATGGTTTGATTGGGACTGACGATTAAAGATATTTATTGACAAGCGGACGTAGGTTTGGCATGTTGTCAACACGCTCTACCAAATTGCCCTGACGGTCAAGGATAAACATTGCGGGGAGACTGCCAACATTGTATTTCATCAGCACTTCGCCGTTTGTTGCACCATTATAAACCGAAATCCACGGGAGGTTTTTGGCAGACTGGCGCCATGCAAATTCGTCCTGATCAAAGCCAACCTGATAGATTTGAAGACCTTTGGGAGAAAGATCGCTGTAAATTTTACCGAGTTCGAGGTTAAGGGCAGGAGACTGTTCAGCAGTTAACGCGGTGAAGCATACCAATGTAACCTTACCGTTGCCTGCGATATCGCTCAACTTCACACTTTTACCATCGCGATCGAGAAGATCTATGTCAATAAACGGCAGTTCTGACGCCTCGATTGTGACTCCGGGAGTCTGTGAAGATCGGTTTGATAGATAAATCGAACGGAGGTAGGTTGTACGGGGATCGCCGGGGCGCTGTGAGTTGAACGCATTTGCAACAGCACCGATGATGCGGAGGTCAGCTTTGTCGGCAACGTTAAACAATGGAGTATCACCTACTTTTTTGTTGATTGCATAGTAGGCGGCGATTCCAGCCGGATTTTCCAAAATAATTTGTCCGATTTGACGTTTAAGGACAGAATCATTCAAAGCAGTTACGCCCGATTTTACGACAGCATCGTTGACAAGTTTGTCAACACGCATAAAAGCGTCTGCCGATTCTGCGCCCTGTATGTCAACAACGCCGTTTGAGCCTGTGATTGTTACGGTTTCGATGCTGTCAACAGGGAAATATATTGAGTTGTCACCGATTGTAAGACGATAAACGTCGGGATAGCCGGCTGCCTCACGAGTGAATGAAAATTTACCGTTTTTGTCGGCTGAAATTGTGTCGAGGGCATACCAATAACCGTTGTTAGATGCTTCAAGAACAACAAGTTGATCAGCGGCGCTGTCGATTGAGCCTTTAACCTTCCACTCATTTTTTGAGCCGCAGTTTGTCATTGTCATCATAACGGCAACGCCCAAGCCAAGGCTGGTGACTGTTTTGGAGAAAGTTTTTTTCATCTGGTATAGTTTTAAAAATTATTGAATCTGTTCGGCAATTGAGTCGGCGATATGTTGCATTTCAGCCTCAGACAATTTAGCTTTCTCGCTGAAAAAATTCATATCCGATTCTTTGTTGATTGGAATGAGGTGGATGTGGGCGTGCGGAACTTCAAGTCCGATTGTAGCCGAGCCAACCCGTTTGCATGGGATTGCTTTGACTATTGCACGAGCTACCTTTGCAGCAAAAAGTTCGAGCGAAACATAATCATCCTCGTCAAGGTCATAGATATAATCAACTTCCTTTTTAGGAACGACCAAAACATGACCCGGCGCAACGGGATTGATGTCGAGAAATGCAAAATTCTTATCGTCTTCGGCAACCTTGTAGCAAGGAATTTCGCCGGCGATGATGCGTGAAAAGATTGATGCCATAAACGATAATTTTTAGAAGCCGATTTCGAGAATCTCAAATTTCATGACTCCGGCAGGAACCTTGATTTCGACCACGTCACCAACTTTGTGACCGAGAAGACCCTGGGCGATAGGAGTTGACGAAGCGATTTTTTTTTCTTTGAGATTAGCTTCGCTGTCAGCCACGATTGTGTATTCGAGTTCAACACCTTTTGTCAAGTTTTTGAGTTTAACGCGGTTAAGAATTTGAATAACGTCGGTGTTAAGTTTGCTTTCGTCCAAAATACGAGCGTTAGCCACAAGGTCTTTAAGCTGTGAAATTTTCATTTCAAGCATACCCTGAGCCTCTTTAGCGGCATCATATTCGGCATTTTCCGAAAGGTCACCTTTGTCACGAGCTTCAGCGATAGCAGCCGATATTTCAGGACGTTTTACATTTTCAAGATAGGCTATTTCTTCCATTTTTTTCTTATAGCCCTCTTTTGTCATAAAAGTAATTGCCATAGTTTTATCTGTTTTTTTGTTTTTTCGTAAATAGTAAAAAAATAAAGAATCTCGGCCGTGAAAGGCGAAGACCCCTTGAGTTATCGAATTAAAAAGTGCGATATTCTATTTTCGACCACAAAGTTACAACATTCTTTTTATATTTTCAAAATAGTTCGCGAAAAATGACACAATATCCCACCTTAAATATATTTATTTACCAATAATTTTAAATTTTAATATTTGTGGAATAATAAAATTTATCTAACTTTGCACCGCAGATCTAAACGCAGAAGCCTTGGTATGGGAAATGCGGGAGGGTCGGCTAACATTTTTAGATAGCGTTTACTCGACGCTCTTTCTTGACAATTGGAAACTTCGCAACTTTCTTAGGTTAGTCAGGATTGTAGCAACGGTAGATGTCTTGTGGATATGTACATTCCAATAACAATTGGTGCGTGAGTACCATATGTTATTGTATAGGCATATTCTGCGTGAGGCTTCTGCAGTTGCTCGTTCAACTAACCGGGCAATGCGAAGGCCTCCAATTGTGGAACGAGCAGCAGGTACGGCTCTCACGCTCTCTTTTTATAATCTGATAAATGCCAACGAGGGGAGTCCGAAGGCACCATAAACAGCCATGAAGAAATTTCTTCTACCAATTCTATGTTTTTTAGTAGTTTTGTTTGCTTTCGCCTTATGTACCTCTGACGACTCTTCAAGTGAAACAACTTCTGAAAGTAGCTCGGACTCAAGTTTGACAAAGGAGGATCCTCAATTAAATAAAGCTAAAAAAACAGCTTGGGAATATCATCAGTCCATTGACGAAATGACAGATAAAACTACTTACTATGCTTCTATTGAGTCAGAAAATGAAGTTGAGTTTGATTTTCCTTACAATGGAGGCAGTAGTCTTACCCTTACAATCCGAAATAGTCCTCAATATGGGAAAAATATTTATATAAAAATCTCCAAGGGACAATTTAATCCAGGTATTAACGGGACAAATATTAAAGTACGTTTTGATGATAATGAGCCTATTATTGTTCATTGCATTCAACCTTCAGATTATAGCACAGATCTCCTTTTCATTGATAATTATAATAAAGTACTCAATAAAATAAAAGAATCACGTACAATGAAAATCAATGCTGAATTTTTCAGCGAAGGAACTCGAACCTTTAATTTCAAAACAGAAGGTCTTGAATGGGATCACTAAATAGCTCATTTAATTGAATATGCGCTTCTAAAGTAAAACTTTAGAAGCGCTATTTATTTTAATTATACTTTCAACCTGTTTATACTTTTCAGAAATTCCGAATTTTTTAAGTTCATATGTCATCTAAATATCAGATATTCTTCTATTTCCAAGTTATTTTTTTAATTTTGCAAAAAAGAAATTTGATATGGATAAAGAAGAATTGAAAAAAGTCAAAAACCGAATTATTGATTTATTGAAATCTACAGGAATCGACGACATCGATTATTTTCTTGAAGAACTCGAAAATTCAGGATTTTTCACAGCTCCGGCATCAATGAAAAATCATCTTTGTTTTGAGGGTGGTTTAATGTGTCATTCGTTAAACGTTTGTGAGGCGGCACTCACGCTGAAAAAGACTTTTATGACCGAGCGTCCTGATATTTTTGACAATATCAGCGATGAAAGTATCATTGTCGCAAGTCTGCTTCATGATATGTGTAAAAGCGATATTTATCACCGCAAACGCGGTGCCCAAATCGAGTTTGGGCAAGCCGAATTTGGCACTGACCCGGGTGCTCTCCCAATCGGTCACGGCGAAAAATCGGTTGTAATGCTTCTAAGAATGGGATTCGGGCTAACCGATGCAGAGATCAGCGCAATTCGCTGGCACATGGGTGCTTGGAGCGTCAATCAGTCAGATAACGAAGAACGCAACTCATTCCGCACCGCTGAAAAGCTCTATCCTCTTGTAACTCTAATCCAATTGGCCGACACTATCGCCTCAAAATTTACCGAACGACCTCCAATGACAATAAATTAAAAAGAGCTTTTCTTTTGGTGTAAGGCTAAATTGTTTGCGGAATTAATGGCTTAATTTTTTAAGGACTCTCCAATATAAATCTCTCTTAACAAGCCTCTTTACAGCTAAAACCGCATACTTTGCCAATAAAAGTTCGCGGAAAGTTCGCGGAAAGTTCGCGGAAAGTTCGCGGAAAAATTTATAATCAGCGGTTAACGACCTTTATATCTCTTGCCCAGGACCAAGCTCCCAGTTCTTATTTGACCCGACGTGTATTTTTCCAGCCTTACGAAGGCTTTTCAAAAGATAATCAACATGATTCTTCTTTTGTCGATCGTTCATTGCACTTGGAAGTTTTCCATACAAAAGCTTATCAATTTTATCTCTGCGAAGCCTTTTGTGATCTCCAATTGATTTTAAAATAAGATCTTTGTAATATTCATCGTCAAAACCCTTGAGATCGGTATATTCAGCTTCCATATTAGTAAGCTGAGCAACCTTTCTACTAATAAAAATATGAGGATGGCGACCCTCTATCAGATTTAATTCCCTTAATCTATCTCTTGCCTCTTTACTAATCGGTTTATTTCTCTGTACCCTATCAAGAAGAAATACCGTTGTCAAATCAAGTGTTGAATTTTCCATCAACGCAGTAGAATATTCCTTATTAATTTCTTGTCCGGGTATTTCCAAAATAACATGAGATTCTGTGGATCTTTCGAAGTCAGGCATAGGCAGATAACGATTTCGCTGATGTTCAAACATATCGTGAATTCCAAACCCTTGACTATCAACCATATTAAGATTTAGCATTGCCGTTTTTAGAAATTCATTTCTATATTTTGTAGGAGACTTTTCGCCTTCAATATAGTCTGAGTAACGCCCTTCAAAGAATGATCCTGCATTTTGAAACCTCACACTATCAGCCGTCTCGGTCACTACTATACGTTCTTTCTTTGTATAATCCTGATGCATAATACAATTATGAAGTGCTTCAAGAAGAGTACGCTGATCATACTTTGGCACGGGAGATGGGAGCAATGCATTTGAGGGGAATATCTTTATTTGATAATTTCTTATTTCTGCTCGTAGATTTACAGCGGTAAGTAAGAATGGCGGATAGAATATCTGGGCAGCTCGTTCCTCCCCAGTCTGAAGTTTCCATACCATCTCAGCAGGATGATTTAGATAATGAACCGACTCTTCTTTTCCAAGCAAAAGTAATGCCGTACGAGTTATTTTCCCGCTTTTTGTAATCTTTGCTTTGTCCAAAAAGACTTCTATACTCCAATTTCGAGCTTCTTCTGCTCTCTTAGGATAACGTTCACAATAACCATCCAACGCTTTTTGAATTGCATAAACATCAAGATCAGTGTAATCAGCATCCTCCACGATTTCCGCAGACCAATCATAGTGCAAGATCTCTTCGTTCAATATGACATTCTCACGTTCCGATGTAAGCTCAACAAGGGAGTCCCCTATCCTTTGCCACGCTTTCTTATGAGCAAATACAGGGCGGCGCGGTAGATGTTTAGGTATATTGATAATCCACACCGTCTTATCAGTATCAGAAGTTACATACTCCTCAACAAAAAGACCTTCAGACGGAAGATTGGGACACATCTCAATCATTTTATATATTACTGAAGTAGAATTAAAATTGAATTTTGACAAATCGGTACCTACAATATCCAAAGTTCCGTCTTTTACTCCAATAACAAGATACCCACCTTCCATATTTGAGATACCTGAAAGATAAGATATAACATCTTTATGAGGATCGTTGGCAAATGAATTTTTTAGATTTTTCATTTCTTTCCAATCACATCCCGAGTCTTCCTTTGGAAATCTCTTTAGCAAATATGTTTGTAATTCTTTTTCAGTCATTATCTTGCTTTCAATAGATTATTAATTTTTCTATTTTGCAAAAATAACAATAATTTAGAAACTATATTCACTACTATTCACTAAAAATTAGCAGAAGGAATTAAGACTTATATAACCTTTCTCTTTTATCCTTTAAATTTGCGTGAAATACATTAAAAATGAAAATCAAAACTTTTAATTATGTTGCTCATATAAAAATTATATTTTAACTTTGCAGTAACAATCAAAAACACACTATGAAAAAATTTATATACACACTTTTCTTGATAACAATCATGGTTTTAGTCGGTTGTAATGATGACAAAGAGGAGCCCGGCTATCCTGATGAGCAGCTTGATGAGGTGTGTAATCAGATAAATTCCAATATTACCGCCTTACAAGCGTTGGTTGACATTTTGCATGATAACGACCTTATCACTTCTATTTCGCCACTAATTGAAGATGATAAAGAGGTCGGCTATACTTTTGCATTCGCTATAAATAAGCCTATCTCAATCTATTACGGGAATAGCTCGACATCACCCTCAATCGGCATCAAGCAAGATAGTGACAGCATTTATTACTGGACTTTAAACGACGGTTGGCTACTTGACAGCAACAGTAATAAGGTCATGCCTTACGGATCGGAATTTGCTGTTCTACCGACACTTAAGATTGAGAAAAAAAATTGGTATGTTTCCCTCGATAATGGTAAAAGCTGGATCAATCTCGGTCAAGGCAACAATGTGCTTTTCAGCGACATTGATATGTCTGATGCAGAGAAGGTTGTCTTTACGTTGTCAAATGGCGAGAAACTTATAATACCCCGCCAGCCAGAATTAACCATCACATTCAACATTGACGACGTTGACAATAATATTCCGGTCGAACCTAACGCGACAATCAGAGTAGCCTATACCATTATGGGTGAAACCAAAGGGCTGAATGTTGAGGTTGTAACATCGGGCAATATCAAGGCTGAGATTGAAGATGCCGAATCAGCAAAAGGAACAATCACCATTCAAACCGGAGAAACAATTGGCGAACTTGACAAGTTAATCTTGATCGCTTCAAACGGCTCTACTTCGGTATCAAAGAGTTTGTCGTTTGAAGAAGACGAATTTATACATATCACTTCTGAAGCTTTTTATAACGTCGAGAATGAGGGCGGGACTATAGAATTTACCATCGAAACCAACACCGATTATTCGGTCTCTATTCCTGAAGATGCCCAAGGATGGATCAGCGAGGTTACATCGCGAGCAATCAGGCAAGAGACTATCACACTGAATATTTCACCAAACAACGATGTCACCCGCACAACCAAAGTGTATCTAACAAACATCGATGGGATAACATTGGCAATGATACAAATCAGCCAAGAGGGTCAATCGCTTAACACCGAGATTCCGTCAAATATGCAATCGGCTTTCCCCGATGTGTTATTTAGAAGATATGTGTTGGAAGATTTAGACACCAACCACGACGGGACTCTCTCTAAAGAAGAGGCGTTAGCGGTAACGACACTCGACGTATCAAAACGATCGATTTACACCATTAAATCGCTTGAGGGTATTCAATATTTCTCAAATCTGAAAGTTCTCAATTGCTCAAATAACGAAATAACCACTCTCAATCTCTCTGAAAATAAAGCATTGACAAGCTTGAATTGCGAAAACAATCTAATTGCATCGCTTGATATTTCGGACTGCGCCGAACTGACTGAATTGAAATGTCGCACAAATGAGATTCCATATCTGAATTTGTCAAAATGTGCAGCACTGACATATCTTGATTGCTCGGCTAACAATTTGACAACTTTAGATTTATCTTATTGCCCGGCTTTGACCACACTGTCGTGCAGCTGCTACCTGACATCGCTTGACCTCTCAAACTGCCCCCGCCTGACCGACCTGGATTGCTATGGCAACGACCTAATAACGCTCAACCTCGCTTGTTGTCCGGAGTTAACCAGTGTGAAATGCTACAACAACCGTTTAATTTCAATAGATTTATCCAATTCCAAAGCTCTGACCTATTTAGACTGTTCTGACAATCTGATCGGCACTCTGAATCTTTCTAATTGCCCGGCTCTGACCGAGCTGGAGTGTTACGGCAATCACCTCACATCACTGAATCTATCTAATAACCCGGCTCTGACTTCGTTATCATGCTCGGGCAACCGTCTGAATTCGTTGGATGTATCAAAGTGTCAGGCATTGACCTCGCTGTCTTGCTCTAACAACAAGCTGTATTCGCTAAACGTATCTAACTGCACTGCACTCAAATCGTTGTGGTGCGAATCAAATCTGCTGACCTCACTTAAAATTCCAAATTGTCCCGAACTTACCCAGATATTGTGCGCCGACAATCAGATTCTTTCATTGAATCTTGCAAATTGCCCGTCACTGACATATCTGAACTGTCACAAAAACATGCTTATTTCGCTCGACAGCTCTCACTGCCCTGAGATAACCTATTTTGACTGCTCATATAACGATATAACGTCGTTAGATATCTCTCAGAACACAAAGATAACCGAGCTACATTGTTATCATAATGAGTTAACCGAATTAGATCTATCCCCTCTTACAACTTTGACCCACCTGTATTGCTACGACAATAAATTGACCTCGGTCAATTTTACAAAAAATACAGCACTTGCTGATATTGATTGTTCTGAAAACCAACTCACAACGCTTGATCTCTCGAACAACACCGAGTTATATATGATGAACTGTAACGGAAATCAGCTCACGACATTAGACCTCTCTAAAAACACGGAGCTGACCGATCTATGGTGCGTAATGCCGTCGCTCAAGACCTTGTATCTGAAGACCGGATTCAGAATTAACGGTATAAATATCAACCGCGGAATCGAGTTTATCAATTCAAAGACCGAAATCAAATATATCGACTGAGAGCAATATGAATAAAGGAATTTTTGCACTCGCCATAGGGACGTTTTCACTTGGAATTGCCGAATTTCTGATGATGGGCATTTTGAGCGACATCGCCTCAAACATGGGTGTCACTGTTGCCGAAGCCGGTCACTTTATTTCGGCTTATGCGCTGGGGGTGTGTGCAGGTGCTATAATGTTGCTGTTTGCCAGACGAATTCCGCTTAAAAGATTGATGATTTTTTTGAGCGTAATTATCGCGGTCGGAAATTTTTCAGCGGCAGGAGCATGGAACTATAACTCGTTTTTTGCAGCCCGATTTCTTTCAGGACTCCCCCACGGATGTTTCTTTGGTGTCGGAGCAATTGTCGCGCGAAAAATTGCACATCCGGGCAAAGAGGTCAGTGCTGTCGCCTATATGATTGCGGGAATGACTGCCGCCAACCTTGTGGGCGTACCGATGGGGACGTTCATTGCCAACAACCTTACGTGGCGTCTTGCTTTTTTGATTACCGGAATTTGCGGCACACTTACGGCAATTGCCATCACCCTATGGGTACCACGGCTTGAGCCGCTCAAATATCAAGGCTTTAAGGCTCAATTTCATTTTTTGAAAACCCTCCCGCCGTGGTTAATTTTTGGCGGGGTGCTTTTCGGTCAAATCGGCATTTACTGCTGGTACAGCTACATTGACCCGCAACTTACTCAAGTGAGCCGATTTACTCAAAGCGACCTTACATGGCTGATGGTGCTTGCCGGGCTCGGCATGGTCGGCGGTAATCTCATCGCCGGACGACTCAGCGACCGCTACAAACCGTCGTGGGTGGCAGGATGGGTGCAGGCTACGGCTATCCCGGTGATGGTTCTCATTTACTTTTTCGAATCGTATCAAGTCGCCGCCGTTGTGCTGATGATGCTCGGAACAGCCACACTTTTCGGTTCGGGGAGTCCGTTGCAATCGTCAATTGTGGGATATTCGCGTGGAGGTGAATTTCTCGGTGCGGCATGCATCCAGATAGCCTACAATGCCGGAAACGCCATCGCCGCTTGGCTCGGCAGCCTTGTCATTGCCAAAGGTTACAGTGTTAGTGCGCCGTCGATTATCGGTGTGCCAATTGTCCTCATCGGCTGCTTACTCATTTTCACCCTCTATCGACGCTACGAACGGGAATAGAACAATTTCACGACCACTTTTTCCGGAATGTGAGATAGCAACTGACAAGAAAGTTGCAAAAGATTGTCGTACCTATACTCCACATAATCGGCAGATTATGAGATAACCAATAGGATACACAGGCAATCGCAATTACACCGATGACTAACAGTGTCCAACACATCCAATCCTTCATATTTACATATTTTTAATTTAGGCACTACAAATTTACAAGATATATGGCTGATTTCCGTCACGTTTGACTCATCCACTTCGTCCATTTCAACGCAATTGCACCTCTAATTGAGAAGAAACCATTATTTTTGCACAAAGTTTAAAAAGTTAGAATCATGACTAATAAAACCGAAATACTCCGAAGAGTGCGTGAAAAGGTTGGTTTGGGGATGACCCGCAGTGCCGATTTCGAGGTGTTATCTCAATCAATAAAAGACAACACACACGAGCATCTGGGGGTCAATACACTCAAAAGGTTGTTTGGCTTCAAGAACGACAAGGTTGTGCCTCGCCTTTCGACCATGGACATAATCGCCCGTTATCTTGGTAGTGAAGACTATGAATCGCTGATAAAAGAACTTGGCGAGGATGCTGATATTTCGTTATTTACTCCAATTGATTGTATTGAAGTGAAAGACTTGGGAAAAGGAACACAAATCAGAATCGCATACGCTCCTAACCGTGAATTTTTTCTCACATATCTGGGTGACTCTCAGTTTATTGTCAATGGAGTTAAAGGGAGCAAAAATATCATGACAGGTGACCTGCTGACTATCACTCAACTTGCAGGCGGACACCGATTTGTAGCGGCGCACGTTATCCGTGACGGTAAAGATCTCGGGGCATACGAGTCGGCAAAGTTCAAGGGGCTGAAATCAGTTGAGATCCTCTAATGTCTTCCCCTCTTTTTGTAATCGCCGCTCATATTCAAGTCGAAATTCGCGACCTTCACGAGCATATCTCCGCTTATACTCGGTATAAGCTTTCGATTTAAACAAAATGCGCGAGAGTTCACGCTGATCAAGCTCATTGGCTTGATCCAGATTAAACAATTCTTGCGCCCGTAAAACAGCCTCCTTTACATATTCATCTTCCAAATCGCCCTGTCGACGAATTGCGTCAAGAAGTTCTTCTCCGCTTAAAGTAGTATCATTTTTGAGTTTTTGAAGATGGTCAAGACTTGCCTGCAATTCATCAAACTGCGGCTTTATCACACCATCTAAAATCGCAGCCTTCTTCTCAGCAATATCCCACAGTTTTTTGGGCGAATTATATTCAATTTCATTTGCTGATATTTCAGTTTTCAGCCCATTTTCATCGCTTTTGGGTGATATAATTTCTTCTGAATAAGCCGAGTCTTGTTTTATTTTCTCGTCAGTAACAGGTTCGGTAAAAATTGTATCAACATCCTCAGACGAGACACTATTGCCCTCCCTGTTATTACTGAAATATATCACGACACTCATTATTATAATCGCGACAAGAATCATGATATATTTGATTTGTTTTTGGGGGATGGATGGAGTATAATCTAATATGGCAAAAAGTTCTTCGCAATCGACATCTGATTTATTGCACGCTTTCACAAACTTCTTATATGCTGAAAATTTGAAGCCGCGAACACTCTCTTTCAACTTCTCGACCACCATTCCAATACCATGAAAATCGATAGCCATGCGACCCTTTTCGTCAGTTGGCAATCCATATTTTCCGGGATGTCCCGATGTATCGCCGAGCGCATCGGTATAGCTTTTGTCAAAGTCGATCAACACAAGATTTCGCCCGTTGGCAGTAATCATAATATTGTCAGGCTTGATGTCGCAATGCACCACGTTATGACGGTGCAGATAGCCGACAACATCAACCAGTTCGCGAAGCATTTTAATTATGTTACGCTCATTGGTCAGCCACGGGTCCTGACGGCTAATCATCTCGGCAAGGGTTTGTCCGTCAATGTAATCGAGTACGATATAGTCGCGATGAAATTCACGATATTCGGGCAACGATTGATGCTTGAGATTGACTCCGACATCAAACTCCTTGTCGAGTGCATCAAGGTAGAGAGGCTTATTCCTGAACTCCTCCTTCAACCGTTTTACAAACACATCGCGGCGTTGCCATTTGGTTCGATAAATGTCACAAGTCGAGCCGCCGTCAGGCAACCTGATAGCGTCATCAAAATCAATCTCGCCACGACCGTCATGCGAGAATTGACTGTCATCATTGAGGAACTGCGACATAGATCAATAAAGAAATTCTCTGCAAATATAATAAAAATTGTTCCCTGCAAGGTAAAATTCGCCAAATTGTTCCTTACAAGGAACAATTTGCAGACTTCAATCCTCTATGGTCTAAATATCACCAGAATTAATTAAAAAACAAATATTCTTGCAAATGTAATGCAAATATCATATCTTTGCATTACAAATAACATAATTATGGCACAAGCGACAATATCAATCAGAGTAGATCAGAATCTAAAGAAGAATTTCGATTCATTGTGTGAGGCTTTCGGGCTTAGTACATCTTCGGCTTTCAATATTTTTATGAAAACCGTTGTAAGAGAAAGAAAAATTCCATTTGAGATCAGAGCCGACAGCACTGAGATATCACGTCAAAAAGCTCTCAATGCATTTGATGCGATGCGCCAATCCATTGCAAACTCAAATATTCCCGAAATGTCATTAGACGAAATAAATGCTGAGATAAAAGCCGTACGAGATGAACGAAAAAGAAAAAGGGATATTAACGAGCATTAAACCCAACCATACTTTCGTTTCATTTTTGGCGAATACTGTTCTGAATCTCGTAACCATTCAAAAATATTTCGGTGATCAGTTTCCGTTAGGGATCCACAATATTTACCTTCAGTCAACATACGTGTCTTTTCAATCTCTCTAACATGGCCCAAGTCAAGAAATGAAGGATCCTTTTCGGGTTTGATTATTAAAGGATAATCTGAATGAGATAATGGATATTGGCACGACAAACGCTCATTTGTATTGATATATTTTTTGTTAACTTCACTGTTCATCAAGAAGTACGCAACATAAAATCCATATTCTGAGAAACCGACAACAAAACAATACTTTTTTCGGTGGTCAAGACCACCTTTTGGCGTCACATCATCATCACGAGTTAAGGAAATGTAATAAATATCACCAAGTTGAATTTTGCGATCCATTAGTTCAACGATTGATCCAATTCAAGATTCTCTTTAATGTAAGCTAATGTATTATGATTCGCTCCTCCTGATTCGGCAATTTCAAGTATTGTCATCACCCTAAGCTGAGGATCATCTTTAGCTCTGTTAAACGCTCTTTCCCATGCTTTATCTTTATGTGAAAAATCTGATACATCTTTAGAATTCATATCTCTAAATTTTTCAATGAATGTATCAAGACATTTTTTTTCTGAAACTGACAATTCATCCATATCCGGCATCTCATGAGAACTTATAATTTGACAATCTTTCCCCATGGAAACCTGAATATTTTTACCAAATATCAAAAAATCATCCTCAAGTTTTTTTGAATTTTCAATAAGCTTCAATCCTTTACGTACAAATCCACAAACCGGACCTTTTTGTCGAGCTTGAAAATTATCGTTGATTATAGTACGACCATAACATACCAAATGCTTCTGTTGGGCATAATATAAAATCTTAAAAAGTTTAATGTAGTCTATACCCTTTGGAAATGCACTCAGTATATATAATACAGTCGCTCTAATCTTTAGAATTTGCTCTTTTGATTTCATAACTCGCAAAGATAATACTTTTTTTTTATATAACAACGTGAGTGCCAAAACATTTCAAAACACGACATCAAATTTAACAAATTTTGTTAAATTTATAATAGCTCGTAAGGAATTTGTCTACCCCCAAAATGGATGAAGTGGATGATAGTTTTTGAATTAATTTCATTTAATTTTGCAGTGGCAAAGGAAAAAGGCCCACGCTATAAACCATTTTGATGACCTGTAAAACACTGTATTTTGTGCAACCTATTTGGTTACTTCAAAATTATGTCGTAAATTTGCGATGTCATCAACCCTCCGAGCGAGGAGATTTTTGATGGTTTAAATAAAACATAAAGCGTTACTATCGCGCTTCAGTTCTGATGTCTTGGAACTTCGCAACTTTCAAAATAAACATCAATCGAACGAAGCATAAGTAGTGACACCTGATGTGTATATATTTATATATACCATACAGCGTGGGTCTTCTACTTTGCTTGTTCTTTGATGTTAGGCAATGCGAAGGCCTCAAGACGTGGAACGAGCAACTTAGTTCGGCACCACGCTTTTTTGTATATACCAGTCCGAGTGGGTGTTGGTCGGACATTGAACCAATCTTATTTTAATAATGAAGAATTTTATTCTCTCCATTTGTGCGGTTGCTCTATTCGCATTGTCATCTTGTGACAAGTATGACGACGGACCATTGAGCAATCGCGTTGAAAATCTTGAAAATCGAGTGAAGTCGCTCGAAGAACAGTGCAAACAACTGAATACTAATGTCACATCGATTCAGACATTGGTTAACGCTATGGAAAACGGAGATGCTATCACTTCAGTTACTCCGATCAAAGAGGGCGAAAAAGAGGTCGGCTATACATTTGCATTTGTCAAAAGTCCGTCAATCTCGGTTTATCACGGTAAAGATGGTCAAGACGGCGTCAATGGCATCAATGGTGCTGATGGCACTAATGGTTCAGCCCCCGTTATTGGAATCAAACAAGATGAAAAAGGAGATTATTATTGGACTATCAACGGAGAATGGATACTCAGCGAAGATGGGAATAAAGTTGGTACTACCGGAACATCAGATGTTGTTCTTCCCGAGTTTAAAATTGACAAAGACAACTGGTTGATGTCGGCTGACGGTGGCAAAACCTGGGTCAATCTCGGCAAAGGCACCGCCGACGGTAAAAATGCAGTTTTCAACGACATTGACACCTCAGACCCTCAAAAAGTAACCTTTACTCTGTCAGACGGCACTAAATTTACACTCCCTCGTCAAGCAGAGTTAACCATAAAATTTGATGAGCAAACGCTTGCCGAACTAAAATCAGTTTCTCCTAATTCGACCTATAATATCAGCTATGTTGTTGAAGGAAGCGTCGTTGGACTCAAATTGGAGGTTATTTCATCGGGTAATGTCAAAGCAAAATTAAATAATCGTAATTCAGCAAAAGGTACCATCTCTATTATTACCGGGGATGCTATTGACGAATATGACAAGGTCATCTTGCTTGCATCAAACGGTAAGGTAACTGTGATGAGCAGCATTTCGTTTGGCGAAGAAGATTTTTTGCAGGTAACAAGCGGAACAACATATCAAGTACCCAAAACCGGTGGAACCGTAAGTATCAATCTCGAAACAAATACAGACTTCGACCTTTCAATTCCTGACGAAGATAAACATTGGGTTAGCAAAGTTGAATCACGCACCCACCGTCAAGAAACAATCACTTTATTAATTAGGGAGAATAAAGATGTTGCCCGTACCTCACACATTCAATTAGTAGATAAAGACGGTAACGCTTTCACCTCAATTGAGATTAACCAGGGAAATGGCAAAGAGGAAGAATTTTTAAAGGTAACAAGTGGAGAGACATATCAAGTTCCGACAACAGGTGGGTCAGTAAGTATCAATATAGAAACCAATACCGACTACTCTCTGTCAATCCCCACCGACGTAAAAAGTTGGATTAGCACTGTTGAATCAAGAGCAAACCGAAAAGAAACAATTACTTTGTTAGTAAGTGAAAATAATGGAGATGCTCGTAGCGCTACTATACAAATAGTAGATAAAACCGGAAAAGCTTTCACTTCAATTAAAATTAGCCAGGAAGAGTTTACATTTTCAATTCCTTCAGATATGACTATAGCCTTCCCTGATGAAAATTTCCGTAGTTATGTTTTGAGTAATTTTGATAAAGATAAAGATGGTGTCATTTCAGGCAAGGAAGCATTAAATGTTACAAGAGTCTCTTGTGGTTTTAAAAGCATTAAATCACTTGAGGGAATACAATATTTTAAAAATTTAAACGATCTAAGTTGCTATTATAATCAGTTGACATCGTTGGATTTATCTAACAATACAGCCCTGACTAATTTGGAATGCTACTCAAACCAGTTGACCTCGTTGGATTTATCTAACAATACAGTCCTCACTAACTTGAAGTGCTCCTCAAACAAGTTGACCTCGTTAGATGTTTCTGGTTTTAAAGCATTAATTGAGTTGGATTGTAGTTTTAATCATTCTATGACCTCTTTGGATGTCTCAGGATGTACATCGCTGACTAAATTAGATTGCAACAGTACCAACGATTTGAGAACGTTGGATGTATCAAGCAGTACCGCGCTGACATATTTGAATTGTTACTTTAATAAGTTGACATCATTAGATGTGTCAAATAATACAGTGCTTAATGAGTTGAATTGCGAAAAAAATCAGTTGACATCATTAGATGTCAAAAAAAATACAACTCTTAAGAAGCTAAATTGCGGTAATAATAAGTTGACAACATTAGATGTTTCAAATAACACAATGCTGACGGAGTTGGATTGTCATTTAAATAAATTGACAATGTTGGACGTGTTCAAGAATACATCGCTTACTAAGTTGGTATGTGGTAATAATCAGCTGACTTCATTGGATATCACAAGAAATACAGCACTGATTGATTTAGAGTGTTACAGCAATCAGTTGACAATATTGAATGTCTCAGATTGTACTATGCTGAAATCCTTAGACTGTAACGATAACCAGCTCTCCTCCTTGGATGTCTCAAGGAATACACTGCTGTCGAAATTGAACTGTGATAAAAACAAATTGTCTACGTTAGATGTCTCAAATAATATGGCGCTAACTTTTTTAAGATGCTACTTGAACAATTTAACATTATTAAATATATCAAAAAATGAAGCACTGACAGAGCTACATTGCGATATGAATCAATTAACTTCATTAGATGTAACAAGTTGCACAGCTCTGAGTAAGTTGTATTGTTTGGATAACAAGCTTACTACGTTGGATCTCTCAAAGAATACAGCCCTGACCGATTTATATTGCAGTATGTCGACTCTAAATACATTATATTTAAAAAGTGGTATCACTATCAGCAATATGTCCAAAGGGAATGCTGAGATAATATACGTTGACTAATCTCTAATTCAGAAGATATTATAAAATATCAATTTAATCAGTAAATATTTTACAAATATGATTGAATTAAAATCTAAACAAAATAGAGACGGTAAATATGGCTTCGTTGACTCTGAAGGTCTATGGGTCATTGAGCCAAAATTTGATGAAGTTCGGGACTTCTGCAATGGTTTCGCCGCATTTAAAATTAAATGGGACAAATTTGAAGGAGAATGGGGCTATCTCAAACCGGATGGTTCATATCTCGTTCCGGCTGTATTTGTAATAGCTGAATTTTTTAAAAATGGATATGCTAAAGTTAAGACTTCTGTGAATGCAAGATTGTTTGTTCAAAATGATGGAAGTCGCATTCTTAAATCCTTTGATGAAATTGCTGATAGCATTATAAACGAGTCTGATTTCGACGATGAAAATATTGTCGGAATACCTTTCCAACACAAAAACGGCTATATTGATATTGAAGGTCGTTGGTATGATGAAATTCCAAAATAAAATTTTTTAAACTAAGATAACTATGAGACTTTTCAAAGATTCAATAGAAAGAGTCAAGAAGGGAACTAATAAGTTTTTCAAATCCCTTAATGAGCAAAAAGAACGAGGAATCTTAAATGATTTCACCATAGAGTCTATCGATGGACAGGAAGTGTGGAAAATTTTGGGTTCAGTCGAAATAAAACCTGAAGTACTTGATGAAAATGGTAATTTGCCTGTCAAAATTGAAGTTCTCGCAGGGGATATAATTCTTTACATTGGGGAACATAATGAAACTGTTGTCCCGGCTAATTTGAACGGCAGAATTATTCTCAAGTACATCAAGCCTGAAGAAATGAAAATGTAAAATAAATCAAATTATAAATTAATCATTTTATGAAAACAAAACTTTTCAATTACATCAAGGGGATTATGCTATTTGGCATTGTTGCCCTTATTCCCGCAGCTTGCTCACAGAGCGGTGCCGAAGAACCCGACTATCCTACTCCCGAACCTCCGGAAGAACCCACAATCAGTTCAGACTCCGTAATAGTATCTCTTGCTCTCAGCTCTCTTGAATGGGAAGTATCTCCTATGTCAAGAGCATCTAATGATGACCTGTATGCCTTAGCTGTGTTTCAGTCTGTTGATTCTATCCCGGCAGAAGGCGGTGGTCCCCATGTAAATGGTGCAGCATGTGCCATCTTTGATAATCCTAACTTAATTAATTTGAAACTATCCAAGAGGCATTACTACCACTTTTCTTTAACATATATTCCCGATGGCAAAAATCTTGTAGAACCAGCAGGTGAAGGTAAATGGATGAATCCATTTACTCTGTTGGGTTGGTATGATGCAGTACCAGAATTAAACACTGTGGTATATCAGGATTTTAGTGACGCTGGATTTGTGCATAGTGCAACTTGCCCTAAAGGGGAGCCCAGTAACAAACCAAATGACATTAATCAAATTTTACGCTATCAAGGTGAATACGGAAATTTTAAACCTGATGATGACAATAAGAAAGTCAGTATAAAACTTTATCGCTGGCAATATGGTATCAGAATAAAGGTTACTGATTTCTATGAAGGTAAAATTATATACAATGAACAACAAGATTCTATTGTAATGGAAGGAAATTCCACCGGAACAAATACGATGGAATGTAATGTGCAATTCCCAGCGGGATTTAGTAATTATCAGGGGAAGAGAGATGCTGCCTGGATTGCAGAGAATTGTTCAGTATGGGCAGCCGGAAATTATAAAATTATATATAAGACTCCCGCAAATGAAGAAATCGTGCTTTGGTCAAGTGATTATAGCTTTCCATTCAAGCGAATGAAGATGCACACTCTTGAATTCTCATTGAGTGGTGCGATTGCAAATGGTGGTATTGAACCTGAAATAGTAGAATCGGCTACAGACCCAATGGAAGAAACCAAATGGGAATTGTAGCATACTGCTATAAATAACACACAAAGAGGCTGTGTCAAAATAGACGCAACCTCTTTTTTTTACATATTGAAAAACATAAAATCCATAAGCCACGGAGACATAATGGCATACGTTATATCACCGGGATGTCAAAAATAACGTACTTCCCTGAAGGCTTGACAAGGATGTAATCCGTATTGAAAGCACGAAAAAAACGGATTAATCACGCATTGGATAACGGTAATCACTTGTATGAGGGATCACTGATGCATCTCACTCCGGCTACATTTACGTTAGCCGTAAAACTGCCGCCAATTGTGGCATCTTGGAAGTTGAAGACACACGATCCTTTGGGAGGAGCAGTCCAATAGTATCCAACACTAGTACCTTGGAGCCGGATAGCGTTTAACGGATACCAGATCTTTTCACTACTAGACGTATATAAGTAAAAGCTAATGCCATAAGGCTCATATTGTTCGCCACTTGCCTGGGAGCTGAATGTATCGTATGCATTGATGCTAACATTGGCTCCATAGGCTTCACGCGGGGGAAGCATCCATCCAGGAGGACACGGGTCAAAGATACTTTTCTCGGTGTAAGAATCGACATTATAGTTCAACCAACCGTTGTCAAAATTACCGGCTTTACTGTCGTAACACCATTGAGAAGTATAATCAGGTTGGAATAATTTATAAGGATACTTTACACCCTCGGCAATAGTGGCCTGTTCCATTTCAACGATCATAGTCTCTGCTCCATTGAATACCTCAATTTCATTGCCATCAATATCATAAACCTTTTGTATCGAGGAATTGGCGATAGGGAAAGGATCCTTGCGGCCTCGCTGGTAATAGAACCCGAAGGTCTTGTAGCCGTCTTCCTTGGTGGCAGACCAGGCTCCAAGGTTCCTATCCATCATAAACCTATCAGTTAAAATATTTTTAACAGGGACGTCCCAAATGTAGTTGGAATACAACTGCACATTCCCGCCGGTGACAGGATATTTATAAACATCTGTATACCCATTCGGAGTACGGCTCCATTCAGCCGGGTGCTCATCAGGCTTGTAATCGGTGATCCAGATGTGCCAGCTCCAGAAGTACTCACGTTTATTACGGGGTGGGATTTTATTTTCAGGCACGCGTTTGCGCACACCGACAATCACATTGCCGGTGCCACTGTGGGAGGGACAGAAGGTGAAATAGGTATTGCCATTGCCGTCAAACTTTGTCAAGTCCTTCTCAGAGTCCTCATCTTCTGCAAAAGAGAAGTCGAAGATCCTGACATCGGTATCCTGCCAGATTACTTCTGCCACCCATTCATTGTTCTCATTGTCGGGGTCATTGTCAAGCAGGTTTTTGCCGTTGTATTGTCCCCAGAACTTATTAATCTGGTCGAGGTGAAGCTTGAAGATATCTTTGGCATTGGTGTCGATAATATAGCAATTGGCTCCACGGAGGTCGGTGTAGCCCAGTTTATTGAAAAAGGGATCTTTATCAGGATCAGGGATATCCTTGATTGACACCTCTATCTCATAATAATGGTTGGGCTTGAAATTGAATTGCTTCTCCTTATCCTTACTGGGATAGATGGAAAACTTATACAGTTCGCGATCATCAATCGGCACATCATTGGGGTCAGTTTTATCTGAGTTAAGACGGCAGACAATATCAAAGTATGTGGGGTCCTCATCTCTGACGGTAGGACCATTATCAGGTGTGTCAGATATATCTTCCGGAATCCAGCTGTTGCACGGAATATAGTAATCGTATCCATTTTCACTCCGTAGTGTGTCAAAATCGTCATGCTGCCTCCAGTTGCGGCTCACTTTCTGCTTATAATTAGCGTTTGTGCCGTGAGGGAAAAGCTTTCCGAAGGGGACATCGCACCACTGGAAATATTTCGCCACCAACTTATCATCAGGAAAATCGGTAAGCCTTACCCTGACCTTGCTGACATTGCGCACCAAATCAAAATTAAGATCCCGGGTATCTTTTGTGATATGTTTCCATCCACTCATCAGCAAATACCTACCCTCGGCGGGCTTGAAGAGGTCCTCCTGATTGGTGACATCCTTATCAACGTTGCGCAGGGCATTAAGGGTGCTGAATTTCGCGCGGTTTTGCTCGCTGAAAAAAGTATTGTCTCTCGTGTTGGCAATAATGACACAAGTATATTTCTGGTCATCTTCGCGGGGCACAATGATATTGATTTCATCGAGCGAATATGATGTGAGAGCATCGCCCTCCACTTCAAAATAACGTGGAAGCCCGACCCTAACGCCTTTCTCATTATACTCTATAAGCCAAAAATCGGTTATTTTCTTTTCATCATCTGTGGCAGCTTCATAACCAGTGGCACGCGATTGGGGATCATCTGAGCTCATGGGCAGCACAGACAGCGAGAGGGGGAGGGAGATCTCCACCCCGTCATTAGTTGTGTCACCACTGTTGTTGAGAGTCGTGTCGTCGGAGCAGGAATACAGGCATTGGAGCAGTATCGAGCTCAGTAATATAATTATTATTGTTGGTATATCTTTGGCAATCATATGTTTCATAATCTACCGGATGCAAAAATATTATTTTTCACCAAATTTAAACACAAGTTTGTCATTTTCACTTATCCACCGGTCATTGGCACCGGAGTCGGTGATGTCATTGATTTCGATGGCCAAGGAGCCCTCCTTGATCTGACCGGTGTAGGCTTTAGACACGGTAAATTTGTAGGTGTAGATTTTACCAGCCTCCCATTTGGAACCCGCCAAGGGTATCTCTATCTGACGCAGGCGGTCGGTGTTGCCGTTGACAGTGTAAGTCAATATCATCTTAGCCTCTGAATCAGAGGCTAATTGTTGTGGCATAATCAGCAGAGCATCAGTGTCGGAGAAGAGTGTGACATATTGTTTATTGTTGGTGAGTTTCTTTGTTTCGTTAAAGGGTTTAGACAGTTTTGAATCTGTGGCATTGTCAATCAGCATTGCTTCTATTGTGCCTGAGGGGTCAGGATTCGTACTCGAAGAGGCTGCCGGCGTTATGGTGAAGTTTGCAGCTGTTTTGGAGCCCCAAATCTCCACCTTGTGAAACTCTATGTACTCATCCTCATAGTCGGGATCTGCCCCCCTGTAGTTGTCATCGTCCTCATACATAAGGTCTTCGTCAAGGGCTGCCTGAATAGATATCTGCGACAGAAGATGTTTGAATTCAAAATTAACTTTTGCCAAACCGGAGAAGTTTGTGCCTGTGAGGAGAAACTTCCTTCGGTCGGTGGCGGCAAGAATATCTATGGCATTGTTGAGGTCGGAGGGCAATGTGTAAGTAAAACTTAATTTTGAATCGGAGTATGTCAAGCCCTGTAAATCGGATATGGCATAAGGCATAAGTGCCACAAAGGAATATTCCTGTCCCAAAAGCCAGTATTGAGCAGTCCCGTAGTTCCAGGCGGAGCTTTGACACTTCACTTGAGTTCCATTAAAAATCTTCCTAAGCCCTTCAAAGTATTCTCCGTTGATGTAAACCTTTTTTGTATTCAGGTCTCCGAAAAGCTTGAAAGATTGACTGGTGTAATTGTCTTCTGTGATTATGCTTGCACGGGTCGTAGTCCCGACATCAAATGTCATCTCCACTCCCGTTGTATAATCAGTCACCTCGGGCTCTGATGCACACGAGGAGACAAATGCTATTCCGATTAGCATCGTCAGTATGATATGCAGTATATTGTGTTTCATATATTTCAATCTGTTTTGCAACATACATTAATATTGTAATCTACGGAATTATATTAATCTTATCGGTCACGTCGGTGGTGCCTCCGGAGCTAAAGGAGGTCACCGTAACAGTTGGAGTGACAGGTGTGATGATAGGCGCGAACGTGAGGACATCCGCCGGGTCTTCCACGCCCACACCATTAGTGTAGTTAAAGGTAAATGTATATTGGCAGCCTGATTTCAATGCCGTAGTACTACTGGACGGAGGGAAAGCGGCCCAACCGTAAGCCCTTATTTCTTCGTTTTGGTTTATGGTATAGAGGACGGAGCATTCCTCATCAGCGTAATAATTACCGTTCTTTTTGTATATCCTCTTGTTAATCACCCCGGTTGACTTGTTGACGGCAAAATATATGACGTTCATATTATCCGTTGTGTTTGAGTTGTTCATGTTGGCACCTACAATGTTGGGATACAGCTCCATACCGTCAATATCCTTCACCCTCAGGAGCACGCTGAAATATAAGCCGCTCGTCGCATACTTTGTCCATTTTGAATAAGAGGCGGGAATCACAAATGCGCTTCCGGCGTTTCCCATCAGCGATGTCGCATTAGTAGAGGTAGTGTATTTTCCACCATTTTTTATTTGAATGACCGGCTCACCTTCCCGGTAGATATACTCTACCACACCTTTGATCGGGGCGGGAGATTGAAGCCATTGACCATTTTGCGTAGAGTCTTTTGCGCTGTAACTGATATTTGGTTTTAAGGAGAAGTCCAGATTACTTTCGATATTGACATTCCCCAATCTTATGCCTGCAATCTCAATATCGAAGGTAGAGGGATTTCCCCATGCTTTAATATCGACTCGTGCCAGCTGATGCTCAAATTTAAGAGCCACACCGGAGTATAGGCCGTTCTTTTTGTTTTCCTGAGCCGTTGCCATCACAAAATCAACGTGACGTGATATATCTCTGTTCACCTTGAATTTTTCCATCACATATTTGTAGGTGATGGTAGTTCCCTTCTTGGTGGTGGAGTTTGTCAATTTGAAGTTGTCTTCATTTCCACCGGTGCGCTCTCTGAGTTCCTCACAAGATGGGTAGAAGGCGAAAAACTTCAGCGTACCCTCTTTTGTGACCTTATTTTCAGGCCAACGGCACATTTCAGAGCGGAAAGCATTGCCCATACCGGGTGCCCTGGTCACAAGTTGATAGTCAAAATACTCGCGTATGTTTCCCGAGCCATCAATCGTTGACTCGTCTTCGGGGCAAAATGCCGTAACACGAAAACCGTCGTTAAGGCTGCCTGTCACGAAAGACTCGGAGCGCGTCTCGATACCCGGCAATCCGGTCGTGAAGACGATTTCCAAATCTCCATCTTCATCGACGCGCAAAGGCTCCTCCTGCGAGCAGGAGAAGAGCATAAGCGCCTGAAGCAGTAGAAGAGTTGTATAATATCTGTTTTTTTTCATAATTGATGAGTTTAAATGGATTCCGGCACATTTATGCTGGATGATGAAACTGAACCGTTCTGCCATCCTTTGACTGAGACCGTAAGTCCAACCTTGTCGCTGAATATGGGGTCTCCGGCATTGGGGCCCTTGGAGGGTTTCACATCGGGGGCGTGCAGACCAATCCCATAGGTATAGTCAAGGGTGTAGGTATAAAAATATCCCGGTTTCCAGTCACCCGAGATGGGAATGGCAGACCAACCGAACTCCCTGACCGTGCTCCCCTGAGGCAAAGTGTATGCCGTTGTCATATCGGAGTCGGTGAAATATGTTCCATCCTCACCTTTATATAACTGTCCTGACATTACAGTGTTGCCACCGTCAACCGCCAGATACACCTTAGGAATATCCAAGGCGTCGGGACCTTGATAGGTGTCGGTATAGGGATATTGTTGCTTGCCTTTGGTGTCAACCACTCTGAGAAGTACACCCAGGTATAATCCTTGATTTAAATTAGTTTTGTCATTTTCATAGTTCCAACCTGTATATTCGGACGGCAGCAGCATCGCGTAGTTGTCATATTGTGTGCAACCCATAATCGAAACACCGGATAGAGTATTCTCAATGGTCACTATCTTATCTCCGGCACTGTAGATATACTGCACATTCTTTTTCACATCACCAAGAATCCAGTCGCCCGCCCCCACCTTAGGTTTGAAATCAAATGTCGCCTCGGAGTAAGTACCCCCTATGAGAATGCCTGCAATCTCTATTTTGTAGCTATTGCCGGTGTTTTTTGCCTTCACCTCAACACGGCTAAGCTGATGCTTGAATTCAAGATTAATTCCATCAAGCAAGTTATCTTTCATTGAACCGGTCGCCCAGGCGGTTATAAAGTCGGTCTGTTCAGCAATATTTTGAGCTACACTGAAATTAGTGATTTTGTAATTGAAATCAGGAATTCCCCCGCTGACTGTAGAAGAATTATCAAGCTTTGCATCTCCATTCACGGCAGGATAATAGGCAAAGAATGTAAGGACATTCGCTTCTTGATCGGATGAAGGCCATATACAGTAATCCGATTTATATTGGTCGGTGTCATCATCTTTCTCAACAAGTACATTCCTGAAGAACTCTTCGAGATGTCCATCTTCAAGTTTGGGATCGGACGGATTGAATGACGTGACATGAAAATAGTCTAAATTCTCTTTTGTAACTACTTGGGCACGACTCGTCACCGCCGGAAGAGAGGTGTTAAAAAGTATCGGCTTGTTACCTTTGGAAAATATAGGATCATCATCTCTTTCACCCGCACATGATGCAAGTAAAAGAGCAATTCCGGTTATATATGTCAGTTTAACTATATTCATATTAATCAATGTTATACCCATGGTACGATCACATCAGTTGATTTACCTTCTTTCCAGTCGGCAATCTCAAGATCAATCACCACATTATCTCTAAAGATTTTAACTCCCGGAGCGGGATCATGAGGGTCGCGCCACCCTACACCTTCGGTATAGTCAAGCGTATAGATATATCTTTTCCCGGCTTTCCAGTCGACTTCAACCGGCACGGCAACCCAGCCGAATTCTTTTATAACTTCTCCATCGCCCGCAATATAAGGATTTTGAAGCTCGGGATCGGTGAAAAAGGTTCCTTGATCTTCATTTGCATAAAGTCGGCTGACAATGTTATCGGATTGATCAACAGCATAATATATTACTGTCATGCCATTAGGATTGTCAGGGAACGGATAGAGGAGATCATCATTTTCTATCTTATCGGTTATTCTTATCAGGACACTGAAATACATCTTGTCGGTGGTATAGGGGGTGACTTCAATATTCGGGTCACGGGAACCTTCCCACTTTTGGTTATATGTTGGAATAACCATGGCACAGCCGCCCTGTCCCATTATTGAGACCGCCGATGTTTGCGTGTTATGCTCAGTCTCGTTTATTCTGATAATCTTGTCGCCCGCAACTGAATTACCGGCGCCTTGATAAAGATATTCAACCTTGTCTTTTACAGCATCGGTAATGTCCCATCCTTTTGCCTTGTCTCCGGCGGCGTCATCGGCAAACACAAAGGTGCTTTCGACTACGGGGTTTCCGATACGCACGCCTGCAATTTCAAAGTTATATTTTTCATTGTCGCCCCAGGCTCTCAGCTCGACCTGACAAAGCCTATGGCTGAAAGCAAGCTCGACACCGTCTTTGAAATCGGTCAGTTTCGTACCCGATACATCGGCTGCTATAAAGTCGTATTGTTTTGATATATCGGGATTTATGCGAATCTTTCCGAGACGATAGCCCACGGATGGCGTGAGACGGTCTTTGTCATTTTCTTTATGAAGACCGGTAGTGTTGATGAAATTGAAATATGAACTCTTATCTTCAATGTTTTCAAACGCAGAATTATCGTCAGCCATGACCGAAAGCGAAGGCGAGAAAGCAAAAAATCTAACTACTCCATCATTGCCGGGCCAGTCGCGACGTCCTTCTTCAGGAAGTGCTCCGAATGTCGGAACCCCTGAGGTCGTATTACGTATAAAGGTGGCGTTTTCAAAATAGGGAGAAAATGTACCCACTTCAATGTCGGGCATATAAAAACAGGTCACTTGAAAAGACTCAAGTCTGTCAAGCGTCATATCCTGAGCTCTTGATGAAACAACGTCAGCAAGGGAGGGTCTGAAATAGATCGCCCCGTCGCCCCATGCAATGACATCGGGCTCCGTTGCCCCCTTTGAACAGGAGACAAGGGAGAGCAGCGTCACAAGAGCAAAATATGTCATTCTTTTTATCATCATTTTTATTTCGGTTTATTCATTAGGAATAGGGAACGGGAGAGTTTGCTCATCCCAGCCAGCAACCGACACAGAGAACTTGACAGGCTCACCAATGATGGGTTTACCGGGTCTTGGGTCTTCCGGGTCCTGAACGCCGATTCCTTCACTGAAGTCAAGGGTATAGATATATTTCTTGCCGCGTTCCCAATTCACACCTACAGGTACGGCAGCCCAGCCGAATTCAACAATTTCATTATCTGTTCCGGCGGTAGCATCCTTGCTTGAACGCCCAATTACCTTGCCTGAGTTTTTTTCCTTCTCGATGTAGACAATGTTCATGCCGGAGTTGATATAGGGATAGACCTGCTTAGTGGTGATTTGGTTGTTTTCGTGACGCAAAGTGACACGAATGAGGATGCTGAAATACATATCGCCCTCGGTTTCGGCGTTCCATTCTTTGGGCTTCTTAAGTCCTTGAGTTTCGGCATATTCGGGTGCAATCCAAGGATTTCCCTCGGCTGACCATGCCGCATTTTTTGTAGGAAGGACCATTGCGTTACCGCCTTTACCCATGATATGAGCGGCTGTAGCCGGTGTAGTATGCACGGGTGTAGAAACTACTTCGTTACCACTGACGGTATTAAACACACCCATACGGTAAATTGTATCTCCCTCTGAATAGATGTACTCAACAGGGAGACGCTGTGGCTTTTTTGAGAAGCACCACTGTCCGCCTGCGGTTACATCACCGTCGACATCACAGAAATTAAACATTGCATCACCTGTATAGGGTCGACCGAGTCTAACGCCTGCGATTTCTATATTATATTCGGGATGGTTTGAGAAAGCTCTAAGCTCGATATTGGAAAGCTGATGTTTGAATTCTAATTTTATTCCCAATTCGGCTTCGTCATCGTCCTTTGGTCTCGGTGCCACAGTGTGGGCAGTGATGAAGTCAACTTGCTTGGAGATATCAGTGGCAACGTAGAAACGTCCGAACTTGAAGCCTTTGTTAAGAGTTACATCGTCAAATGTATTAGTCTCATTTACAGGGTCAAGTGCCGCGCCATCATCACACAGATTAAAGAACTGCATAGTGTTTCTGTAGTTCTCAATGAGAACGTTGTGATTTTCAGCTAAAGGGTCAAGTTGCGTAAAGGCGGCAACCTGAATTTCTTCAAGAGAGGGGGCATAGGCAAAGAATTCGATTTGGTTTACATTTTCAGGCCATTTCTGATTGCTTGTGCTGGTATAAAGGTTAGCGCCTGCAAGATTAAAAGGCTCGTTCCAAAAGAGAGGTTCGGGAATCCCCTCCTCCGATTTATGATTGTCAGCATAGGAGCTAACATAAAATGCAGCAGGATTCTTTGTGTAGTCATGGTCGGGATTTACGCGGGTAGCGACACCGGCGCGAAAAGATATAGGCATCGACCCTTGTTGCTGTGGAGTTTTAGTCAACTCTTCCTGCGAACAAGAGGCAAGGATTAACAAACCTCCTATGACTACAATGGAAGAAAGTCTGTTCATATATGAGAGCTTTTGACGGTTTATTTTCAATTATTATTTATTAATATTAAGATTGTTAAATGCAATGTTTTCAAACTTTTAGATCAAAGTAAAAAGTTTCCCAGTTATCTACCTCCACAGAGATATTTTGTGGGGGAGCTTCAGGAATTTCAGGTAATTTAAGACCATAGATTTTGATGGTGACATTGCGCGGGTCAGGTGCATTATTAACCTGATCAGTAACATCGAATGTATAGAAGTTACCCGTATTGTTTTTCAGGACAATATAAAGGGAAATCGAGTGGGGAAGCGACTCACCGGCAGGAAGTCCGAAAGTTAAAAATTCAGAACGTAGAGATTCGTGCTGTTGGTCGGCTGTGAGCGTGAACGAATGAGAAACCGCTTCAGAAGAAGGCGACATTCTTCCGGGAAAATAACCACCGGCAAGAGATGAAATCGTAGCATCGATTTGCAAGTCGGCATTCTTGAGATTTTCCACCTCTAAAAACTCAACCGTGTAGTGGCATACGAGTTCCTCGGGATATAGGGTCACGGTCTGGGGCATGTCGGATGCATGAAGGGTCACCTCTCTGTCCTGTGCTCCATAAATCATCGATGGAGTTACACGCAGTGGCTCATCTTCAGCACCTTTTGCACGTGGGATGCCTCGGGCTAAGACTCTCTGTGCAGGGAGTATAGTAGCTTCATCAGTGTAAATCTCTATAGTATCGTGAGCATGCTGATTGCGCAGGAAATGGGTGTAAGGGTCATCATTGCTGTGACAGACCACAGTATGGTGGCCGCCGTATGTTTTAATCTTGTCACCCTCCGGTTTATTAAACCAGAAGTCTATCATGCCATGCTCGTCAGAGTACATATATAGACCCATCGAAGAAGCCCGGTTGCCGGTAGCCTTACTCCAATCAAAAACCACAGACACATTGCTTGCAATGGTAGAGGGAGCATCGTCTCTAAGATCTTTTTGTGAGCATCCAACGAGAGACATCACCAAGATACATATCAAGAGAGAGGAAACTTTATAATACCAAGTTTTCATTTGTTGCCTCCTTTCTTGCTGTTGTTACCGAACTCCAAGAACCACACAAGCGAAACTTCGGCTTTAGTGGGACCGAAAAATCGCAGATTATATTCTTTTTCGCGATAATATTCGTTGTTCAAAGGAAAGTATTTTATGTATTTTCCACCTAAATAACCTAATCCTATCGAGAAGTCGATATTCAGATGTTTTCCGACAGGGAGTGAATAGCCATATTCGATACCGGTGTTTACGAGACAGCGATCCCAAAGTGTTCCACCGGGTTTACCGCCCATATATCCTGTTCCACCCCATTCAAAGTCAAAAATCAGAGCACCAAAGTAGATTCCTACGTGATGACCGGTGAGCAATCTCCCGCCATTCTTTTGCCCAAACCACCATCTCGCTCCAAGATCACCGCCATAGGCACGCCAATAGCGATGACGGGATTCGCTGTTCCACCATCCATACATCCAGTTGGCAAGTACCGAAATTTGTCTGCCAACATAGAATTCCGCACCAATATTAGGTAATGCAGCTACATCGTAAAGCATATTGCTACGAAGATCCATATAGAAATTTTTCATTTTTGCCACTGAATCAGCGACAAGCTCGCGTTGAAGCATATTCTGAGCTACGTTCATTTCAACCGCATTTTGGGTACGACCGGGGGTGACAAGTGTGGCGGGAGCGGCAAATGAACAATGACCGGTCATAAAAAGAACAACAAAACAGAACAACTTTAACAACATGCTAATATTCAAATTCCTATCACTCATTCTATGAAAACGATGAGCAGAAGATGAGTTATAAATGGTGTCACATGACGATAACATAAATTAGCTTTGGATTACTGTAGTAATAAGATTGATTAACTGGCTATTAGGCATTAGTATTTAAAAATTTATTCAAAATTACGAATTTATTAAAACATATGCAAATTTAAACCTTTAAAAATTTATAAAAGCCAAATAATTACGCAGATATGCAGCATTTATTGCCCAAAAACATAAAAAAGATTGACAAGTTAATATTCCTGTCAATCTTTTTTACATTAATTATTAAATGCCTTCTTAATCTCAATATTGGCTATTAAACCTGATTAAATCGGCGATTTTAGTATTCGTCCTCGTTGAAAAAGAAGTCTTCTTTTGAGGGATAGTCGGGCCAGATTTCTTCGATTGATTCGTAGGGCTCGCCTTCGTCTTCCATTTCCTGGAGGTTTTCGATTACTTCGAGGGGCGCACCCGAACGCATTGCATAATCAATTAACTCATCTTTTGTTGCAGGCCATGGTGCGTCTTCAAGTTTTGACGCTAATTCTAATGTCCAATACATAATCTTATATGGTAATTTTTAGTTATTATTTCTATTGTATCTTTAACAATCCTTGTTCCAAAATGTTTCATCAACTTGGTTGATAACATTGTTATATCGAGCAAAAACAAACAGAAAATCACTCAGACGGTTAATAAATCGTATCACGTGGGGGTCAACATATGAAATCTCATCCAAGGCAATTATACTGCGCTCACAGCGCCGACAAACGGTTCGACAAACGTGAGCCAACGCTGAGCGACGACTTCCACCGGGAAGTATAAACTGAGTGAACGGCGGAACTTCGGAATCAAGACGGTCAATTTCCTGCTCTAAGCGTGAAATAGCATCTTGACCAAGCCCCTTACACTCAGTAGGAGTATTTGTCGGATTATCGGTTGCCAAATATGCTCCGATGTTAAACAGCTTGTTTTGGATATAGATGAAAAAATCACGAAACTCATCAATAAGGTTTGGAGATGTTACAAGTACTCCAATATTGGAATTCAGTTCGTCAACATCACCATAAGCAGCAATGCGAACACTATTTTTTTTAACACGAGTGCCACCAATCAATGATGTCATTCCTGCATCACCTGTACGGGTGTAAAGAGAACTCTTTTTCATAAATAATTAATCTATATGAGTTTGGCGTGCAAAGTTAGCAATAATTTTGGAAAATTAATATAAAAAACAAATTTATATGGAAAAAGAGACGCACCCTCGGCGAGCTGTTGCTCATCAAGGGTGCGTCGTAGAGGGGGCGGTTACCTACTCTCCCACTTTCGC